>VAZG01000184.1 GCA_005885285.1 Alphaproteobacteria bacterium | reverse complement strand
GGCTGTGGGCTCCGACGGCAAACCCTTAGCGGGCGCGGCAAAAAACAGCTTCATGAAGAAGTGTGAAAAGGGTTAGTAAACCAGTAGCAGGCCCTCGGCGTAGCATTGATGCATTCGGCGGCCGCCCTAGGTTGCGAATTCCGTGGCGGCATTTTGTGCTCCACCTCAGTCGATGGGTTTTGAGCGCAATTCGTCCGCTGTCGCATTCACAAAGCCGAATTTCGCATAAGCCGCCTGTCCTGTCTCGCTGCCGACAAAGGCCAGATAGCGATCCGCGGCTTGCTGGTGCTTGCTGTTGGTCAGTACGCCGATGGCGTAGGAGACGGCGTCTCGCAGACTATCGGACGGTGGCAGTTCGACTGCATCCAGATTTGCACCGAGGCGCTGCGCCTCCAGCGCCTCCGTCTTCCAGACAATACCCGCGTCCGATGTTCCATCCTGAAGTCGCGCTGGGGTTTCGCGGTGGTGAACGGCCGTGAACCAGTTATTGGCTGTGGTCTGGCAAGACGCGCACTCTTTGCCGCCGGAAATCTGCTGCCAGATGTTGTGCTGTTCCAGCACTTTGCGGGCGTAGAACTGCATGATCCCTTCATTGACGGGGTTTGGCATTGACGTTTTGACGTCGGTGCGGACCAGATCGTCTATTCCCGTGACGTTCTTCGGGTTGTTCTTCGCCACCAGAATCTGGAGCTCGTTATGCATATAGACGGCATAGTGGCTCATCAGATTGGCGGCCTTCAATCGCTTGAGATGGCCCAAATTCACCGACGCGTAGACGTCGGGTGTAGCGGCGTATTCATGGCCCTTATAGACCCATCCGCCGGCAAGGATCGCCGAAACGATCAAGCCCGGGGGAAGCGTCATCAGGCCGACCGATAATCCCCCTTCGCCCCGCCTGAACGCGCCGATCACCTCGTCCATGGCGAAAAACTGATTGCCTGCGACCCACAGCGTGAGATCGGCGTTCGGCATCCGCGCCAGCGCGTCAGTGCCGGTCACGACCGATCCGTCAGCGGCGTAGAATTTGATGTCGGTGTCCTTGTCCGGCGGAATGGCGACAAGCTTCGATGCCGCCGCGTCCTCGGCCCGCGTATGCGGCAGCGGCGATATGGCCAGCGCCGCCAAAAGGGCAATCTTGATCGCCGTTCGCAGCAATGCGTTCCTCATGAGCCCTCAGGAGAATGTAAAAGGACGGGTGCATGCCTTAGGATTTATCTTCTTCGGTCATCATGAAGATGGCGCCCGTCAGTGTCGTTCCGATGGCAAACGACAGCACGAGAGCACCCATTGCCACAATGCCGTCCGCGTTTGCGCCGTCGCCATAAAGAAAGACGATGCCCGACGGGTGGATCAGGATCAGCGCCAGCGCGAACAGCAGGCCCATCGCAACGCCCATGGCGGCGTGGGCAACGAGCTTGGTCAGCCCGGCGGGCGAGAGCAGTCCTGGCGGCTTGTTGGTGCGCATGACCGGCCTCCGGCCAGATGCCAAACGCTTCGAGCGCCGTACCGGTTCCGATGCTCAAACGGATTTCTGAAATCTTCGTGAGTTTAACAAAGCTGACATCGGCGGCGACTAAACCCGCGTCATCATGTGAACCTCGGGTTGGAGAGCCTCCATGTTCGATCCGCAAACGGCTGCGCTATTGCGCGCTATCCTCGATGAGCTGTGCGAGAACATCCCCCAGCAGGAAAGCTCGACACGAACCCGCGTTGCTTCCAGAATTCTCGAGGCTGCCACCAAAGGAGAGTGGTCGATCGACGACCTGAAAGAGGCAGGCCGCGAAGCCCTGCACGACGCGCCCACGATGTGGCGCTGAGGGGGGAACTGGCGCGAAGGCGCGCGCGCCCCGAGGATGTCAGCACGGGTGGCGTACGCCGTCCCGCCGGACGAATGTGCCGGATGCGCCGTCGTAGGATCGATAGCGCCGGGCGCAATAAGACGGGTCGCGCGAGGGTCCGATCACGACTTGCGAAGGGTAGGGCGTGGCGGAGCGCCAGGGGTTGCTTGCGAATAACCCGGCGGCCCCGATCCAGGCCGTGGAGGGATCGGCGGCGAAGTTGCCTGGGAAGAAGCCGTTGGTGGGGAAGTCGCGGCCGTCGTCACGACCGTCGTAGTACCAGCCGCTGGTGTTGCCGTAGCGCAGAACCCGGTAGTCCCCCGCCAAAGCCGGTGTTGCCGCCAAGGAGGCCAGGATGGCCGCAGCAGCTAGCATGTTTCGCAGCGCGATCATGGTGGCTTTGTCCATCACATCAAGGCCTGATCGTTCCCCAATCGCCCTTCCAGCCGGTAAGCCGTCCGCGTCGGAATTGCAGGTAAAGCCCGTCGCTGCGGTACGACAATGTCATGCCTTTGACATTAGACAGGGCGAGATAAAGTTCGTTTCCGGGACGGCCGCGAACATAGTTCAACGGCACGCCCAATGCGGACGAGGCTTGTTCGGCATTCATGCCGAAGGCAAGCGGGGTGCGGTTTGGCGGAACGCCGCCCTGCTGCGCGTGCGCGCCGCTCGCGGTCGCCAGCACCAACCCTAATGCCGTGTTGAAGATCAGTTTCCGCACCAAGCGCTTCGCCTCATTGTTGGAGTGACACCAGCGTGCCTCTTGGCGTCCAGCCCCCGCCGAGCGCCTGGAACAGGCTGCTGGCGGCCAATAGTTTGTTCAGGCGAACCAGCACCAGGTTGTTCTCCGCCGTGAACAGCGTCTGTTGGGTCTGCAACACCGTGATGAGGTTGACGGTGCCGCCGCGCAATTGGGTTTCCGCGACGTCAAAGGCCTTGCGGGAGCTTGTAACGACATCCTTTTGCAGCCGCTCCTGGAGGGTAAATTTTTGCAAGGCAATCAGCGCCTTCTCGACGTCGGCGAACGCGGAAAGCACCGCCTTGCGGTAGGCCTGGAGGTTTTGCAACTGCACGCCTTTCGCCTGTTTCAACTGACTTTCCAGCAGGAAGCCGTCGAAGATCGGCTGGGTCAGCGACGCCGTGAGCGTGTAGAACCATGCGCCCGGCGTGAACAGCGATGCCAACGCGGCGCTCTGGAAACCGGTCGTGCCTGTCAATTGAATTTGCGGAAAGAACGCCGCGCGGGCGGCTTCGACGCTGAAGTTGGAGGAGGCGAGGAGCGCTTCGGCCTCGCGGATGTCCGGCCTCTGATAGAGCAGTTCCGACGGCAGCCCCGGCGTAACGCGCGGGATGGTGATTTGGCCGGTCGATCCACCGTGGACGGTGAAATTCGCCGGCGCGCGCGCGACCAGCACTGCCATGGCGGCAATGTTCTGTCCCAGCGTGACTTCGAGCGGAGGGATGGCAGCTCGCTGGGTTGCCACCACCGCTTCCTGTTGCGACAGGTCGAGCTGAGATGCGGTCCCGCCATTGAACTGATTCTTGATGACAGCAAGAATCCGCTCGGCCGCCGCCAGATTCTGGCGGGTCACGCGTATCTCCTCCTGGGCAGCTAGAATCTGGAAATAGGTGTTGGCGACCGTCGCTTCCGTCGTCAGCGTGACCACCTCGCGGTTGTACCGCGAGACCGTCGCGTTCTCTTCTGCGGCATAAAGCGTAGCGCGGTTCTTGCCCCAGAAATCGAGCATGTAGCTCGCGGTCAGTCCGGTCTGGAAGGTATTGAAGGTCGCACCGCCGAAGCCCTGGCCGCTGCTGATCGTATTGGCGCTGCTCTGCTTCTGCCGTTCGGCGCTGGCATTTCCGGTCAGTGTCGGCAGCAGGGGTGCGCCCGAAACCCCGACCTGGGCATCGGCCTGCACGATCTGGGCGATCGCGACTGCGATATCCAGATTATAGATTTGGGCCGCCTCCATCAGCGAGGTCAGTTCGCCGGAGCGGAAGCCGCGCCACCAATCCAGGACCGGCACGGCCGCGTCGGCGTCGCCCTTGGGCGCCGCGCGATAGCTAGCGGACATATCGAGATTGAGTTCCGGACGCTCCGATCCGAGGATGCAGCCGGACAGTGCCGGGCACAGCGCCAGCGCCGCCAGAGCGGAAGCGGCGCGCAATTTGCCGCCAAGGTCGACGCGCGCAGTCTTGATTCCGGCACGCTTGCGGATCGGCTGGAGGTCTCGAACTGACGAAGTTGTCGGCATTTATTCGCCCGGTTGCAGTGAAGGCCCGGGCGCATGCGGTGCCGCGCCACCACCTCTCAGACGTTGGCTCCAGAGGCGGAACCTGTCTAGATACAAATAGATCACAGGTGTCGAATAAAGCGTCAGCACTTGACTCAGGATCAGTCCGCCGACGATCGCTATGCCGAGCGGCTGCCTGAGTTCGCCGCCTTCGCCCAGGCCGACAGCGAGCGGAAGCGCGCCGAGCATCGCGGCCATGGTCGTCATCATGATGGGGCGGAAGCGGAGCAGGCAGGCTTCGCGGATCGCGTCAAGCGGGCTCAGTCCGCGCCTTCTTTCGGCATCGAGCGCGAAATCGATCATCATGATCGCGTTCTTCTTGACGATGCCGATCAAGAGAATGACGCCGATCAACGACATGATGCTGAATTCGGTATTGAACGCCATCAGCGCCAGCAGCGCTCCTACGCCGGCGGACGGCAGGGTGGAAAGTATCGTCAGCGGATGAACATAGCTTTCGTAGAGCACGCCCAGCACGATGTAGATCGTGACCAGGGCCGCGAGAATCAGGAACGGCTGATTGCTCAGCGAATCCTGAAACGCCTTCGCCGTACCCTGGAAGGTGCCACGGATCGTTGCAGGCACGCCGATCCGGTTCATGGTGGCCTCGATGGTGGCGATCGCGGTGCTCAGCGAGACGTTCGGTGGCAGATTGAACGAGATGGTATTGGCGACCAACAGACCCTGATGATTGACGGCAAGCGGTGTCGCGCCTTGGCTAAAGCGGGCGACGGCAGCGAGCGGAATCATGGCTTCCTGTTTGGTGCTGACCGCCGAACCGGTCGAGGCGACGCCCTTGCCGGTGGCGCCGATCGAATTGGTCGCAAGATTCCGCGCGGCCTGCGCGTTGGCGGGGGGTGCGGCGGTGGACTTAGCGGTTGTCGTCGCCGCTACCGTGCCGGCTACCGCGTTGGTCGCCTGCGAGCCACCGACCGAGCCACCGGAGGTGGAGACGTAAACATCCTTCAGTGTCTCGGGGTTTTGCCAATAACGCGGCGCCACCTCCATGATCACGTGATACTGGTTGCGTGCGACATAGATGGTGGAGACCTGGCGCTGGCCGAAGGCATCGTAAAGAGTGTTGTCGATCTGGCTGACCGTGATCCCGAGCCGAGCTGCGGCGTCGCGGTCGATGACCAGACTGGACTCAAGCCCCATGTTCTGCTGGTCGCTGTTGACGTCGGCGAGATTTGGCTCGCGCTGCAACGCTGCCGCGATCTTGGGTGCCCATTCATTGAGCTCTTCCAGTGTCGGGCTCTGCAGCGTGTATTGATATTGCGCGTTGCTGGCCCGGCCGCCGACACGGATGTCCTGCACCGATTGCAGGAACAGGGTAGCCCCCGGCACGACCGCCATCTCGCGCCTGAGCCGGCCGATCACGCCATCGGCGGAGACGTGGCGCTCATTGAGCGGAACCAGTGACATGAACATGAACCCGGAATTGGTCTGGCCGCCGCCAGTGAAGCCGACCACGGTTTCGACCGCGGGATCCTTCTTGATGATGGAGATGAACTGCGCCAGCTTCTGCTGCATCAGTTGAAACGAGATGCTCTGATCGGCCTGGATGACGCCGATGATTCGCCCGGTATCCTGCTGCGGAAAGAAGCCCTTCGGGATGATGCCGTAGAGGTAGAAATTGAGACCCAGCACCGCAGCGAGGATCAGCATCACCGATCGCGGGTGTTCCAGCGCCGAAGTCAGGCTACGCCGGTAGAAACCCAGCATCGCCTCGAAGAAGCGCTCGCTGACCCAATAAAGCCAGCCGTGCCGCTCGCCGGTGTGGCTGCGAAGCAGTACGGCGCACATCATCGGCGTCGTTGCCAGCGAGACCGCAAGCGAGATCAGGATCGATATCGAGATCACCATCGCGAATTCGCGGAACAGCCGCCCGACGATGCCGCCCATCAGCAGGATCGGGATGAACACTGCGATCAGCGAGATGCTCATCGAGAGCACGGTGAAGCCGACCTCATTGGCGCCCTTGAGTGCGGCTTCAAGCGGCGACAGCCCAGCCTCGATGTAGCGGGTGACGTTTTCCAAGACGACGATGGCGTCGTCGACCACAAACCCGGTCGCCACGGTAAGCGCCATCAGCGACAGATTGTCGAGGCTGTAGCCGATCAGGTACATGGCGCCGAAGGTGGCGACCAGCGACACCGAGACCGCGACGACGGGGATAAACGTGGCCCGCAAGTTCCGCAGGAACGCGAAGACCACGATGATCACCAGCAGCACGGCGAGGACCAGGGTGCGCTCGACGTCGCGCAACGAGGTGCGGATGGTCGTCGAACGGTCGACGCCCAATGCGATATCGATGGCAGGCGAAATGGATGCCCGGAGCTGAGGCAGCAGTGCCTTTACGAGATCGACGGTAGAGATGATGTTGGCGCCTGGCTGCCGGTACAGGATGACCAGAACTGCCGCCTTGCCATTGGCAAGCCCGGAGTTGCGGAGATTCTCCACCCCATCGGTGACTTCGCCGACATCAGAAAGATGCACCGCCGCGCCGTTGCGGTAAGCCACGATCAGCGATTGGTAGTCGATGGCCTTGTTGGCCTGGTCGTTGGCGTAGATCTGGTATCGCTGATCGCCGACGTCGATGCCGCCTTTCGGGCTGTGCGCATTGGCGCTGGCGAGCGCCGCTCGCACGTCCTCAAGGCCGATGCCGTATTTGTAGAGGGCTTGCGGAATCAGGTCGACCCGGACCGCCGGCAGCGAACTGCCGCTTACGACGACTTCGCCGATTCCTTCGACCTGCGAGAGTTTCTGCGCGAGCACGGTCGAGGCGGCATCATAGAGTTCGCCGCGTGTCGCGGTATCGGAGGTCAAGGTCAGGACCAGGATCGGCGCGTCGGCGGGATTGACCTTGCGGTAGGTCGGGTTGGTCCGCAGGCTGGTCGGAAGGTCGGCACGGGCCGCATTGATTGCGGCCTGCACGTCGCGCGCCGCGCCGTTGATGTCGCGATTCAACCCGAACTGCAGCGTAATGCGCGTGCTGCCTACCGTGCTCGAGGAGGTCATCTCGGTTACATCTGCAATCTGTCCGAGATGACGCTCGAGCGGGCTTGCAACCGTCGTTGCGACATCTTGTGGGCTCGCGCCCGGCAAGCTCGCTTGCACCGAAATCGTCGGGAAATCCACCTGCGGCAGCGGCGCGACCGGCAGCTTGAAGAACGCTACCGCTCCTGCTGCGGCGAGCCCGAACGTCAGCAACGTCGTTGCGACCGGCCGGCGAATGAAGGGTGTTGACGGATCCATGGCTCAGCTCGATCCGCTGGTCTGGCCGGCAGTATCGGGCCGTGCGGAAAACCGCGACGCCAGGCGGTCGAACCAGAGATAGATCACCGGCGTCGTAAACAGCGTCAACATCTGGCTGACCAGAAGACCGCCGACGATGGAAATGCCGAGCGGATGCCGCAGTTCCGAACCCGCGCCGGTGCCGACCATCAAGGGCAGGGCGCCCAGCACGGCAGCCATCGTCGTCATGATGATCGGCCTGAAACGCAGCAGGCAGGCCTGATAGATCGCTTCCCGCGGCGGCCTGCCCTCGTTGCGTTCGGCATCGAGCGCGAAGTCGATCATCATGATCGCGTTCTTCTTCACGATGCCAATCAACAGAATGATACCGATGATCGCGACGATCGTCAGGTCGTCGCCGGCGATCATCAGCGCCAGCAGCGCGCCGATACCAGCCGAGGGCAGTGTCGAGAGAATAGTGAGGGGATGGATGAAGCTCTCATAGAGCACGCCGAGCACGATATAGACGGTGACGATCGCAGCCAGGATCAGGAAGAGCTGGTTGGAGAGCGATGACTGGAACGCAAGCGCCGCACCCTGAAAGCTGGTGATAATGCCGAGCGGCACGCCGATATCGACTTGCGCTTGCTTGATCGCGGTCACGGCCGCGCCGAGGGCTGCGCCCGGCGCCAGATTGAAAGACACGGTGGCGGAGGGGAATTGTCCGAGATGGGAGATCTGCAGCGGCGCGGTTTCCTCGCGCATCTTCGCCATCACCGCGAGCGGTACCGGCGTGGTGCCGATCGACGACGGCAGGTAGATCTTGGACAGGGCCTCGAGCGAATTTTGCAGGGCCGGGTCGGCCTCGAGAATGACGCGGTACTGGTTCGAATTGGTGAAGACGGTGGAAACGATGCGCTGGCCGTAGGAGTCGTAAAGCGCATTGTCGATGGTGGCCGGCGTGATCCCGAAACGCGCCGCCTGGTCGCGATCGATCTCCACGAACACGGAAAGCCCCTGCGCCGAAATATCGCTGGTGACGTCGCCAAGCTCCGGAAGCGTCCTCAGCTGGTCGACCAGCTTGGGCGTCCACTCGGCAAGCTGCAGCGGATCGGCATCCTGCAGGATGAACTGGTATTGCGTCCGGCTGACGGTGCCCTCGATGGTCAGGTCCTGCACCGGTTGCATATAGAGTGTGATGCCGGTGAGCGAGGCCGTAGCATTCTTGATACGCTGCATCACGGTCGCAACGTCGGACTTGCGCTGGTCGTGCGGTTTCAGGTTGATCAATACGCGGCCGCTGTTGAGCGTGGTGTTGGTGCCGTCCACGCCGATGAACGACGAAAGGCTGTCGACTTCGGGATCCCGCAAGATGACGCTCGCCAATTGCTGCTGCCGTTCCGCCATCGCGGCGTAGGAGACCGACTGCGGCGCTTCGGAAATCGCTTGAATGACGCCGGTGTCCTGCAGCGGGAAGAATCCCTTGGGGATGACGACGTAGAGCAGCGCGGTGAGGCCGAAGGTCGCGAGCGCGATCAAGAGCACGAAAGTCTGCCGGTCGAGTACCCAGTTGAGCATGTCGCCGTAGATCTCGATCACCCGTTCGAAGCCTTCGCGACTGTAACGCTGAAACGCATTTTCGTGCGCTTCGGTCTCCGGCTTCAAAAGCTTGGCGCAGGCCATCGGCACCAGCGTCAGTGAGACGATCGCCGAAATCAGGATGGTCACCGACAGCGTAATCGCGAATTCGCGGAACAGGCGGCCGACAACGTCGCCCATGAACAATAGCGGAATCAGAACGGCGATCAGCGACACCGTCAGCGAGATGATGGTGAAGCCGATCTGCTCGGAGCCGCGAAGCGCGGCTTGCAGGGGCGGATCGCCTTCCTCGATGTAGCGGGAGATGTTCTCGATCACGACGATGGCGTCGTCGACCACGAAGCCGGTGGCAATGGTCAGCGCCATCAGCGAAAGATTGTTGAGGCTGAAACCGAACAGATACATGGCCCCGAGCGTGCCGACCAGCGACAGCGGAACGGAAAGACTTGGGATCAGCGTTGCCCGCGTGGAGCGCAGGAACACGAAGATCACCATCACCACCAGCACGACCGAGAGCGACAATTCGTACTCGACGTCGCGCACCGAGGCGCGGATGGTGACGGTCCGGTCGGTCAGGATGTTGAGGTCGATCGCCGCCGGCAGCGTGGCCTGCAATTGCGGCAACAGCGCCTTGATGCCCTCGACCACGGAAATGACGTTGGCGCCGGGTTGCCGCTGGATATTGAGGATGATCGCCGGGGTCTCGTTCATCCAGGCGCCGAGCTTTTCGTTCTGCGCGCCATCGACGACGTCCCCGACGTCGCCGAGACGGACGGGCGAGCCGTTCTTGTAGGCGACGATCAGGGATTTGTAATCGCCGGCGTTGCGGATCTGGTCATTGGCATTGATCGTGTAGGCGCGCATCCCCCCGTCGAAGTTTCCCTTCGGCGTGTTGACGTTGGCGTTGGCAAGGGTGGTGCGCAGGTCATCGATGTTGAGCCCGTAGGCGGCGAGCTTGCGGATATCGGCACGGATCCGCACCGCGGGCCGCTGGCCGCCGCTGATGCTGACGAGGCCAACGCCTGGAAGCTGGGAGATTTTTTGCGCCAGCCGGGTGTCGACGAAATCCTCCACCTGTGTGAGCGGCATAGTCTTGGACGTCAAGCCCATCGTCAGGATCGGCGCGTCCGCCGGATTCACCTTGGCGTAGATCGGCGGCGCCGGCAGGTCGGAGGGCAAGAGGTTGCCCGCGGCATTGATGGCGGCCTGCACCTCCTGCTCGGCGACATCGAGCGAAATACTCAGTCCGAATTGCAGCGTGATGACCGATGCGCCGGCGGAGCTCACCGAGCTCATCTGGTTGAGGTTTGGCATCTGGCCGAACTGCACCTCCAGCGGGGCGGTGATGGAGGAGGTCATCACATCGGGACTGGCACCGGGATAGAAGGTCTGGACCTGAATGGTCGGATAATCGACTTCCGGCAAGGCGGCCACGGGAAGGAAGCGGAACGCCAGCATGCCCGACAGCATGATGGCGATCATCAGCAACGTCGTTGCCACCGGCCGCATGATGAACGGCTGTGACGGGTTCATTGTTTCGGCCCGTCATCCGAGCGCCGCTTCTTGCCGCCGTCGGTTTTTCCCGGGCCCGTCGTCTGATCCGGTGACTTGGTTGGGCCTGGTAGTGCGTTGGTCTCTGCCGCCGCTCGCACATTGATCTTGGCGCCATCGCGCAGCTTGTCGGCGCCATCGATCACGACGCGATCGCCCGGTATCAGCCCTGAGAGCACCTCCACGCGATCGCCTTCGGTCACGCCGAGTTTTACCGGGCGGACCGATACCGTGCTGTCGGCATTGACCAGGTAGACAAACGTTCCCGGCACGCCGCGCTGGATGCCGGCCGTGGACATCGTGGTCACGTCCTTGTGCGTGTCCAGCAACAGGCGGATATTGACGAACTGGTTCGGATAGAGCGCTTCCGCCTCGTTCGGGAATGTCGCGCGCAGCTTGATCGTGCCGGTGGTCGGATCGATCTGGCTGTCGAAGGTCTGCAGCGTGCCGTCGGCAACCTTGTTGGCGCCGCTGCGGTCGAAAGCGGTCGCGGGCAGCATGGCGCCCGCCTGCAGGCGCTTTGCGATCGCCTGCAAATTGTCCTCGGGCACCGTGAACAGCACGCTGATCGGCTTAAGCTGCGTAATCACGACAATGCCGTTGGTGTCGCCCGGCGTGACATAATTACCCAGGTCGACCTGGCGCAATCCGACGCGACCGTCGATCGGCGAGAGGATCCGGCAATAATTCAGATTCACCTCGGCCGACTTGACCGCGGCGCGGTCGGCTTCGACCGTGCCCTGGTCCTGGGCGACAAGCGCGATCTGCGTATCCAGCGTTTGGTGCGGCACCGCATTCTGTGCCGCCAGCCCCTGATAGCGCGTGAGATCGACCTGCGCTCCTTTGAGAATCGCTTCGTCGCGCGCAAGCTGACCCTTGGCCTGGGCCAGCGTCGCTTCATACGGGCGCGAATCGATCTCGGCAATGAGGTCGCCTTTTTTGACTTCCTCGCCTTCCTTGAAATCGATCTTGATCAAATAGCCGCTGATCTGGCTCCTGATGGTGACGGTGGCCAGCGACGTGACGGTTCCCAGCGCGTTGAGATTGATGCCAATATCGCCCTTGCTGACCGTTTCCGGGACGATCGACATCGGCGCGGCGCTCCGGCCGGCGCCACCGCCTGCGCCCTGCTGCGGAGCACTACCTTGCCGGGTCCACCACACGACGCCGGCGACCATCAGCAAAACCACCAGAGCGGGCAGAACGAAACTTCGGCGCGGCCGCGGCTTGTCCTTTGGCGAAGCCTCATTGGGAGGCGCTTTGGTCGGGGGCTTTACGGGTTGGTCCATGAACCTGCCTTCAGAGCGGCGCGGGAAGCGCTCTTGCAACGTTCCATAAGTTTACCTGTTCTGCAGCCTTTGGGACATTCGCTGGCGCGACATTTTGAACGGTTCCCCACTGTCTTGTCGCATTAACATTCAGAAAGGATTGTGTTTCCTGGTCCGACCGTGGCTTGGGAACAATGCCGGCCGCGATGGATTTTTTCCGCATGCGCCGTGTGCATGTCGAACCGCTGGCCGCAGACCGGGCCGTCGCCCGCTTTGTCGCTGACAATACCACGCCGCAGCTCGAGCGGACCTCGCGCATGCTGACATGGGCGGCAGACGAACATCTGCTCTATGCGTTGTCGATCGGCCTGTGGCTTGGAAGCCTGCGCGGCGGACCGCGCCAGCGCGCGGGTGCCGACCACATGCTGGCCTGCGTGCTCGCCAGCAGTATCCTGCCGCACCTTTTGAAGAGTTTCATCGACCAGGAGCGTCCTGATCGTTGCATGGTGCACGGGCGGCGGCGCGGAATTCCCCGTTCCGGCAAGCCCTATGACGCCTTTCCGTCGGGGCACGCCTTGCATGTCGGCGCGCTGGCATCGGCGATATCCTGGATATATCCGGAATGGCAGAAGTTGGCCTGGACGGTAGGCGGCGCGCTGGCTGCGACGCGTATCATTGTGCTGGCGCACTGGGCGAGCGACGTCGTCGTGGGGCTCGGCGCGGGGGTGCTGATCGAGCGCCTGTTGCGACCGCTTGCGCGCCGCTATCGACGACGCGGTCCGCGACCCAAGCCATATTAGTATTCGGCGCCGCCACGCGCCGATTCGCGCCCGATGGCGGCTTCCCGCGCGTGAAGATCGTCATTCTGGGGGGTGGTCAGGGAATCCGGATGCAGCGACCCCGTCAGGATCGCGCGCCGTAGGCCGATTTGTAGTCCTGCCGTTTCGACCAGGACACGTAGTAGGCCACACCTGTCATGATCGAGATTCCGGCGGCGCTTACAATGATCTGCATCGCAAGCGAGTTCGGTCCGGTGATCAGGAGCAGGTGCCCGGCAAATGACAAAAAGACGCCGGCGCAGAAGGCCGCGAGCCACTCCTCGCCGCAGATGAGAACGGGCTGCAGGACCTTCCAGCCGAACCAACGCGCGTTGTTCGGGACGACTCGCGTGAACAGGAAAGCCAAGGCAAGGAGATGAAGCACGCGATAGGGCGCAATGTTCTCTTTGTCGTTGGGCAGGAAGGAGCCGATCAACCAGTCTGGGATCAAGCTTGCAAGCGCAGGGTTCTTGCCCGCGATCGTGATGATCAAAGCGAACAGCAGATAAAACAGGGCAGCAATGCGCAGCGGCGGAAACTTCGAGACCGAACGCGCCAGTCCCGCACCGACCAGCGCGCACCAGGTGCCGAGCACAAAAAGCAGCTGCCAGCAAAATGGATTGAAGTACCAGCGGCCATCCGGAAACGAAGCCAGATTCCAGTCGAGCGCGCGCGCAGCGAGGTACAGGGTGATCGAGGCGATCATGGTCAGGGTCGGCCAGCGAAACATTCCCCACAGCGCGAGCGGGAACAGCGCCATCAGGGCGATGAACAATTGCAGCACGTCAAGGTTAAGCGGCTTGGCTTGCAGCAGCAGGCCGTGGATCAGGATCCGGATCGGATGATCGATGATGCCGCTGATGTTGAATTCGGCGATAATTGCGGGCGCGGCATATTGGGCGGCCACGTAGGTGATGGTGCCGACATAAATGACGAACAGGACGAGGTAGGCGGCATAGAGGTGGCAGATGCGCTTGAAAATGCGGGTCGCCGTGACAACGAGCCCGCGCTCCAGCAGCATTTTTCCATAGAAAATCGCGGCGGCGTAACCCGCCGCAAACACGAACAGGTCGGTCGCGCCGATGCCGCGCGCGAAGTCGAGCCGGAGGTCGCGATCACATGCCGCGAGGTTGATCTTTGTCTGCAGGTTCATGTTGAGAAAAAATTAGCAAGGCTTGAGCGATTCAGGTTTGGTGGGGGATCTATGTTGGCTGTCCCAATCGTCCGAATAGACTTTGTGTGAAGATGTGGTCGCGATGCCATCGGACAAAGCAGTCTTAGGCCTATCAGCGATCACAATCCCGGCAATACCGGGTGATTGGGCGCCGGCTGGGCCGCATCAACATTTGAGGGTCCGGGCGAAAATGATTCAACTGAATTACATCTGGATGATATGAAACATGTGTTGCAATAGCCAGGGAGTGGATTAGGCTCCCGCCATGGATCATGGCCCGCTAGCCGACCGGATCATCAAGGCGTTTGACACCATGTCCGGCCAGCTTCAGGCCGGCGCCCGATATGTGTTGGAACGACCCCGCGACGTGGCGCTGCTGTCGATGCGCGAGCAGGCGCGCCAGGCCGGTGTCCAGCCGGCAACGATGACCCGGCTCGCCAAGCACCTCGGCATGGACGGTTACGACGGCGTGCGCGAACTTTACGCGGCGGCGGTGCGTGACGGCGAAATCGGCTTCGCCGGCAAGGCCGGCGCCCAGGTCGCGAGCCAGAAGCTCAAGGGAGACAAGGCGTTGGCCGCGGAAATGCTGCGCTCGATCGGCAGGCAGATCGAGCGCCTTGCCGCGCCCGACCGGCTTGAGCGGCTGGTCCTGGCGGCGAGGGCGCTAGCTTCGGCGCGCCGGATCTATTGTCTGGGCCTGCGCTCAAGCCACTCGATAGCCTGGCATCTTCATTACGTGCTCTCGCTTGTCGGCGAACGTTCCACCCACATCGACGGCATCGCCGCTACCGGCGCCGACGCCTTGGCGCGCGCCACCAGCAGGGACGTTCTCTTGGTCGCAAGCGTGCTGCCTTACACACGGCTGACGGTGGAACTTGCGGAATATGCCGTGGAGCAGGGGATGGCCGTGGTTGCGATCACCGACAGCGAGGTGGCGCCGCTGGCGCAGATCGCGCAGCATGCCGTGATCGTGGCGACCGACAGCCCGTCGTTTTTCCACGCGATGTCGCCGGCATTCGCGGTCGCCGAAATCTTGGGCGCAATCATCGCAGGCCGCGGCGGCGACGACGCGCTTGCCACGCTGCGCCACACCGATGAGCATCTCGCGGCGCTCAACACGCATTTGAAACCAAGGGCCAACAAGAAGACCTCATGACCCATATTCTTCATCGCGCGGCGAATGCGGTGATGCCGGTTGCCGTCGGCGGCAAGGGCATCGAGCTGTTCGACCGGAACGGCAAAGGGTACATCGATGCCTCGGGCGGCGCCGCCGTCTCGTGTCTTGGACATGGTCATCCGGATATCCTTGCGGCCCTGCACAAGCAGCTCGACACGCTCGCTTATGCCCACACCGGCTTTTTCACGACAGAAATTGCCGAGAAGCTGGCGGATCGCCTGGTCGAGGACGCGCCAGAAGGCATCGATCACGTCTATCTCGTGAGCGGCGGATCGGAAGCAATCGAGGCCGCCATCAAGATGGCGCGGCAATATTTTGTCGAAAAAGGTGAAAGTCAGCGCCGGCATGTCATCGCGCGGCATCAGAGCTATCACGGCAACACTCTGGGGGCGCTGGCGACGGGCGGCAACGAGTGGCGCCGCGCCCAGTTCCGGCCTCTGTTGATCGAAACCCACCATGTCGATCCCTGCTATGCCTATCGGTTGCAGGATGTGGGCGAGAGCGATGCCGACTATGCGGCGCGTTCGGCGCAGGCGCTGGAAGACAAGATCCTCGAGCTCGGAGGCGATCAGGTCATTGCCTTCGTGGCGGAGACCGTTGTCGGTGCGACGCTTGGCGCGGTGCCGCCGGTCGCCGACTATTTCAAGCGGATTCGCGCGATCTGCGACCGCTATGGCGTGCTGCTCATCCTGGACGAAGTGATGTGCGGCATGGGCCGCACCGGTACGCTGCATGCCTGCGAACAGGAGGGGATTTCGCCCGACTTGATGGCGATCGCCAAGGGGCTGGGCGGCGGTTATCAGCCGGTCGGCGCGGTGCTGCTCAGCGGGCGAATCTTCGATTCATTCTCGAAGGGCTCGGGCTTCTTCCAGCATGGCCACACCTATATGGGCCATCCGATGGCCGCTGCGGCCGGCTTTGCCGTGCAGGAAGTCATTCGCCGCGATAACCTGCTCAATAACGTCGTCGCCATGGGCAACCATCTGCAGCGCAGGATGGAAGAGCGGTTTGCCAACCACCATCATGTCGGCGATATCCGCGGACGCGGCCTGTTTCGCGGTGTCGAATTGGTCAGAGATCGCGATACCAGAGAGCCCTTTGCCCCACGGTCGAAGCTGCACGCTCAAGTCAAGGGCGAGGCGATGGCGCGCGGCCTGATGGTCTACCCGATGGGCGGCACCATCGACGGCCTGAACGGGGACCACGTTCTGCTGGCGCCCCCGTTTATCGTCAATGAGGGACAAGTGGATGTCATCGTCGATCGCCTCGGCGATGCGATCGATGCGGCGATCGCGTCGGTCACATCAGGTTGATGTGCAATTCGGGTCGGCCGAGGGTCCGGCATTTGCAAGAGATGGGAGTCTGTCATGGTGAAATTTTACAGCGTCGTTGCGGCCTTAAGTCTTGCACTCGTATGGGCACCGCCGGCCAGCTCCGCTGAGGGGCTCGGTCCAACGCTTCAGCGAATAAAGGACGCGGGCACCATCACCATCGGCCATCGTGAAGCCTCGGTGCCGTTCTCCTATCTCGACGACAACCAGAAGCCGATCGGCTTTTCGGTCGAGCTTTGCAGCCTCGTGGTCGCAAAGGTTAAGGCAAAACTCGGTCTGTCCGATCTCAAGGTCGCCTATCAGGCCGTTAATTCCTCCAACCGCATCCCGCTGGTCAAGAACGGCACGGTCGATATCGAATGCGGCTCAACCGCGAACACCGTCACGCGCCAGAACGAGGTTTCGTTCTCGCTGATCTTCTATGCACCGCAGTTCAAATGGATCGCGCTGAAATCCTCAGGCCTGAAGACTACCGATGATCTCAAGGGCAAACCCGTGGTGGTGACCCAGGGCACCAACACGGCGCAGTTCGTCGCCAAGCTCAACGCGGATAAGGGGCTCGGGATGAAAATCCTGCAAGCCAAGGATCACGCGGAATCCTTCCTGCTGGTGCAGACCGGACGGGCGGTGGCCTTCATGGAGGACGACATCCTGCTCGCCGGGTTGAAGGCGACCGCGAACGCGCCCGATGATTTAGCGTTCCTCGCCGACTCGTTCCCCAGCGATCCTTACGGCCTTGTCGTGTCCAAAGCCGACGCCGGCTTCAAGCAGATTGTCGATGAAACGCTTCGCGAGACCATGCAGTCCGGTGCCTATGACAAGCTCTACACCAAATGGTTCGAGAGCCCGATCCCGCCCAAGAACATCAACCTGCATTTCCCGCAATCGGAGAAACTCAGGGAGCTGGTCAAGGCTCCGAGCGACAAGGCGATCGGCCAGTGACCAAGGCAAGCAGCGTGGCGGAAACCTAGGCGATCCGGTCCGAGAAAAGAGGGTCGCGCATGTCGTTACTGTTCGAAGCAACGCCGGACGGGGCAGGGCGATATCTCGACTGGATCATCAGCGGTCTTGCCTGGACGCTTTGTCTTGCGCTCGGCGCCTGGACCATCGCGCTTGTCGTCGGCACGCTGGTCGGCGTGATCAGGACATTTCCGGATGGCATTCTGCCCAGGATCGGGCGGGTCTATGTGGAAACCTTCCGCAACATTCCGCTGCTGGTGCAAATGTTCTTCTGGTACTTCGTGCTGCCGGAGCTTTTGCCCGCGCGCATCGGCATGGCGATCAAGCAGATGGACCCGCCGTGGGGAAGTTTTGTCCCGGCGTTGATCTGTCTCGGCCTTTTTACGGCCGCGCGCATTGCCGAACAGGTGCGGGCCGGGTTGCAGGCCCTTCCCAAAGGGCAAGCTCAAGCGGCCAATGCGCTGGGCTTCGATGCGAGCGGTATGTACCGCCTGATCCTGCTGCCGCAAGCGTTCCGCATCATCCTGCCGACGCTCACCAACGAGTTCATGACAATCTTCAAGAACACGTCGGTAGCGCTGACGATCGGACTTGTCGAGCTGACGGCGACCGCACGCGAGATCAACGAGAACACGTTTCGCACCTTTGAGGCCTTCGGTGTGGTGACGATCATCTATCTCCTGATCGCGCTGATCGCCTGGCAGGTGATGCACCGGATCGAGCAAGCTGCGCGGCTGCCGGGTATTGCGAGCGGGAAGGCTTGAACGATGAGGGTCGATCTCGCAGCACTCGTCTCGGCCTGGCCGTTCCTGATGACGGGCCTGTGGTTCACGCTGCAGATCACGGTCGTCGGCGTCGCCGGCGGCATCATTTTCGGAAGCCTGCTGGCGGTGGCGCGGCTGTCGCGGAACCGACTGCTGTCGGGCTTTGCGACCGCCTATGTCAATCTGATGCGGTCGATCCCGCTGATCCTCGTGATCTTCTGGGTGTTCTTTCTGGTCCCCTGGGCGATCGGCTGGTTTACCAACCACGGACGCCCGGTGGCGGTCGGCGCATCGCTGACGATATTTGTGACCTTCGTACTGTTCGAGGCGGCTTACTACGCCGAGATCGTACGCGCAGGGTTTCGCTCA
Source organism: Alphaproteobacteria bacterium (assembly GCA_005885285.1). Classification (GTDB taxonomy): domain Bacteria; phylum Pseudomonadota; class Alphaproteobacteria; order Rhizobiales; family Xanthobacteraceae; genus Bradyrhizobium. The sequence continues at coordinate 33,348 of VAZG01000184.1, read as the reverse complement.
ATCTCGGCGGGGCAGTATTCGGCATGCGAGGCGCTCGGCCTCTCCAAATTTCATTCCTACATCTATATCCTGTTTCCGCAGGCGATCCGCAACGTGCTGCCGATCCTGCTGACCCAGACCATCATCCTGTTTCAGGATACATCGCTGGTCTACGTCATTTCGGCGACCGACTTGTTGGGCGCGGCGACCAAGATCGCGCAGCGCGACGGCCGGCTTGTCGAGATGTATCTGACCGTCGGCGCGATTTATTTCATCATCTGCTACGCTGCCTCGCAGCTCGTGAAGCAGCTGCAGGGTCGGCTTTCCTATGGGGCGCGCTGATGATCGAGATCAGGAACGTTTCGAAGTTCTACGGCGCGTTTCAGGTCCTGAAAAACTGCAACTCCTCTATCGCACGGGGCGAGGTCGTGGTGATCTGCGGGCCGTCCGGATCGGGGAAAAGCACCTTCATCAAGACGATGAATGGCCTTGAAACCATCGATTCCGGTGAAATCGTCGTCGGCAACTTTCGGCTGGCGCCCGGCGTCACCAACCTTGCCACCCTGCGCCGCACGGTCGGAATGGTGTTCCAGAATTTTGAGCTGTTTCCGCATCTCACGGTCTTGAGCAACGTCACAATCGCGCAGACCAAGGTCTTGCGGCGGGGCAAGGCCGAGGCCGAAGAGAAGGCGCGATCGCTGCTGGCCCGGGTCGGACTGTCGGCGCATTTGACAAAGCATCCTGCGCAGCTATCCGGCGGCCAGCAACAGCGCGTCGCGATCGCCCGCGCGCTTGCGCTGGACCCCGAAGTGATGCTGTTTGACGAGCCGACCTCCGCACTCGATCCGGAAATGGTCAACGAGGTACTCGACGTCATGACCAGCCTTGCCAAGCAGGGCATGACCATGGTGTGCGTGACGCATGAAATGGGCTTTGCGAGGGGCGTCGCCAACCGGGTCTTCTTCATGGACAGCGGCGAGATCGTCGAAACCGCCAATGCCGCGGCGTTCTTCGACCATCCCAAGTCGGAGCGCGCCAAGGCGTTCCTTGCCAAGATCCTGAAGCATTGACCGCCTGTGAGATCAGGACACCTTCTGGAAGGGCCGGCCGGCCGGCATCCCTGCGTATCGATCGTTTTGCATCGGCATCGGCGCTGGTCGTACCAACGGAACAAGCAACCGGCAGACCAGGCCCTCGGCGCGCCAATCGAACAAGACTCGTCCCCCGAGTTGCGATTCGACGCTCGCGATCAGGCTTCGCGTGCCAAAGCCTCGCGAAGCCGGTGTTCGGACCGAGGGCCCACCAGTTTCTTCCCAAGTCAACGCGAGCAAGTCGTTTTCAACATCCCATGCAATGGACAGTTGGCCCGACAGGACGGACAGCGCGCCGTATTTTGCCGAGTTGGTAACCAGCTCGTGCAAGGCGAGCGCAAGGGTTTGCGCAGTCGCCGGCTGAAGTTGCACTTCGGCGCCGGAAAGCTGTATCTGGCCGCCCCTGCAATAAGGCGCGAGCTCCTCGTCGATCAGTTTGCCGATCTCCGCGCCCTGCCAGCTCGACAGCGAGAGGATAGTATGCACCCGCGCGAGCGCATTGATGCGTCCTTCAACGGCGTCCACGTAGGTCTTCACAGTGTCCGCCCGGGTCAAGCGAACGATTGACTGCGCCAGTGCCAGCGCATTCTTGGCGCGATGATCGACCTCCCGGGTCAAGAGGGTCTGGCGCTCTTCGGCGCGCTTACGCTCGCTGATATCCACCGTCACACCGCTGACGCGGACGACGCGGCCGTTCCAGTCGATCGTCGCCGCCGCAGTGCCGACGCACCAACGCACTTCGCCGTCCGGTCGGTTGACGCGGAATTCCGCCTCGTACGAGCGCGCGCCCTTGCTGAATTCGGCGATCGCCTTGCGCAACTCGTCCAGGTCATCGGGATGCAGCAAGGCCTGGATGTTCGCCGATGTCACCTCAAAGCTGTTCGGATTGACGCCGAAGATCCGGTATTGGCCCTCGTCCCACATCCAGTCGCCGTTGATCCAGTCCCAGTCCCACGAGCCCATCTTGCCGGCGGCGATCGCCATGCTGCGGCGCTGTTCGCTTTCGACCAGCTTCGCTGTTGATTTCTCCAGCTCCGCGGTGCGGGCGCGAACGCGGTCCTCGAGCTCGGTATTGAGCCGCTCCAGTTGCCGGGTCTTCCGGTAGAGCTCGGCAAAGACCTTGATTTTCGCCCGCAGCACTTCGGGCACGACCGGCACCGGAACGTAGTCGACCGCGCCCATTTCGTAACCGCGCAGCCGGTCGATATCGCTGACCTGAATCGCCGAGATGAAGATCATCGCGGTCTTCTGGAAACGGGGATGCTCGCGGATCATGGCGGCGAGCTCAAAACCGTCCAGTTCCGGCATGCAGACGTCGACCAGGATGATCGCGATTTCATTTTTCAGCAGGATCTCGAGCGCTTCGCGGCCCGACGCGGCGACAACGAGGTTTTCGCCGAGCTCCTTGAGAATGACCTCATAGGCAAGCAGCTTGGCTGGCTGATCGTCGACCAGAAGGATGTTCACCTTTTCATGGTCCATCATCGAAATACCGTTCAGCGATGCAGCCACATGCGAATGGCGAGAAGCAGTTGCTCGGTATTGACCGGTTTGGCCAGATAGTCCGAGGCGCCGGCCTCCAGGCACTTCTCCCGATCGCCCTTCATCGCTTTCGCCGTGAGCGCGATGATGGGAAGGCGGCCGAACGACGGATTTTGCCGGATCGCCGCCATTGTCTGGTAGCCGTCCATTTGCGGCATCATGATATCCATCAGAACAATCGCAATCTCAGGGTTTGATTCGACGAGTGTGACCGCCTCGCTTCCGGTGGTCGCGGTGAGCACCTTCATGCCGCGCCGTTCCAGGACGCTGGACAGAGCAAAGATGTTGCGGGCGTCGTCGTCAACGAGTAGCGCGGTCTTGCCCACAAGGTCTTCGTCGGAACTGTTGAGCTTTTCGAGCATTCGCTGCTTGTCGATCGGCAATTCCGTGATCACACGGTGCAGAAACAATGACGTTTCGTCGAGCAACCGTTCCGGTGACTCCACGCCCTTGACCACGATGCTCCGCGCCATGGTGTGAAGTTGCGCATCTTCTTCGGCGGACAGTTCCCGTCCAGTGAATACGACGACGGGAACGTTGGACAGCCCGTCGTCGTTGCGGATCTTGTCCAGCACCTCGAACCCGCTCATGTCGGGCAGCCGCAAGTCCAGCACCACGCAATCGCAGGGGTTATCGCGCAGCGCCGAGAGCGCGCCGGCGCCGGTATCGGTAATGACGATCTCGATGTCGTCGTGGTCGAGGAGCTCCCGGATGCTTAATTGCTCAGCCGCATTATCTTCGACGATCAGCAGCCGCTTGCGGCGAGGCCGCGCGTATTCCCTGATCTGTGACAGTGCCGCGCTGACGCCTTCGGTCGTGGTCGGCTTGTTGACGAAGGCGAATGCGCCGCGCGCCAGCGCATGCTGGCGATCCTCGTCCAGCGTGATGATCTGGACCGGGATGTGACGCGTCAACGGATTGTGCTTCAACTGGCTCAGCACGGTCCAGCCGAGCATGTCCGGCAGGAACACGTCGAGCGAGACCGCAGCCGGCTGGAATTGCTTGGCGAGATCCAGCGCTTCCGCGCCGCGCGAGGCGACCAGCACCTTGAACCCCTTGTCGCGGGCGAGATCAATCAGAACGCGCGCGTAATGCGGGTCGTCTTCGACGATCAGCAGAATGGTGTCGCCGGGTTCCAGGTTCAGCCGGTCATCCGGCAGTTGCTCGATGACCCATTCCTGCGTCGCGGTCGGCAACGCCGGAGCAGGGCTGTATGGCGCGCCGCTGCTGCGCGGCGCCACCGTGGGACCGGAATATTTGAGCGGCAGGTAAAGCGTGAAGCTGGAGCCTCTGCCCGGAGCGCTGCGCAGATGAATTTCGCCGCCGAGCAGGCTTGCAAGCTCGCGGCTGATCGCGAGCCCAAGGCCGGTGCCGCCGTATTTGCGGCTGGTGCCGGCGTCTGCCTGCTGGAAAGCTTCGAAGATCAGTTTCTGCTTTTCCAGGGGGATACCGATGCCGCTGTCCGACACCTCGAAGGCGATCACGGCGGGCGCAGTGTTGAGGACGGGATGTTCGGCACTCCAGCCGCCGAGTGCCGCGGAGACTTTCAGGCGGACTCCGCCTTCGGCGGTGAACTTGAACGCATTCGACAGCAGATTCTTCAGCACCTGCTGCAGGCGCTTGGAGTCGGTGACGATGCTGCGCGCCAGATTCGGGTCGAGCTCGATGTTGAACGCGAGCTGCCGGTTTTCCGCTTCGTGGCGGAACGGGCGTCCGACCGTATCCAGAAGGCTGGAGGTGAGGATTTCCTCGGCATCGACCGTCACCGTTCCGGATTCGATCTTGGAGAGGTCGAGGATGTCGCTGATCAGGTTGAGCAGGTCGGTCCCCGCGCCATGGATGGTCCGGGCGAATTCGACCTGCTTCGCCGACAGATTGCCGTCCGCATTTTCCGTGAGCTGCTGGCCCAGGATCAGGATGCTGTTGAGCGGCGTGCGCAGCTCATGCGACATGTTGGCCAGGAATTCGGATTTGTACTTCGACGTCAGCGCAAGCTCGGTTGCCTTTTCCTCGAGCGCACGGCGGGCCTGCTCGATCTCCTGGTTCTTGCGCTCGACTTCGACGTTGCGTTCGGCAAGCTGCTGAGCCTTCTGCTCCAACTGCTCGTTGGTCTGCTGCAATTCCCGCTGTTGCGTTTGCAATTCACCGGCCAATTGCTGGGACTGTTTCAGGAGCCCTTCGGTCTGCATCGTGGCTTCGATCGAGTTGAGCACGATGCCGATAGAGTCGGTGAGCTGTTCGAGGAAAGTCATCTGCGAGGTCGTGAACGAACTCACCGAGGCGAGCTCGATGACGGCCTTGACCTGGTTCTCGAACAGGACCGGCAGTACCACGAGATTTTTCGGGACTATGCGCAACAGCGCCGAATTGATCGGAACGGAATCGGCGGGGATGTCGGCGACCAGCCGTTGGCGCTTGTCCATTGCGCATTGCCCGATCAAGCCCTCGCCGAATTGCACGATCCGCAGGTGCGGATAGACGCCGTCCCCGGCGTAGGCCGCCAGCAGGTTCAGCTGCGGATTGTCTTCGTTGGCGACCTGGTAGATCACGCCCATATGCGCGTTGACCAGCGGCGTCAGTTCGGTCAGCAGCAGCCGGCCGACGGTGGTGAGATCGCGCTGGCCCTGTAGCATGTTGGTAAAGCGGGCGAGGTTGGTCTTCAGCCAGTCCTGCTCGGTGTTGACGTCGGTCGTGAGCCGCAGGTTGCCAATCATCGTATTGATGTTGTCCTTGAGCTCCGCCACTTCGCCTCGCGCGTCCACTTGGATCGAGCGGGTGAGGTCGCCCTTGGTCACCGCGGTCGCCACTTCCGCGATCGCGCGCACCTGCGACGTCAGATTGGCGGCGAGCAGGTTGACGTTGCCGGTCAAGTCCTTCCAGGTGCCGGCAGCACCGGGCACGTTGGCCTGGCCGCCGAGCCGCCCCTCGACGCCGACTTCGCGCGCGACGCTGGTGACCTGATCGGCGAATGTCGCCAAGGTCTCGGTCATGTTGTTGATAGTGTCGGCGAGAGCCGCGACCTCGCCCTTCGATTTCACCGTCAGATTCTGCTTCAGATCGCCGTTGGCAACCGCGGTCACGACCTTGACGATGCCGCGCACCTGCTCGGTCAAATTGGCGGCCATGAAGTTCACGGTGTCGGTGAGGTCCTTCCAGGTGCCGGCGACGCCGGGCACTTGCGCCTGGCCGCCAAGCTTTCCTTCCGTGCCAACCTCGCGGGCGACGCGGGTGACTTCGCCGGCAAACGCGTTGAGCTGGTCGACCATCGTGTTGATGGTGTTCTTCAGTTCGAGGATTTCGCCCTTCACGTCGACCGTGATCTTGCGCGACAAGTCGCCGCGCGCCACTGCGGTGGTGACTTCCGCGATGTTGCGCACTTGCGTCGTCAGGTTGGCGGCCAAGAGGTTGACGTTGTCGGTGAGGTCTTTCCAGGTGCCGCCAACGCCGGGCACCACGGCCTGTCCGCCCAATCTGCCCTCGGTTCCGACCTCGCGCGCCACGCGCGTCACTTCGGCGGCGAACGAGCGCAATTGCTCGACCATGGTGTTCAGCGTGTCCTTGAGCAGCAGGATTTCGCCGCGCACGTCGACGGTGATCTTCTTCGACAGGTCGCCGCCGGCGATCGCGGTCGCGACCTCGGCGATGTTGCGAACCTGGGCGGTCAGGTTCGAGGCCATGAAGTTGACGTTGTCGGTGAGGTCCTTCCAGGTGCCTGCGACTTCGGGCACCTCGGCCTGGCCGCCAAGCTTGCCTTCGGTGCCGACCTCGCGCGCCACACGGGTCACTTCGGACGCGAACGCGTTGAGCTGGTCGACCATCGTGTTGATGGTGTTTTTCAGCTCGAGGATTTCGCCCTTCACGTCGACCGTGATCTTGCGCGACAGGTCGCCGCGGGCGACGGCCGTGGTGACTTCGGCGATATTGCGGACCTGCGCGGTCAGATTGCCTGCCATCGAATTGACGCTGTCGGTCAAATCCTTCCAGGTGCCGGCGACGCCCGGCACGTTGGCCTGGCCGCCGAGGCGGCCTTCGGTGCCGACCTCGCGCGCCACGCGCGTCACCTCGCCGGCGAACCGGTTGAGCTGATCGACCATCGTATTGAGCGTTTCCTTCAGCTGCAGGATCTCGCCGCGTACATCGACGGTGATCTTGCGCGACAGGTCGCCGCCGGCGATTGCGGTCGCGACTTCGGCGATGTTGCGGACCTGCGCCGTCAGATTGCCGGCCATCGAGTTGACGCTGTCAGTCAAATCCTTCCAGGTGCCGGCGACGCCGGTCACCTGAGCCTGGCCGCCGAGCTTGCCGTCGGTGCCGACCTCGCGCGCCACGCGCGTCACTTCGGAGGCAAACGCATTGAGCTGGTCGACCATCGTGTTGAGCGTTTCCTTCAACTGCAGGATTTCGCCCGACACGTTCACCGTGATCTTTTTCGACAGGTCGCCCTTGGCGACCGCGGTGGCGACTTCGGCGATGTTGCGGACCTGGCCGGTGAGATTCGAAGCCATCGAGTTGACGCTGTCGGTAAGGTCCTTCCAGGTGCCGGCGACACCGCGCACCAGCGCCTGGCCGCCGAGCTTGCCTTCGGTGCCGACTTCGCGCGCGACGCGCGTGGCGCGCGAGGTCGGCACCGAAGGCCGCCTCGGCGGCCGCGCGCCACGCGCGTCACTTCGCCAGCAAAGGCGTTGAGCTGGTCGACCATGGTATTGAGCGTCTCCTTCAATTGCAGGATTTCGCCCGAGACGTTCACGGTGATCTTCTTGGATAGGTCGCCGCCGGCGATCGCGGTGGCGACGTCGGCGATATTGCGCACCTGCGCCGTCAAATTGCTCGCCATGAAGTTGACGTTATCGGTGAGGTCCTTCCAGGTTCCGGCCACACCCGGCACCTGGGCCTGACCGCCGAGCTTGCCTTCGGTGCCGACTTCGCGCGCGACGCGGGTCACTTCCGATGCGAAGGAGTTGAGCTGGTCGACCATCGTGTTGATGGTGTCTTTCAATTCCAGGATTTCGCCGCGCACATCCACCGTGATCTTGCGCGAGAGGTCGCCGCGGGCAACCGCCGTGGTGACGTTGGCGATGTTGCGCACCTGCGCGGTGAGATTGCCGCACATTGCGTTCACGGAGTCGGTCAGGTCTTTCCAGGTGCCGGCGACGCCGGGCACGATCGCCTGGCCGCCAAGTTTGCCGTCGGTGCCGACTTCGCGCGCGACGCGGGTGACTTCAGAGGCGAAGGAGCGAAGCTGGTCCACCATCGTGTTGATGGCTTCCTTCAGCTGCAGGATCTCGCCGCGGACGTCCACCGTGATCTTCTTGGAGAGGTCGCCATTGGCGACCGCGATCGTCACCTCGGCGATGTTGCGAACCTGGCCGGTCAAATTGTTGGCCATCGAGTTGACGCTCTCGGTCAGGTCCTTCCACACGCCGGTCACTTCCGGCACTTGGGCCTGGCCGCCGAGCTTGCCTTCGGTGCCGACTTCGCGCGCCACACGGGTCACTTCCGAGGTGAACACGCTGAGTTGCTTGATCATCGTGTTGACGATGTTGGCCGACTGCAAGAATTCGCCGCCCAGCGGGCGGCCGTCGACGTCAAGCTCCACGGTTTGCAGGAGGTCGCCTTGCGCGACAGCGGCGACCGCGCGCGTCACTTCGCGGGTCGGCCACAAGAGATCGTCGATCAGCGTATTGACGGAGCTTTCCATGTCGGCCCATGAGCCGGAGGCAAGGCCAAATCTGACGCGCTGCCGCGTCTTGCCTTCGCGGCCGACAACCTGGCCGACGCGCTCGAGCTGCTGCGCCATGCGTTGATTGGCTGCGATGATCTCGTTGAAAGTATCGGCGATCTTGCCGTCGATCCCGAGTTGATCGCCCGACATTCGTACCGAGAAGTCGCCGCTGCGCATCGCCTGCAGCGCGTGCAATAGATCTTGCCGCGAATCCGGGGCCGCGTCGCCGTTTGGTTTTCGCATCGGGATGGGACGGGCGGGCGGCGCGGTTGCTCCGGGATCAAGATCGCTCATGACATTCCCCCCGCAAAATGCATCGCCGATCTGAATCTGCGCTGCAACGTTCGGCATAGAAGCTTCATAAAAATGCCAAATCAAGCAATAAGATAAATAGCAGTGAGAAATTGGAACCCGCTCGATTTGGCAGAAGTGGAACAACTCCGCCCGTCGATGCGGGTTCCGGCCGGTTCAATAAATCTTTCGTCGAACTGTTTCTGCGCGGCGAGGCCGTGCTCGCGTGCATGGCGCCGTCCCAATTTGGAACCGGGGTCCTTTTGGGGACGGCACCTCAAGACCGCACCAGGGAATCGCGAACGCAAGGCGCTCCTGTTGGCGGGTCAGGTTCCCGCATGGATTTGAATCGTTGCACCGGCTGCCCATATGCGGGCGCGGGGGGTGGAGGAGACTAAGATAGGAGGCCGCATCATGGGCCCGAAATTCGCCTTGACGGCATTCATGGTTGCTTTCGGTGTTGCGGTTGCATTTGCGACGGCTACCACGATCAGGCAAGTACACACGGCGACATCGTCGTCGATCGCGCATCCGATCACACGCACCTAGTTCCCACTTCCGTGGTTCGTGAACCGCCCCAGCACTCGGCCCGGGAGACACCGGGAACGAAGCTCTAGCCGGGCGGTTACCACCTCGACCGACGGCTTGGCCGTGCGTTTTCCTTGCTCGAGGTGCCATCATTGGATGCCCAGACCAGAGAGCGCGGGACATTTGCTGAAAAGAAACAGCCGCCCGAGCGCGATCCCGCGCAAAAATCCGCGCCGGAGCAGGCCCGCGAGGCCAGTGATCAATCGCAGGCAGTGCGCAAGCCGCCCTCGCTGCGCGGCCGGTTGCGCGAGCACTGGATTGTTGCGACGGCCAGTCTCTGTCTGCTGCTTATCGCTTTGATCGGCGGCCTGGTTTACTGGCTCAGCGTCCGTCACTACGAATCCACCGACGATGCCTTCATTGCGGCGCGGAGCTTTTCGGTCGCGCCGAAGGTAGGCGGCTATGTCACCGAGGTGCCGGTCACCGACAACCAGCATGTCAACGCGGGCGACCTGTTGGCGCGGATCGACGATCGCGACTACAAGATCGCAGTCGATCAGGCGCAGGGCCAGGTTTCCGTGGCGCAGGCCAACATCGACAACATCCAAGCCCAGATCGACAGCCAACACGAGCAGATCAACCAGGCGAAAGCGCAGCTCGATCAAGCACAAGCGCAACTGAAGTTCGCGCAGCAAGAAGAGGATCGCGCCAAGGACCTGGTCGACAAAGGCGCCGGCACCGTTCAACGCGAGCAGCAAACGCGCTCCGATCTGCAGGCTCAGCAAGCCAATACCGCTCGCGCCAAAGCCGCCCTGGTCGCCGCGGAGCTGGGAATCAAGACGCTGGAAGCCCAGCTTGAAAGCGCGCGCGCCTCGCTGCAGCAGGCGCAGGCGCAACTCGACCAAGCGAAGCTGAACCTCGGATATACCAGCGTGACAGCGGCTCAGTCCGGCCGCGTCGTCAAGCTGACCGGCGCGGTAGGCACCTTCGTCACCGCCGGTCAGAGCCTGACGATGTTCGTTCCGGACGAAGTCTGGATCGTCGCGAACTATAAGGAAACGCAGCTCACCGACATGCGTCCGGGCCAGCCGGTCGAATTCAGCATCGACGCCTATCCAGACCGCAAGCTGACCGGTCGCGTGGATTCGGTGCAGCCCGGCTCGGGCACGGCCTTCAGCCTGCTGCCGGCGGAGAACGCCACCGGCAATTTTGTGAAAGTGGTGCAGCGCGTGCCGGTCAAGATCACGGTCGACAAATGGCCGCCCGACGTGCCGGTCGGGCCAGGCATGTCGGTCGTGCCCTGGACCAGGGTACGATGACCGACATCGCGCAGGGCGGAGGCACTTCGGGAAGCTGGTCGCCGGAACGCTCCGCGGCCGGCGGCCACAATCCGTATCTCATCGCTTTCGTCGTTTCGATCGCGACCTTCATGGAGGTGCTCGATACGACGATCGCCAACGTCGCGCTGCGCTATATTGCCGGCGGACTCGCGGTCGGCATCGACCAGAGCACCTACATCGTCACCAGCTATCTTGTGTCGAACGCGATCGTGCTGTCGATCTCCGGCTGGCTGTCGACGGTGATCGGCCGCAAGCGCTTTTACATGTTATGTGTCGCGACGTTCGCCGTTGCTTCGCTCTTGTGCGGAATGGCATGGAGCCTGCAAGCCCTGGTCGTGTTCCGCATTCTCCAGGGGCTGGGCGGCGGAGGAATGGCGACGAGCGAGCAGGCGATCCTCGCCGACTCCTTCCCGCCCCACAAGCGGGGTCAGGCATTCGCGATCTACGGCATCGCGGTGGTGGTCGCGCCGGTGATCGGCCCGACCCTCGGCGGCTGGATCAGTGATACCTATTCCTGGCACTGGGTCTTCCTCATCAACGTCCCGATGGGACTGCTCTCGCTGGTGCTGGTCGGGACACTCGTCAACGAGCCTTCCAGTGCGGAGGAAGAACGAAGAGAACTGCTGAAGAATGGCCTTCGCGTCGACTATATCGGCTTCATCCTGGTCGCGATCGGCCTTGGCTCGCTGGAATTCGTGCTTGACGAGGGTCAGCGCAATGATTGGTTCGGTTCGAATTTGATCTTAAGTTTTGCGCTCACCTCGGCATTTTGCCTGGTCGCCCTGGTGCTCTGGGAATTGCTGCGCGACGATCCGATCGTCGACATTCGCCTGTTGGGGCACCGGCATTTTGGCACGTGCTTTCTGCTCATGCTCGGTACCGGCGCCATCGTGATCGCTACCACGCAGATTCTGCCGCAATTCGTGCAGACTGAGCTCGGCTACACCGCGATGCTGGCGGGGCTGGTGCTCTCACCGGGCGGCGTCGTGACCATGATCATGATGCCGATCACGGGAAGGCTGATCGGTTTCGTGCAGCCGAGATATCTGCTCATCGCCGGTGCATCCATCGCGGCCCTTTCGATGTGGCATCTCACGGGCCTCACCGGCGACATCAGTTATGGCTACGCCGCGCTTTCGCGCGTTTATCTCGCATTCGGTCTTCCTCTCCTGTTCCTGCCCGTGACGACCGCATCGTATCAGGGCATTCCGCCGGACAAGACCAATCAAGCCTCGGCGCTCATCAATGTCGCGCGCAACCTCGGTGGATCGATGGGCGTGGCGATGGTGCAAACGGTTTGGCAGCAGCGCCAGCAATTCCATCAGAGCCGCCTGGTCGAGCACATCGTGCCCTCAGATGTCGGCTATCAGCAGACGATCGATGCGATGACACGGTTTTTCCAGGCCCGGGGGTCGAACGCATCCGATGCGGCGTCGCAGGCGATCGCCTGGGTCGGGCAGTCGCTGCAGCAACAGATCAACCTGCTGGCTTATATGGACGCATTCTGGTCGCTTGCCATGGTTGGCCTCGTCATGATCCCCTTGGCGTTCGCCATCAAGACGATCGACCTACGGGCACCGGCGAAAGGGCATTGAGCCGGCCTAGCGCCCTGCGAGTTCCTCGACCAGCACGCGCATGTTTTCGCTGTAGTCGACCGGAACAACCAGCAGATGGATGCCGCCTTGCTTGAATGCGTCCTGCAACGTCGGGACCAGCTCCGAGGTGGCGGCAATCCGGTGCCCGCGCGCGCCATAGGATGCCGCGTAGGCAACGAAATCCGGATTGCCGAATGTCATCCCGAAATCGGGAAATCCGTCGACCGCCTGCTTCCAGCGGATCATCCCGTAGGCGGAATCCTCGATCACGAGAACGACGAGATCGAGTTTCAGGCGAACTGCGGTTTCCAGTTCCTGGCTGTTCATCATGAAGCCGCCGTCGCCGCATACGGCCAGCACGCGCTTTTGCGGATTGAGGCACTTGGCTGCAATGGCGGAAGGAAGGCCGGCGCCCATGGTTGCCAGCGCGTTGTCGAGCAACAACGTGTTGGCGACGGTAGTACGATAATTGCGCGCAAACCAGATCTTGTACATGCCATTGTCGAGGCAGACGATGCCGTCTTCCGGGATGACGCTGCGAACGTCATGCACGAGACGCTGAGGAATGACTGGAAAGCGGTTGTCGTCGGCTCTTTCGTTGATGTGCGCGTGAATATCGTCCCGCAGCCTGAGAAATTCCGGATCGGGCTTCATGCGTTGGTGCAGCGCATCCGCAAGCGCGCTCACGCTTGTTCCGATATCGCCAATCAATTCTGCGTCGGGATGGAAAACCTCCTCCACGGTCGCCGACACATATCCGACATAGGCGACTTTCGGTCCGCGGTCGCCCATGAGGAACGGTGGCTTCTCGACGGTGTCGTGACCGATCGTAATAATGAGATCGGCGCGTTCGATGGCGTCGTGGACGTAGTCTCGCTCCGAGAGCGCCGCAGTGCCGAGATACAATTCGGAATTGCCTGTGACTGCGCCTTTTCCCATTTGGGTATTGAAGAACGGAATTTGCGTTCTGCGGACAAAATCGGAAAGCGCTTCGACAAGCCGCGGCCGGTTGCCCGCAGCGCCGATCATGACCAGCGGACGCCTGGCGCCCAGAATCAGATCGACGACGCGTTTCAGCGCCGCGGGCGAAGCCACGGGCCTGTCGATCTGATGCGGCGGGATCACCGAAGCTGTGCTGGCTTCCGCGGCAATGTCCTCAGGCAACTCGAGATGGACCGGTCCCGGCCGTTCTTCGGTGGCGACCCGGAACGCCTCGCGGACCAGCGATGGAATGGAATCGGCGGACACGATCTGCCGCGTCATCTTGGTCAGCGGCCGCATCGTGCCGACGATGTCGACCAGTTGAAACCGCGCCTGGCCCGCGCTCTTGATCGGCTTCTGCCCCGTGATCATGATCATCGGCATAGCGCCGAGATACGCGTAGGCCGCACCCGTCGTGAAATTCAGTGCTCCGGGTCCCAGTGTGGAGAGACAGACGCCGGGCGCCCCCGTCAGGCGCCCCTGTGTCGCTGCCATGAACGAGGCCGCCTGTTCGTGGCGTGTCAGAACAAGTTCAATTCGCGACTTCCGCAAGGACTCGATGACATCAAGATTCTCTTCGCCCGGGAGTGCAAAAATTCGCTGGACACCTTCGTTTTCCAGCGCGGCGACCAGAACATCAGATCCCTTGGTGCGCATCCGCTTGACCTCCGTGCAGTCCGGTCGAACGGGCTTTGTGCCAGAAAATCATCTTGGGCGCTACGGCGTGGGGCATGCACAGCCAACCCTGTGATCAGGGCAAAGTGATCAACATGAACGTTTAGAGAAGATAATCGTTATCTGCGCGTGCACAGCCTGCGAGGAAAGAAGATGCAAAAAAGTTCGATGCTGACGGCTGTGTCCGCACTGTCATGGTTTGCGACCCTTGGTGGCATGGCGACGGCTCAATCACTGCACGGCAAGGAGGCATTCGGCGATTGGCAACGCGACAAGCCCGGCACGATCCGCCTGATCAGGCCCGAGGACCTGCCGAAACCTGGCGCGACCCCTTCGGCGGCCAATGTCTCCCAGATCGTCGCGCGACCCCCTGGCGCGGCGCCGCAAGTGCCGCCCGGCTTCAAGGTCGAATTGCTTGCGGAAGGATTGCGCGGACCTCGCATCGTCAGGGTCGCGCCAAATGCAGACATCTTTGTTGCCGAAACACACGCTGGCCGTATTCGTGTTCTTCGCCTCCCGGACGGCACGGCCAAGCCGGTCGGGAACGAGATCTTTGCGAGCGGGCTGCACAGCCCGTTTGGAATTGCGTTCTTCCCGCGCGGCGATAATCCGCAATGGGTATATGTCGCCAACACCGACAGTGTCGTGCGCTTTGCCTATCGCGCAGGCGATCTGAAGGCGTCTGGTCCGCCCAAGACCGTCGTTGCAAATCTCCCACATGGATCCGGTCATTCGACCCGCGATATTGTCTTTACGGCAGATGGCAAGCGGATGCTGGTCTCGGTGGGATCTGCCGGCAATGATGGCGAGGAGCTGGGCGCGCCTCCTGGCGGGCTTAAGTCATGGACCAGCCGCCATGCGCTCGGCGCCGCCTGGAGTTACGAAGCCGATCGCGCGGCAGTGTTGTCCTTTGATCCCGATGGCAAAGACCAAAAGATATTCGCAAGCGGCATCCGCAATTGCGTCGGCCTCGCCATCCAGCCTCAGAGCGGCACGCCGTGGTGCTCCACCAACGAGCGCGACGGCTTCGGCGACAATTTGGTGCCCGACTACGTGACCCGGATCAGCGAAAATGCGTTCTATGGATGGCCGTGGTTTTATATCGGCGGCAATGAAGACCCCCGGCATGCGGGCGAGCGGCCCGATCTCAAGGGCAAGGTCACCATCCCCGACGTGCTGATCCAGGCTCATTCGGCATCAATGGGACTGATATTTTACGAGGGTACCAATTTCCCTTCGGAATATCGTGGTGACGCCTTCGCGGCCGAGCATGGCTCCTGGAACAGGTCGAGGCGAACCGGCTACAAGATCGTCCGCATCCGTCTGAAAGACGGTGTGCCGACCGGCGAATACGAGGACTTTGTTACCGGCTTCGTGGTCAACGGCACCGAGGTATGGGGCCGTCCGGTCGGCGTCGCAATCGCGCACGACGGCGCATTGCTGGTTTCGGAAGACGGCAATGGAACTATCTGGCGGATCAGCCACTAATTGTCTTGTGGAGCTGCTGTTGACGGTTGATCGTGCGAGTGGACGCGTTCCGGAGGCATGGTTTTGACCGATGTCTGGGCCAGAAAATCGATCGTCGAGCTGGTAGCGGAAGCAGCCCACGCCGGTGTCGACGCGGAAGTGCGGCCCTTGCGACGTACGCTTTCGGCGCTCAATCTCGTCACGCTGGGAGTTGGCGGCGTCATCGGCGCTGGCATCTTTGTGCTCACCGGGCACGCGGCCGCCGCCAATGCAGGCCCCGCAGTGACGCTGTCGTTTGCACTGGGGGCGGTGGCTTGCGGATTCGCCGGACTTTGCTACGCCGAAATGGCCTCGACCGTCCCGATCAGCGGGAGCGCCTATACCTATGCCTACGCGACGCTCGGCGAATTGATGGCGTGGATCATCGGGTGGGATCTGATCCTCGAATATGCGGTCGGCGCCATCACGGTTGCGATCGGCTGGTCCGGCTATGCCGTGAGCTTGGCAAAAGACTTCGGCCTGAATCCGCCGGCGCAGTTTGTCTCTGCGCCGCTGGCTTACGACCCCGCGCAGCACGCATGGTCCGCAACCGGTGCCATCTTGAATGTCCCGGCGGTTGCGGTCATAGTCGTGATCACAACCCTGCTGGTGATCGGCATCAGGGAATCGGCGCGTTTCAACGATTTCATCGTTGCCGTCAAATTGACGGTCATTTTCCTCTTCATCATTTTCGCCGCGCACGCGTTCAGCACGGCGAACTGGGTGACAGCGGCCAATCCTGACGGGCGGTTCATTCCGCCGAATGCCGGCACTGGCGTCTATGGCTGGTCGGGCGTGATCCGCGGTGCCGCCGTGGTGTTCTTCGCCTATATCGGCTTCGATGCGGTCTCGACGGCCGCGCAGGAAGCGAACACACCGAACCGGGACATGCCGATCGGCATCCTCGGCTCGCTCGTCATTTGCACGATGCTTTACGTCGCCGTCGCCTTCGTCCTGACGGGCATCGTTCCCTACGATCGATTGAACGTGCCTGACCCGATTGCGGTCGGGATCGATGCTGCCGGCATCGGCTGGCTCGCTCCGCTGATCAAGCTTGGGATCGTGCTCGGCCTGACGTCGGTCATCCTGGTGATGCTGCTCGCCCAGCCCCGTATCTTCCGCGCCATGGCACATGACGGCTTGCTGCCGCCGGCCGCGGCGAAAATCCATCCGCGCTTCCACACCCCGCATGTTTCGACGATCGGCTCCGGGGCTATCGTCGCCGTCCTTGCGGGCCTGTTGCCGATCGGCCTTGTCGGA
This sequence comes from Alphaproteobacteria bacterium, assembly GCA_005885285.1. GTDB lineage: Bacteria > Pseudomonadota > Alphaproteobacteria > Rhizobiales > Xanthobacteraceae > Bradyrhizobium. The sequence goes on along the minus strand of VAZG01000184.1, from coordinate 16,838 downwards.
GAACTCGTCAGCATCGGAACGCTGTTCGCGTTCGCGGCCGTCTCGGTCGGAACGCTGGTGTTGCGGATCGCCGATCCGGCCTTGCAGCGTCCGTTCCGCGCGCCCTTGATCTGGATCGTGGCGCCGGCGGGCGCTGCGACCTCGATCTTTCTGATGCTGGGCCTGCCGGTCGATACCTGGCTGCGGCTGGCGGTATGGCTTGCGATCGGGCTTGCGATCTATTTCGCCTACGGCGCGAAGCACAGCCGCCTTGCGCGAGCAGCCGGCTAACCCCGTCTTACACTGGCGCCGCCGTCGACCGGCAGGGTGACGCCGGTGATGAAGCTCGCTTCGTCCGAGGCGAGGAACAGCGCGGCATTGGCAACGTCCCAGCCGGTGCCCATCTTCCTCCGCAAAGGCACCTGGCTGTCGCGTTCGGCCTCGACCTCCGCGCGGGTCTTCTTGAACTCGCGCGCCCGGGTGTCGACCGCCATCGGCGTATTCATCAGGCCAGGCAGGATGACATTGGCGCGGATGCCGTAAGACGCGTTCTGATAGGCAAGTTGTTCGGTGAAGGCGACCATCGCCGACTTCGTCGCCTTGTAGGCGACGTAAGGATAGGTCGTGATCACCGCCATCGACGAGATGTTGATGATGACGCCGCTTGCTTGCCGCCGCATGATCGGGATCACGTGCTTGGCAGCGAGAATGCAGCTCTTGAGGTTGATCGCCACGCAGCGGTCGAACGCCTCCTCGGTGATAGCGAGCAGCTCGGCATCGCCACCGGCAAGGCTGACGCCGACATTGTTGTGCAGGATGTCGATGCGGCCCCAGCGGTCATGGGCATCCTGGACCATCGTCTTGATCTCGGCATTTTTGGTCACGTCGGCCTTGAAGGCGACCGCGGTGCCTTGCTTGCCTGCGATCATGTCGACGGTTTCCTGCGCCGATGCAAGATTGTGATCGACGCACAGCACCCTGGCGCCCTCGCGGGCGAAGGTGAGCGCCGTGGCGCGGCCGTTGCCGATGCCTTCGCCGGGACTTTGCCCGGCCCCAACGACGATGGCGACGCGATCTTTCAGGCGCATGTCATTTCACTCCGGGTATCGGGTACTGCTCAAGTACCTCTTTATAATAAGGCTCATTGTCGATCTTCATCGTCGCCAGCACCCGCACCACCGCGCAGTAGAAGGCGATGGTGAGCACGAGATCGACCATGTGCTCGTTGGAAAGTTCGCGCTTGATCTCGGCAAACGTCGCCTCCGACATCGCAAGATCGCGCACCATCTCGCGCGCCCCTCTCAGGATCGCTTTCGCCAACGGCTCGAGCTTCGACGGCTTGCCCTCGGTCTCGGCCATCAAGCCCGCGATATCCTCGCCGGTGACGCCGAATTCCTTGCCGATCTTCACGTGATGGGTGAACTCGTATTCCGACTTCTCCAGCCAGCCGACCTGCAGGATCGCAAGTTCGCGCAAACGCGGATCGAGCTTGCTTTTGAAGCGGATGTAGCCGCCGACACCGTTGAAGGCGCGCGCCATGTCGGGCGAGTTCACGAGCAGCTTGTGCAGGTTGGTATTGCGCTTGAGCATGTCGCGATATTCCACCGCGACCTCGTCGGCCTCGAGATAGGGCAGGCGGGCCATCTTGCTGGTTCCTCGTTTGCTAGTGATCCTGGGATTCTCGTTCCGGCGCCTGCAAGGTCACGCCGCCGTCGACCACCAGCACCTGGCCGGTGATGTAGCGCGCATAGTTGCTGAGCAGGAACTGGACGGCGTGGCCGATGTCCCAGCCGGTGCCTTCCAATTTCAGCACCGAGGCCTTGGCGCGCTGGGCGCGCGCGGCCTCGCTCATGCCGCGGGCATAGACCATCGGCGTGTACATCGGACCCGGGCAGATGCAGTTGACGCGGATGTTGTCAGCTCCGTGATCGACCGCCATCGCCCGCGTCAATCCGATCACCGCGGCCTTCGATGTGGTGTAGGTGGTGAGCCCGCGCGGCCGCAGCGCCGAGATCGAGGAGATATTGACGATGGCACCGCCCTGGGCGGTCTTGATCATGGCGGGGATAGCGTATTTCGAGAGCAGGAACATGCTCTCGACATTGATCTGCATGACGCGCCGGTATTCCTCCGGCTTCTCCTCGACGACGCTGCCTCGACTGCCGATTCCGACATTGTTGTCGAGCAAGTCGAGCCGGCCGAAGCCGTCGATGCACGCCTCAACCAGTGCTTTGCAGTCGGCTTCGCGCGTGACGTCACAGCCGAGCGCGACCGCCGTGCCGCCTTCGGCGACAATCATCTCGACCGTGCGTTGAGCAAGCCTGAGTTCGTGATCGGCCACCATCACCTTGGTGCCGGCACGGGCCAGCAGGATCGCGGCCGCCCGGCCGTTGCCGATGCCATCGCCGGCCGCGCCGCCGCCACTAATCAGCGCGACCTTGCCGGCAAGGCCGGCATCGTCTTCCACTCCCTGCATCGCGTTTCTTCCTTCTTGTTGAGGTGATGATAGCAACGCTCTCGGGTCGAGAGAAGGGCGGCTGCTTCGCGCCAGTCATGCGATCTTTGCCTGACATTGCATATTGCCCTGGATACAGCTTTGCGTTCTCGCGGCATGATCTGCCCGAGGTTTGCTTTAGCCGTGATCCCTCGAAGATAGAGGGGGCAGGGAAAGCCGGGTGCCCGCCGCACCCGTAGCCTCGCGTGCAGAAAAAAGCACACGAGCGTAGTCACCACAGGTTCGCCGAAACAATCCGACTTTCCTGCGCAATGGTTTACGGCTTATTCCGTGCTCTCCCCGGCGACCGGCCGGCGACCGGGCTGTTTTGCCACCGTCGCCTCGTGGATCACTCCATTTTGCAAATTTAAAAGCCTTCGTGAGCGAGATGACGCAGGGAAAATCGAACTGATTGCCTGTGTCGGACAAAATCAGTTGTCGATCGATCGGCACGATCCAATACGTGCTGCCTGTTCCGCGCTGAGAGTTGAAATGACCTGAAGCATCCAACGATGCCAAGGCGTGAACCCGTAGATCGTGAACCCGTAGATTCAGAGTGGCGGACATCCGCTCTGGTGCGCATTCCTGACGCAGGCCGGACATCGCGTGAAGTCCGAAAAGTCACACAAGCAGACATGCTCGAATGCGTACTAATCGTGCACCGTAGCACGCGACTAAGCTACCAACGCGGACGAATATCTGGTGGAAATGTATAATTACGTTCGGCGGAAACGGAATACGATGGCGGCCCCATGCGATCTGATATGATTTCCTTGTGCGACGCTAACGAGCGCGCGCTGAATCACTGATAATCCCGATGGATCGAGATCAGCGACGCCGACAACGAAGTCTGCACCTTAGTAGCTCCAGCGGTTGTGTTAAACCTCAACGCGTTGATAATTCGTGAATTGAATTTACTGCTGATCGGACCAAGCTGCGTCCGTCGATCACGTCGCGTGTGACTGAATTTGACATCCAGCCGATGGATGATGCCACGTTACGCATCTCGGCGCTACGCTACTCGGCGCCGCAACCCAACGACACGCAACGGTTCGAGCCGAGCTGACGCGGTTCCAAGACGTATTAGTCAGCCCCACCTTATCCACGACACGTCAGTGCCGCCGCCCGAATCCGCTGCCGCTTGTGCGACAGCCGCGATGAGTTACTCATCGTTTGGGCCCAGCACGCAGGCAATTGCACCTGCCGGCGTTGTTCGCGAAGTACTTTAATTCCTCAGGTATTTGCGGTCTCGCGTGGCCGCCAATGTCTCGACTCCGGAAGGGAGAGACATAATGAAGCGATCATTTATTTTTTTCTTAGCGGGTGCCGCGAGCTCCGTCGTCACACCGCTAGTGGTCTGGTTTGTTCTGGGTGCTGATCTGCATTTGAAAAAGGCGGATGCCACTACATCACCCCCCATGCCATCCAAGGCCGTGGCTCCCGAGCCTTTCAATACGACCCACGCCGCTAACCCAACAACGAGGAGGATACTTGCACTGGATCAGGCGTCGCATCTCGCTTTCTGGACCTTCGTTCTGAAAAATAAAAAGCAGGCTTGTGATGTTGTTGTTCGGACCATGTATCAAGGCGGCGCTGAAGCTGGGGCCGATAGCTGGAACATTAGCTGTCAGGACGGTAACGAATATTCGATAAGTATCGACCCGGACGCGCAGGGCTCAGTTTGCGATCGAAACGCTTTCGCCCAAAGCGCTGAATAGTCAACGCCGGCGACATCAATGCCAGCGGCAATTGGTCTCACGCGTGGCCGAACAGCCACTGGGCCTTCAATCCGATAGCCTGGCAGTTGCTGGTCGTGCTTGGCGCCTGGTGGATGATCGAGGGCAAGCGGATCCAGCCCTGGGTGACATCGCGCACGGCGCTTGTACTGGCCGTTCTGTTTTTGCTCTTCAGCTTGGTCATCGCATTGAGCTGGCACATCAAACCGCTGGAAGAAAGGATCCCGCAAGCGCTGGCGAAGCTGTTTTACCCATTGGACAAATCGAATCTTGATCCGTTGAGACTGCTGCATTTCTTGGCCATGGCGATTCTGGCGGCATGGTTGGTGCCTCGCAATTGGCGAGGACTGACGACGCCGGTGATGCGCGGCGCGATCCGCTGTGGCGAAAACTCGCTGCCAATCTATTGCCTTGGCGTTCTGCTGGCGTTCATTAGCCACATGGCGCTGCTCGACATCTCGAACGGGATTGCGATGCAGATAGCTCTGAGTGTCGGTGGCATCGCGGCTATGATCGCGGCCGCAGCGCTGCTGAACTTGATCGCCGTCAAACCCAGGCGGCAACCACGATTGTTTTGAAGACCGCGATGAGCCGTTTTGATTGCATGGCGCTCACTTGCGGTCTTCACCCGACACCGGACATACCGCTGCATCGCATAAACCGACGCTGGATCACATTAGCGGAAGTCGACCTAACGGCGCCAAGGGCTCCTTCTATTACCGCCAGCACCCCGCAAGAAAGTGATACCAACAAGCGACATCATTGCGCCTTTGGCCGACCACACGGGAGCGCGTCTCGCTTGTTCCGGCAAACCCTGCCAGTCGTAGCGGCGCGGTCTTTGGACAGTGTGACTGTCGGATTACATCGCTTGCGCCAATGGGACTTTGAGCATTGAATTCGGGACTGATGTGACACTACCGCAGGTAGTTTTTCCGAGTGTGCCTGCCGTCTCGTGGGCTGAAGCCACGAGTTGTCTCGCCTGGAGATGAAAGGAATGCGATGGCTTCAGGCTTAACCGAACGGGGGAAGGCACGCCTCGTCGGTCTACACCTTGACTGATCGGGAGTGACCAAACGCGCAAGGCCCACACGAGCACCGACTGCACTGTCGATGGCCAACAAAAAGGGAGGAGAACCATGGGTACTTGGCTTAGTGAGCGAGAGCAGCGTCTCGTCGCAGGCGCGGAGGCGGCATCGGCGGCAACGCCTATACCGACCCAGATTGTTTCCAACGGCGAGTATCTTCCGCCCCCGCAGAGCGCGACGCAAAAGAAGGTCGAGGCACGGATCAACGAGCTCGCGGACGTGAACGGCAAGCACCTCGGCTTGAGCCGCAGGCAGTTCCTGCACACAAGCTGCGGCATGGCGGCGGCGTTCCTCGCCATGAATGACATCTACGGCAATGTTTTTCAGGTCGCGCCCGCCGAGGCCCGCGAGCCCGAACTGATGCTGGCGCGCGCGCAAAGCCTCGCCGACCAGTTCATCTTCGATGTCCAGACCCATTTCGTGCGTGACGACTTCGATCACAAGGAGCTGCTTGGGCTTGCGGACTTTGCGAGCCAGCACTGGAACCCGAGGATGAAGGAGGAAGGCGTCTCCTCGCTTGCCCGCTACAAATTCCAGAATTATGTGAAGGAGGTCTACTACGACAGCGACACCAACATCGCGCTCTTGAGCGGCGCGCCGTTCGATGACCCGAGCTGGTGGCTTCTGTCCAACGAACAAATCGTCAAGGCGCGGGAGCTGATCAACGACTTCGCCGGCTCGCGTCGCCTGTTGGCGCACAGCGTCATCACCCCAAAGCAACCCGGCTGGATGGATGAGGTCGACAAGGCTATCGAAGTCTACAAGCCTGATTCATGGAAGTCCTACACGATCGGCGACCCGCTGGCGCCCTCGAAGTTCCCATGGCGGCTTGATGACGAGCCGGTGATGTATCCGTTCTATGAGAAAGCGGTCAAGGCAGGCATCAACACGCTGTGTATCCACAAGGGGCTGCTGCCGCCCGATTACGAGAAGTCCTTCGCCGGCGTGTGGGAATACGCAACGGCATGGGACATTGGAAAGGCCGCGAAGGATTGGCCGCAGATGAACTTCGTGATCTATCACTCGGCGCTGCGGCCGTTCCTCGAATTGCCCGACAAGGCGTGGGGCGAGTTCGAGCAGACCGGCCGCATCCCGTGGGCCACGGACCTCGCGGAAATCCCGCAGAAGTTCGGCGTCACCAATGTCTATGCCGAGCTGGGCACGTCCTTTGCCAACTCAGCGGTGGCTCATCCGAAATTCTGCGCCGCACTGGTCGGCACGCTAATCAAGGGCATGGGGGTCGACCACGTCATGTGGGGCACTGACTCCGTCTGGTACGGCTCACCGCAGTGGCAGATCGAGGCGCTGCGCCGGCTCGAAATCCCTGAGGACATGCAGAAGAAGTACGGCTTTGCACCGCTCGGCGACGCCACCAGTGCCACCAAGCAAGCGATCTTCTCGGGCAATGCAACCAGGTTCTACAAGATCAAGCTGAAGGCGGCCGACAACACCAGGATGCCGACCTTTTCCGAGGACCGCCTCGCGGCGCTCAAGAACGAGTACGCCCAAGCTGCGAGCCAACCCTCGAACCTCCGCTACGGCTACGTTCGCGCCGGTTAGCGCATGATCCGGAAAAGCCTGCCCCGCACTTGGACAGCGGGGTGGGCACCACATCTAGAGCGTGAGGCCGGCGACTTCCGGTGTACTCCGATGAACAGGCATTCGTAGATTCCGTCGGCATGTCTCAAAAGTGGCAGAAGTTGGCTTGACGGGCTCGATCAGTTCGCTCGCTTCCAAATCACATCGACTACGTCTCCAGCCGGAAGACGAACGGTCAGCGTAAGCTGGTCTTCCGCTATCGCGACATAGCGCTTCTGATCCGTGCCATTCCAGTTTGGAAAGGAACTGCCTTCGACGTGAACTGTGACGCTGCTATCTGCGTCGATTATCGAATATGTTCCGAAGTAGGTTATGGTGCCGTCGGCCGTTTCCTTGTTTTCCTCTGGAGTCCCCTGCCATAGGGCATTGCTCGCGTATTTGGCCCGATCTGATCGCATCACCGTGATAATGTATCGCCCACCCGCATCAAAGAAGGCGATGCCCTTCGGGGCCGTCCCGTAGCGCTCGACCTTGGTGCCATTGCCTTTCTTCTGCTCCCACGAGAGCAGCGTCCAAGTCCCAACCAGTTGCTCTTTTAGCGGCTGCTGCTGGCCGAGCGCGTCGAATGTGATCATGGACAATCCAACAGCCGCCAAGGTGCATGCGGAAAAAATCATTCGCAAATTCATTGGGCCTCTGCCTGGGAGAAGACTGCTACCGATCGGTCGAACCTGCAATCCCGGAACATTACTACGCTCTCGTTGAGGATCAATTCGAAAAGAACTCAATAAGAGCACATGTTTTCCGTTTTCCCTCAAGCGCGAACATGGCGCGCTATGCAGTCAGCATGTCTCAAACGTGCCATGAGCAGTCGACGAAGACGGGGAGCAAGCCCAACGAAATCTCATCTACATCAACGCCGGCGGGTTCGCCTCGGCGGTGCTTTTAGAATGACGTCATTTCGCCTACTCGCTCAACAAGATGGGCGCACCAGGGTGCAGGGCCAAAGGCCGGCATCATCCTCGGGTCCCTGCATCGCGTTTCTTCCTTCTTGTTGGGCGCACGATAGCAACGCCATCGGCAGGGGAGAAGGCCGGCAATGCGCCGGCGATCCTGATAGCGTCAGGCGAAATTGCATATTGCCGGGCGCACACCGCATGGCTTGCGACCGCATTCACCGATTTGGCCGCGTTTCGCGCCACCATTGCCGTTGGCATGCCCCGCCGATGTCTTTGGAACCGCTCGCACGGCAGCGCGTTTGGGTTCGGGCGTGTGGGAAATCGGAATTGCCGTACCGATGAATATCTTCGATCCGCAAGGTCCCATAGCCGCCGCCGATAAGACCATCCTGATCGACTCTATCGCCATCATGCTGGCGATCGTCCTGCCGACGATCGTTGCCATTTTCGCGTTCGCATTCTGGTTTCGTCAGTCAAATCCCCGCGCCGTCTACCGTCCCGATTGGGCCTATTCCGGCCGCATCGAGCTGGTGGTCTGGTCGATCCCGGCGCTCACGATCATCCTGCTCGGCGGTGTCGCATGGATCGGTTCGCATCAGCTCGATCCGGCGACTCGTGTCGAGGGAACGGGAAGCCCGGTGAGGGTCCAGGTCGTTTCGCTCGATTGGAAATGGCTCTTCATCTATCCGGACCAGCGGATTGCGACCATTAACGCCCTGACCGTCCCGGTGGGGGCGCCGCTGACGCTCGAACTCACGTCCGCAAGCGTGATGAATGTTTTCTTCGTCCCGCAGCTCGGCAGCATGATCTACACGATGAATGGCATGATCACGCCGCTGAACCTGCGTGCCGATCAAGAGGGCAATTATCAGGGGCTGTCGGCGCATTTTAGCGGCGACGGATTCCCCGACATGCTGTTCGACGTTCACGTGATTTCGCCGCTCGCCTTTCCCGATTGGGTCGCGAATACGGCGCGCAGCGGTCAGGCCCTGAACAGGGACAGCTACAACAAGCTCGCGCAACAATCGATCGAGGCGACCAAGACAAGCTATCGGCTCGAGGACCCCGAACTGTTTGGCAAGATCGCGACCCGGCAGATCCCTCCGGGTCCGGGGCCGCAATTGACGACCAACCCGGCAAAGCCGGCTGCCGGAGTTGGCAATGCTAGGTAAGCTCGGCTGGTCAGTCATCCCGTTCGATCAACCGATCCCGCTCTTCGTCGGGGCCGTGGTGCTGGTCGTCATCCTGGGCGTTATCGCCTGGGTGATTGTCGCTGGCCACTTTCCGTATCTCTGGCGCGAATGGATCACCAGCGTCGATCATAAGCGGATCGGCGTGATGTACACGCTGCTCGCAATGGTGATGCTGCTGCGCGGATTTTCCGACGCCATCATGATGCGGGCGCAGCAGGCGATCGCTTATCACTCCAACGGCTATCTGCCGCCCGAACATTTCAACCAGATATTTTCTGCCCACGGCACCATCATGATCTTTTTTGTCGGGATGCCGTTCGTGATCGGACTGATGAACCTGGTGGTGCCGCTGCAACTCGGCGTTCGCGACGTGGCGTTTCCGACCCTGAATTCCGTGGGATTCTGGCTCACCGCTACCGGCGCGCTTCTGGTCAATATCTCGCTCGTGGTCGGCGAATTCGCGCGCACCGGCTGGCTGCCTTACCCGCCGCTGTCGGAGCTGACCTATTCGCCCGGCGTCGGCGTCGACTACTATTTGTGGTCTCTCGAAATCTCCGGCGTCGGCACGCTGGTTGCCGGGATCAATCTTGTCACCACCGTGCTGAAGCTGCGTACCAAGGGCATGACCTACCTGCGCATGCCGATGTTCTGCTGGACGACGCTTGCATCAAATCTCCTGATCGTCGCGGCATTCCCGATTCTGACCGCAACGCTCGCCATGCTGATCCTCGACCGCAATTTCGGCTTCCATTTCTTCACCAACGAAGCCGGCGGCAACGTCATGATGTTTATGAACCTGATCTGGGCGTGGGGTCATCCGGAGGTCTACATCCTGGTCCTGCCGGCGTTCGGGATTTTCTCGGAAGTGGTTTCGACATTTTCCTGCAAGCCCCTGTTCGGCTACCGCTCAATGGTATTAGCCACCATGGCGATCTGCCTCATATCTTTCATGGTGTGGCTGCACCACTTCTTCACCATGGGCGCCGGCCCCGACGTCAACGCCATCTTCGGCATCGCCAGCATGATCATCGCGGTGCCTACCGGCGTGAAGATCTACAACTGGCTGTTCACGATGTATGGCGGGCGCATTCGCTTTGCGACGCCGATGATGTGGTCGATCGGATTCATGGTCACCTTTATCATCGGCGGGTTGACCGGCGTTCTGGTCGCCGTGCCGCCCGCAGATTTCCTGCTGCACAACAGCCTGTTTCTGGTCGCGCATTTTCACAACGTGATCATCGGCGGCGTGCTGTTCGGGGCGTTTGCCGGCTACAATTACTGGTTCCCGAAGGCGTTCGGCTTCCGCTTGCATGAGGGGCTGGGAAAGGCGGCGTTCTGGTTCTGGCTCAGCGGGTTCTATTTCGCGTTCATGCCGCTTTACGCCTTGGGCTTCCTCGGGATGACCCGGCGCATGCAGCACTACGACGTCGCGCAGTGGCGTCCCTGGCTGATCGCGGCTGCCTTCGGCGCCATCCTGATCCTGATCGGCATCATCTTCCAGGTCGCGCAGCTCGTCGTCAGCATCCGCCGCCGTGCGGAATTGCGCGACCGCACCGGCGATCCCTGGGATGGGCGTTCGCTGGAATGGGCCACGGCGTCGCCTCCGCCGGCGTTCAATTTCGCGATTTCGCCCAATGTGACCGGAGTGGACGCGTACTGGGCGATCAAGGCGCACGCCAAGCAGCAGGATCTGGAAAAGCGTGAGCCGGATTACGCGGACATCGAAATGCCGCGTAACTCGCCGACCGGATTCGTCTGCGCCTTCTTCGCGACCGTCATGGGCTTTGCGCTGATCTGGCATATCTGGTGGATGGTCGCCGTGGGCGGGGTCGGTGCGTTCGCGACCTTTGTCGCGTTCGCCTGGCGCGATCACGACGAATACGTCATCCCGGCGGCGGAAGTTGCTCGGATCGACCGCGCCATCATCGCCGAGCGGCGCGCCCTGCTCGGCCTTGCAGGGAGCCCGTGATGGTCGACGCGACGATCGCATATCCGCATAGCGACCCGCATCATCTGCGTGGGATGGAAGCATTGGGCATCGCGCACAGCGGGCCAGCCTCCAAGAGGATCGCCACCGGCTACGGTTTCTGGATCTTCATCCTCAGCGACATGGTGATGTTCTCGGCCTTCTTCGCGACTTACGCCGTGCTGCTCGGGCAGACCGCGGGCGGGCCGAGCGGACGGGAGCTGTTCGACCTGCGCAATGTCGCAATCGAGACCGCGTTCTTGCTGGCATCGAGCTTTACCTGCGGCCTCGCCAGCATCGCCGCCGACACGCGCAGCACGATCTGGTTTCAATTGGGCTTGGCCGTCACCTGCGTCTTCGGCCTCGGCTTTCTCACGATTGAAGGCAGGGAATTCGCCAGCCTCGTCGCCCGCGGCGCCGGACCGACGCGCAGCGCGTTCCTGTCGGCGTTCTTCACCCTCGTCGGTTGCCACGGCCTGCACGTCTCGGCCGGCATCTTGTGGCTGCTGACGATGATGGCACAAGTTTTCGCCAAGGGGTTCAGGCCAGACATTCTGCGCCGCATCCTGTGCTTCGCGCTGTTCTGGCACGCACTCGACATCATCTGGATCGCCGTGTTCACCGTCGTGTATTTGATCGGAAGCGCCGCATGAGCAACGGTCACGACACCGAAAACAGCATCGATCTGGCGCCAGGCGACGAGCACGTTGAGGGTGGTGTCGGCTTACGGGTACTCGGTTATCTCACGGGGCTCGCACTTGCAATCCTGCTGACGGCGACCTCTTTCTTCGTCGCGGGCACCGATCTGGTCTGGCAGCCGAGCATTCCGGTCGCGCTTATCGTGCTGGCGATCGCGCAGATGGGCGTGCACCTGGTGTTCTTCCTGCACATCACCACCGGTCCCGACAACACCAACAACGTGCTGGCGCTCGCCTTCGGAGTCCTGATCGTCCTGCTCGTGATCGGCGGATCGGTCTGGATCATGGCCAACCTCAATCACAATATGATGCCGATGGACCAGATTATGCAGATGCAAAGATGATAATGCAAAGATGATACCGTCTGTCAGTTGCCGCGGCTCGCCCCGGACGGCACCTGTGATGTTGGTCCGGTCACCACCGCGAGCCGTCAGACACGCCGGGAGTTGCAGACATCACGCAAGCCGGTCCCGTCCCACATGCACATCATTGTGAAGTTAAGGAACTGCAGAAGCACGTAACGGCGGCGCTGCCGCTGCGTAGTCGTCTGAGCAACTTCAACGCGCCAGTTGCCATCAATCTCGAAAGGAAAGAAGCGGTCCACTTGAAAACAGCTTTCAATGTCGCCGAAAAAGGCGACGGACCTTATCGCCTGCTGGCGATCCTCCGCTGGGTCATGGTTGTCATCTTCGTGTCGTTTGGCATTCAGAAATTCACGTTGCAGTCGGCACAGGGCATCGTCCAATTCATCAGCAACAGCCCGTTTATTTCCTGGCTGTCGGTATTCGGCTTGCGGGGCGAAGCATATTTCCTCGGTGTCGCCGAGCTTCTTATCGCGACGCTCCTTGCGGCGGGCGCATTCAGTCCGATCTTGTCAGCCGCGGGCTCACTAATGGGCGTGATCACGTTTGCCATTACGTGGTCATTCTTCTTTACGACGCCGGGTGTGGTGAAATGGAGCCTGTCGACTGATCCGATGGCGTGGAATTTGACGGGCGAGTTCATATTCAAGGATATTGTCTTGCTCGGCGTCTGTGCGGTGCTGTTCCTGGCTTCGTTGCCGCGGTCCGCGATAGGCTGGCGTCAGTCGCGCTGAGCCGATGTTCTCGCCGAGAGTCGCGGCGCCAAAGCGATCGCGAGCGGCAAAATTGCAGCGGCCGTGATTGCCGCCGCCATCATGGCCGCGTGTGACCCTACCGCATCGCCCAACAGCCCGAAAAGAATCGGCGCTGTCGCACCGGCACCGATCGTGCCGGTATAGAAGATTGCGAACGCCCACTCTGTGCGACCGGATGGCGCCAGTTCCGGAACGGTGCCGTAGAGAACCGAGGAGGTGCCGTTGAGCATGAGGCCGACAATGGGCAAAAGCACCAGCACCGGGACGAGCGGTAACACCAGGACGGAAAGGATTGCGGCGGCCGTGCCCGCCTCGGTCAGAAGCACCGTCGCGAGTACGCCGAACCGTGCCCCCAGCCAGCCGCACGCAAACTTCCCGGCAGCCCCGCCAATGAACACCAAGGCAAGCGCCGAGCCGATCGTCGATAAGGATGCGCCTTGCTCCTTCAGCAAGAAGGGCAGGAACGTCAGAAATCCCATGCGCACGCTGGAATCGAGGATTCCGATGGTCAGGAGCAGCGTGAATCCTTGGTGCGTGCCGGAGAAGTGGTGTTCGGCTTTTTTACCCGGGGAAACCGGCCGCAGCTTGGCCGGGAAAAAGATCGCCACGGCCACCGCCACAACGGCGCCGAGCGCGGAGAGAAACCACACCATTTGGTGCCACGACACCAAGACCAGTAAAAGCGACGCCCCGCTCGGAATTGCAGCCTTGCCGACATCGCCAGCGAAATTGTAAGTGCCAAGCGGACCGCGTGCGCCGTCTTGATAGGCGCGCGAAACCGCGGCCGACGCAATGGGATGTTGCGTACTCAGTCCGCATCCGGTCACCACGAGCGCAACGCATAATCCGGCCAACCCGGCCGAATAGCCTGCAAACACGTAACCAATCGCTGCCAGTGCTGTACCGAGAGCCAGTGTGGTGCGCCCACCGAGATGCTCGGCTACCCGTCCGGCCGGCACCTGCAGTCCCGCCATGGTGGCGGTGGCAAGTCCACGCAAGAACGCCAAGGCACCGTAGCCGAGCCCAAACTCGGCCTGCCAAATCGGCAACAGGAGATAGATCAAATCGGTATAGCCGTCATGCAATGCGTGCGCCGCACAGGCGGTCCACAGCGTCCTTCCGCGAGATACCGCCCGGGCATCCGCCTTTCTGCCGTTTGCGCCTAACGCCCTCATCAGCAATCCGATTCGCTCTCCCGACCCAGTAGGGGAGAATTACTCCCAAGATGGATCCCAAGCTTGGGGAATTTCCATCTGTTCGGGCGGAGTAGCTCAGTAGCGGCGAACGCTCAACTGAGCTATTTTCTCCCTAGAGGAGAGAAAAACTCACGCATGGGCGAAAATGAACTGCCGCCCCTCAATGCGATCAGAGCCTTTGAGGCCGCGGCCCGGCGCGGCAGCTTTGTTGAAGCAGCGAAGGATTTGCACGTCACCCATTGGGCGGTCGGCAAGCAGATCAGGCATCTGGAAGACTGGCTCGGCGTCCCGCTGTTCGAGCGGCGCGCGCGCGGCATCGTGCTGACCGACCAGGGCGCGGACCTGCTGACAGATGTCAGTGCGGCACTCTTGCGCCTGACGTCGGCAACGGGGAGACTTCGAGAGCCGCGATCCGCACGCGTGTCTGGCATCGTTCGCGTCAACGCATTGTCGAGTTTCGCCTTGCGTTGGCTGCTGCCGCGGCTCGCGAGATTCCAGGAAGCGTATTCGAGCGTCGAGGTGAAAATTTCAACCACGTCGCGCAAGCTCCGTTATGTCGGCACCGCTTTCGACATCGGCATTCGATCCGGCGTGGAGTACGGGTCGGGAATTCACTGCGAGACGCTGATGCCGGACCGACGGATTCCTGTGTGCAGCCCAAGAATCTTGCGCGACCGCCCGGTGGAGACTGCGCGCGATTTGCGACGGCACGTTCTCTTGCATTCCACAACGACGCGCTCCGCCTGGCCGCAATGGTTCTCGGCGGCGGGCGTCTCAGGCTTGGCGCCGATTCGACACCTTGAGCTGGATCACGTCTACCTTCAGCTTGAGGCTGCCGTCGATGGCCTCGGCGTCGCTCTGGGATCTCTGCACCTGATTGAAGCGGACATCGCAGCCGGTCGTCTGGTTTGTCCAATCGCGGCCCCCGAATTGCGGGCCGACGACTATCAACTTGTCATCAGAGATGATCGCCTGCGCGATCCTGCCATCAGGGCATTCCGAAGCTGGATTGTCGCGGCCGCCAAGGAGCCATTGCCGAGCATCGAAACACCGTTCCGCCAAAATCACCCGGCGGGCTCTCCACGCAGGCGGACAAGATCCGGTGCTCAGCGCGGCTCCAAGGGCTAGTGGGCCGCATGACGCAGTAACGCTTGCCCGTCTGCGAGCCTCTCCTGCATGATCGGGTGGTGCCGACGTCCGGCCTGCACCGCAAGGTCTCGAAGTTCACGGCGGAGGAGCTGCTTGACGAGATGGACGAGGCCGGCGTCGACGCGGCCCTGATCCATCCACCCTCGGGGTGGGATCCCGATGCGAATGCGCTCGCGATCGAGGCCGCGCAAAAATATCCAGAACGTTTCGCTGTGATGGGCCAGTTTCCGCTCGATCATCCCGAACATCGCAAGCTGGTGCATGGCTGGCGCAAGCAGCCGGGCATGATGGGCCTGCGCTGGCCGTTACTATTGGAAGCGCAGCAAAAATGGCTCTGTGACGGTTCGCTGGAATGGCTGTGGCCGGCGGCGGAGCGGGAAGGCTTGCCGATCGCGATGATGGGCGGCCTGTTCCTGCCGAAATTTCGCGAGATCGCCGAGCGCCATCCCAGGCTGAAGATGGTGCTCGATCATTGCGGGCTTAATCGGCGTGGCCAGGATGCTGCGGCCTTCATCCATCTCGACGAATTGGTCGCACTGGCAAAGCTGCCCAATGTCGCGGTGAAGGCGACCGGCGCGCCGCATTACTCGACGCAAGGCTATCCTTATCGCAACATCCAGGACGGGCTGCACCGCATCTTTGATGCGTTCGGTCCCAAGCGCTTCTTCTGGGGCACCGACATCACCCGCATGCCCTGCAGCTACCGGCAATGCGTGAGCTTCTTTACCGACGAGCTCGCTTGGCTGAAGGGTAGCGAGCTCGAGGACGTGATGGGCCGCGGCCTCTGCGAATGGATCGGTTGGGATTACAGGTTCTGAACCAACAATCCTCAACGGCCCATCGCGGAGCTGCTAATGCTGGATTGACTTCCCCTTTCGGCATGCTGGCTCAACCGGTCGACGCAACACAGGCGTTAAATCTCTCTGCTGGGGTTTCAAATTGCAAGGTCTCACGTGGTCGTTCGTTGAGCTGGCGAGCCACTTTGTTCAGATAGGCTTGCGAATGCACCGACAAGTCGGTGCCCTTTGGAAAGTACTGTCTCAGCAGGCCATTGGTGTTCTCGTTCGACCCGCGCTGCCACGGGCTTTGCGGATCGCAAAAATATACGTCGATCTTGGTCGCCAGCGTAAAGCGGCGATGATCCGTAAGTTCCTTTCCCCGGTCCCAGGTCAGGGACTTATACAGCTCCTTTGGTAGCTTCTTCGCCTGCTTGATGAGCGCGGTGACTACCGTTCGGGTGTCCTTGCCGGCCACCTTGGCCAACATCACGTAACGCGTATGACGCTCGACCAGGGTCGCGATGTAGCTGTTGTTCGGCCCGGACAGGAGATCGCCTTCCCAATGGCCAGGCACCGCTCGATCTTCAACCGCCGCCGGTCGCTGACGGATTGAGACGATATCCTTGATATGCCCCCGTCTGTCGCCATTCGGATCAACTGGCTGGGAGCGACGCATCGAGCGCTTCGATCGAAGGTGACTGAGCAGCTCTTTCTTGAGCACGCCACGCGTTTGTACAAATAAGCTGCGGTAGATCGTCTCGTGTGACACCTGATTACACTCGTCTTCAGGATGCGTTCTCTTCAGCCAACCGGCTATCTGTTCTGGCGACCAATCCAATCTGAGTTTCCCCGCCACAGCTCGCCGTAGCCGCGGACTGTTCGCCAATTTACAACATTTTGGACGACGAGCTCGCGCCCAGGCATTCTCGTCTGCAAGCGTCGCTCGGT
>VAZG01000109.1 GCA_005885285.1 Alphaproteobacteria bacterium | reverse complement strand
ACAACATCCCGTTCTCCGATCACGGCGCGCTGCTCGATCCGCCGACTGAAGATGTTACAGCGCGCTGCCTCGCGATGCTGGCCCAACTCGGGGAGACCACCGAAACCAGCCCGGCGGTCGCGCGGGCAATCGAATATCTCAGGCGTACCCAGCACGCCGAGGGCTCCTGGTACGGCCGCTGGGGCATGAACTACATCTATGGAACCTGGTCGGTGTTGTGCGCGCTCAATGCCGCCGGCGTGCGCCACCAGGACCCGATGATTCGCAAGGCCGCTGCCTGGCTGGTCTCGGTCCAGCACAAGGACGGCGGCTGGGGCGAGGATGCCGTCAGCTACCGGCTGGATTACCGGGGGATGGAGGCTGCTCCCGCCACCGCGTCCCAAACGGCATGGGCCTTGCTTGGACTAATGGCAGCGGGGGAGGTCGAAAATCCGGCCGTGGTGCGCGGAGTAGAGTACCTAAAAGCCACACAAGCCCAAAATGGTCTGTGGGACGAGGCGCGCTTTACGGCAACGGGCTTTCCGCGGGTATTTTATTTGCGTTATCATGGCTACTCCAAATTCTTTCCGCTCTGGGCGCTGGCGCGGTATCGAAATTTGAGAAGCACGAACAGCAGGGTGGTAGGGGTCGGAATGTGAATTTGGGGGCGGGGGACGGCGTGACCGCGGACATATTGGTCGATTCGCGGCCGGTACTGATTGTGACAGGCCTAGTGCAGGAGGCCCGCATAGCGGCCGGTCCCGGCATGTTCGTCATCTGTAGTTCTAGCGATCCCCGGCAGTTGCGCGCGCTCCTTGCCATGCTGGATTCATCTACTTTCAGAGGCGTCATCAGCTTCGGCGTTGCCGGCGGGCTCGATCCCGCACTGAAATCAGGCGATGTGGTGGTGGCGACCGAGGTCCTGGCCGGAGACGCGCGCTGGCTGGCCGGCCTGTCGCTGAGCGACGAGCTGATTGCCAGCATCGCGTTGCGACGCCGCCGCGTGGTCCGGGGCGGTCTCGCGGGGGTCGAGCAGGTGATCGCCGCCCGGGCTTGCAAGGCCGCGCTGCGCCTGGAGACAGGTGCTGCTGCCGTCGACATGGAAAGCCACATCGCGGCGGCCTATGCCGCCGAATTCGAGCTTCCATTCGCCGCGCTGCGCGTCATCAGCGATCCCGCCAGCCGCGCCTTGCCGGCGCTGGCGCGGATGGCGATCAAGCCGAATGGCGACATCGACCTGCGCAAGGTGCTGCGCGGCCTCGCGCGCAATCCGCTGACGCTGCGCTCGCTGGTTTCGACCGGGCTCGATTTCAACCGCGCGCTGCGCAGCCTACGCGGCTGTCGAGGCCTTCTGCTGGGCGGCGAGGGCCTCGTCACGGCGGATCTCTGAGAGCTTCTTCTGGACCTGCTCCGCGAAGATATATTGCGCCGGCCGCTGCTTGCCGAGATCGATCTCCGGCGCCATCGGACCTTTGACGCGGACGCCCCTTAGCGCTACCCACATCGCCTTCAACGGATTGGCAAGCGCCGCGTTTGCCGCAGTCGGCTCATAGCCGCAATGCGCCATGCAGTTGGCGCATTTCTCGTACTTGCCGGTGCCGTAAGAATCCCAGTCGGTGGTTTCCATCAGTTCCTTGAAGGTCTTGGTGTAACCCTCGCCGAGCAGGTAGCAGGGCTTTTGCCAGCCGAAGATGTTGCGCGCCGGCATGCCCCAAGGCGTGCACTCATAATCCTGATTGCCAGCGAGGAAGTCCAGGAACAGGCCGGAATGCATGAAATTCCACTTCTTGCCCTTGCCGAGCGCGAACACGTCGCGGAATAGCCGCTTGGTTTTGGTGCGATTGAGGAAGTGCTCCTGGTCGGGCGCGCGCTCATAGGCATAGCCCGGCGACATCGAGACGCCGACACCGAGTTCGGTCGTGAAATCGAGGAATTTGGCGATATCTTCCGCCGCGTGACCATCGAAGATCGTGGCGTTGACATTGACCGTGAAGCCGCGCGCCTTCGCGGCCTTGATCGCCGAGACCGCGCGGTCGAACACGCCCTTCTGCGAAACCGCCTTGTCGTGGTGCTCCTTCAAACCATCCAGATGCACCGAGAAGAACAGGTACGGCGACGGCTCGAACAGATCGAGCTTCTTCTCCAGCAGCAGCGCATTGGTGCACAGCGAGACGAACTTCTTGCGCGCCACGAGGCCGCGCACGATCTCGCCGATCTCCTTGTGGATCAGCGGCTCGCCGCCCGGAATCGCCACCATCGGCGCGCCGCACTCGTCGGCGGCGTCCCAGCATTCCTGCGCCGACATGCGGCGATTGAGGATCGCGTCGGGATAGTCGATCTTGCCGCAACCGACGCAGGCAAGGTTGCAGCGAAACAGCGGCTCCAGCATCAGCACCAGCGGATAGCGTTTTCGGCCCAGCAGCTTCTGCTTGATCAGATAGCCGCCGATACGCAGTTCCTTGAAGAAGGGTATTGCCATTACAGGTTTTCTTTCTGGGTCGTGTGGATCAGCCCGCAGCCAATTCGGCTGGAAGGCGGAATTCGATGTTTTCTTCCCGGCCCGCGAGCACCGACACCGTGACCGGTCCGATACGCCGCAAGGCCTCAATCACGTCGTCGACAAGGACCTCCGGTGCCGAAGCGCCGGCAGTGATGCCGACCGCCTTGGCATCTTTCAGCCAGTCGGGGTTCAGTTCGCTGCCGTCAGCGATGAGATAACTCGCGACGCCGGCTTCAGTGCCGATTTCGCGAAGCCGGTTCGAGTTGGAACTATTGGCGGCGCCCACCACCAGGATCACGTCCACGAGCTTGCCGAGTTCCCTTACCGCAGATTGGCGGTTTTGTGTCGCATAGCAGATATCCCGGATGTCCGGGCCTTGAATGTCCGTAAATCGCCGCTGGAGCGCCGCAATGATGTCTTTGGTGTCGTCGACGCTGAGCGTGGTCTGGGTGATATAGGCAACCGGGGTCTCGACCGGCAGCGTCAAGGACGTGACATCATCGACGTTCTGTACCAGGAGCACCGGCCCGGGAACCTGTCCCATGGTCCCCTCGACTTCCGGATGGCCGGCATGACCGATCAGGATCAGCGCGCGGCCTTTCGACATATAGCGTTTGCCTTGATTGTGAACTTTCGTGACCAGCGGGCAGGTCGCGTTCAACACGGGCAGTCCGCGAGCAGCCGCTTCCTCCTCTACCGTGCGCGCAACGCCATGGGCAGAGAATACGGTGACGGCGCGGGGCGGCACCTCGGACAAATCCTCGACGAAGATCGCGCCCTTGTTCTTCAGGCTTTCGACCACGTACTTGTTGTGCACGATCTCGTGGCGCACATAGACCGGCGGGCCATACTTCTCGAGCGCCCGTTCCACGATTTCGATCGCGCGAACAACGCCCGCGCAAAAGCCGCGCGGTTGCGCAAGATACACTTCCATTGGACGTCCATTACGCAAGTTGCACCAAACCCATCATCTGTTCCCCGTGCAGCCGGGTATTTGCAATATCCGCACCACCATCCGGTTCCCATTCGCCCTCGCTGCCTTACGCATGGACGTGCGCGGCTTTGTGTCAAAAAAACACGGATAGCAAAGGCCGATCAGGTATCCCATCACCGAAGAAGGTAAAGACACCGGTATTATGGTATAGAAACCTGCGGCCACAGCGGATACAGTAGATAAAGTCCGAAATGCCTCACTTGTTCGTCACTTTACCGCCCTTCAAAGCCAGCTATATGAGCGCGACCTGCGGTTTCGCCATGCCCCTCAAGTCTTTTGCGCGGTGTCCGCCGAGAAAACCATCCAAAGCAACGTTAGCCCGGCTCGTGGAACTCCGATAGACAGCGAGCGTTTCGGGCGGGCCGTCAACGTTAGAAAGATTAGATGTGCTGACCAGAATTGTCGTTTCGATTGTCAGAGGCTGTACCCGATTTGCCACACTTACGCTGCTCCTCGCACTCGCGCTTGCGGTCGCGGCGGGCTTCTACACAGCACGACACTTCGCGATCAACACCGATATCAACACGCTGATCTCGTCCAATCTGGACTGGCGCCAGCGCGACCAGCAATTCGACCGGGCGTTCGATCGGGACAGCACCATCCTGGCGGTGGTGGAGGCGCCGACGCCGGAGCTGGTGAAGTCGGCAAGCAGCGCGCTCGAACAAAAGCTGAAGGGCGATACCAAGAACTTTCAATCCCTCCAGCCGCTCGGTTCCGGCGAGTTCTTCGACAGGAATGGCCTGCTGTTCCTCTCCGCAGACGAGCTCGGGAAGCTCACCGGCCAGTTCGAGTCCGCCGCCCCCTTGATCGAAATCATGGCCGGCGATCCCTCTATCCGCGGGCTGACCGGCGCGCTGGAGACCGGGCTTGCCGGCGTGCAGCGCGGACAGATCAAGCTCGATGGCACCGCGCGGCCGTTCAACCAGATCGCGCAGACGGTCGAGGACATCCTCAACAAGGGCACCGCCACGTTCTCCTGGCGCGAGCTGACGAGCGACAAGCCCTTGACCGATAGCGATCGGCGCGCCTTCATCGAATTCAAGCCGATCCTTGACTACAACGCGCTGGAGCCCGGCAAGGATGCGACCGACGCGATCCGCAAGGCCGCCGCGGATCTGGATTTTCCGGCCAAATATCAGGCCCAAGTCAAGCTGACCGGTCCGATTCCGATCGCCAACGAGGAATACGCGACCGTTCAGGACGGCGCGATCCGCAACAGCATCGGCACCGTGATCGTCGTGCTGCTCATCCTCTGGATGGCGCTGCATTCGGCCAAGATCATCTTTGCCGTGTTCGTCAACCTCTTCATCGGCCTGTCAATCACCACGGCGGCGGGCCTCGCCATGGTCGGTTCGCTCAATCTGCTCTCGGTCGCGTTTGCAGTTCTGTTCATTGGCCTTGGCGTCGATTTCGGCATCCAGTTCAGTGTCCGTTATCGCTCGGAGCGCTTCAAGAATGACGATCTGCGGCAGGCGCTGGAGGAGGCCGCGCGCCGCGCAGCGGTGCCGCTTTCGCTGGCCGCGATGGCGACCGCGGCCGGATTCCTCTGTTTCCTGCCGACCGACTACAAGGGCATCTCGGAGCTCGGCGAGATCGCCGGCGTCGGCATGCTAGTGGCGTTCGCTTCCAGCATCACGGTGCTGCCGGCTCTGTTGCGCCTGCTCAACCCGCCGGGCGAGAAAGAACCCGTCGGCTACGCGTTCCTGGCGCCGGTCGATCGATTCCTGGAAAAGCACCGCGTCATCATTGTCGTCGGCACGCTTTTGATCGCGGTCGCCGGGCTGCCGCTGTTGTACTTCATGAAGTTCGACTTCAACCCGATGAACCTGCGCAATCCGAAGGCCGAATCGATTGCCACTTTCCTCGATCTGAGAAAAGATCCGAACACCGGCGCCAACGCCATCGACGTGCTGACCCACTCCGAAGCCGACGCCAAGAAGATCGAGGCGCGGCTTGAGAAGCTGCCCGAAGTGCTGCGGGTCCAGTCGCTGGCCAGTTTTGTGCCGGAGGACCAGCCGGCGAAGCTCAAGCTGATCGCGCAGGCGGCCAAGGTGCTCAATCCCGCGCTCAATCCTGACTCGATCGATGCGCCGCCAACCGACCAGGAAAACGTCGATTCTCTTAAAGGATCGGCGGACAACCTGCGCAGGGTCGCCGGCGACGGAAAAGGCCCAGGAGCGGTGGCATCGCGGCGGCTTGCCGACGCGCTGTCGCAGCTCGCCGAATCCAGTGAGGCTACGCGCAACAAGGCGCAGGCGATCTTCGTGGCGCCGCTCAAGGTGGTGCTCGATCAGCTCAGGAGTTCATTGCAGGCGCAGCCGGTCAGTCTCAAGACCCTGCCGGCCGATCTTGCAGGCGAGTGGAAAGCCAAAGATGGCCTGATCCGCGTCGAGGCGCTGCCGCGCGGCGATCCCAACGACAACGACAATCTGCGCAAGTTCGCCAACGCGGTGCTGGCGGCCGAGCCGACCGCGATCGGCGGACCGGTATCGATCCTGAAATCCGGCGATACCGTGGTCAAGGCGTTCATTCATGCCGGCATCTACTCGCTCGTCGTGATCGGCCTGTTGCTGTGGATCACGCTGCGCCGGATCACCGACGTGCTGCTGACGCTGGTTCCGCTGCTGGTGGCAGGCGCCGTGACGATGGAGATTTGCGTGCTGATCGGATTGCCGCTCAACTTCGCCAATATCGTCGCGCTGCCGCTTCTGCTCGGTATCGGCGTCGCCTTCAAGATCTACTATGTCACGGCCTGGCGCTCGGGGCGGACGAACCTGCTGCAGACCAGCCTGACGCGGGCGATCTTCTTCAGCGCACTAACGACCGCGACGGCGTTCGGAAGCCTGTGGCTGTCGTCTCATCCAGGGACCTCGAGCATGGGCAAGCTATTGGCGCTTTCGCTCGTCACCACGCTCGCCGCGGTGCTCCTGTTCCAGCCGGCGCTAATGGGAAAACCCCGCGATATCGCCGAGTAGGCAGATATCGCCGACGGGGTCGGCCGCCTGAGCATTGGCTGTCTTCTTGCCGGCCTTGGGTCCAGGCACGGCCGCTCCGGTTGTTGCCGCATTCTTGGCAGCTACCGCGCTCTTGGCAGGTACTGCGCTGTTGAGCGTGCTCTTGGGCGCGCCCTTGGCCATGCTGTTGGCAGGGCTGCTGGGAATTGGCGGGGCGACGCGGGTCCAGGTTTCTCCGCCACAGAGGAAACCCAGCACGCAACCCCTGATTTCGAGTTGCTCGGTACCGATCGGCGTGATCGTGGAACTATAGAGCTGTCCGTCCTTGGCGTTATAGACTTGGCCTTCCCACTGATCGGCGCCGGGCTTCTTCTTCATGTCGATCAGGATCGGCATGCCAAGCGTCGGCCTGTTCTTTTTTGACACATCGGGATTGTTGGTGTCGCGGCCGCCCGGTTCTTTCTCCCAGGCAACGACGCCCCACATGCTACCGTTGCACTGTGCAACTCGGATGTTGGCGACGCCGTCGGCAACCCGCCAATCGCCTGTGGGATCGGCCGCTTTGGCTGACGCAAGTCCTGATGCCAGCATAATCAGCGAATAAAGCAAGATGCGCATGAGGTATTCCTTGGGCAGTGCAACATGGCTTAAAGCTGTGCTTGCTTAGATGGACGGAATAAGGGCAAAACGACGCATTCAGTATTTCCAGTTGACGAAATGACCGCCAACCGAACTATGTAGCCGATGCTATATTCGAATCTAGATGTTTCCGAGATGTTTGTGGACCGGCAGGCGCAGCGCAGTTCCATGCATGCGCGCCACCTGAACGAGCAGCTCGTACGCGTGCTCAAGACCATCGGCTACGATGTCGGTTTCCAGAAGGGGCAAGGCCAGTATCTGTTTGATCGCGACGACGTGCGTTATCTCGATCTACTGAGCGGATTCGGCGTTTTCGCGATTGGCCGGAATCATCCGGCGCTGCGCGCGGCATTGAAGAGCGTGCTTGACAGCGATCTGCCCAATCTCGTGCAGCTCGATGTCTCCACGCTGGCCGGCGTGCTCGCCGAGCGCCTCTTGAAATACGTACCTTACCTGGACAAGGTGTTTTTCGCCAATTCCGGCGCCGAGACCGTTGAGGCCGCGATCAAATTCGCGCGCGGCGCGACCGGGCGGCCGGGCATCGTCTACTGCGCCCACGCCTATCACGGATTGACCTATGGTGCGCTCTCGCTGACCGACGATCCCAACTTCCGCAGCGGTTTCGAGCCGTTGCTGCCGGGATGCACCGCGATCCCGTTCAACGACCTTGCCGCGCTCGAGCAGGTGCTGTCGTCGCGCGAGGTTGCGGCTTTCATCGTCGAGCCGATCCAGGGCAAGGGCGTCAACATGCCCACGGATGAATTCCTGCCGGGCGCGGCGGCGCTGTGCCGCAAGTACGGCAGCTTGATGATCGCCGACGAAATTCAGACCGGCATGGGTCGAACGGGACGCTTCCTTGCGGTCGAACACTGGAATGTCGAACCGGACATCGTGCTGCTCTCGAAGGCGTTGTCCGGCGGTCACGTGCCGGTCGGCGCATTGCTGACGCGCAAGAGCATCTTCGACAAGATCTTCAATCAAATGGACCGCGCGGTGGTGCACGGTTCGACATTTGCAAAGAACGACCTCGCGATGGCGGCCGGCATCGCGACGCTTGAAGTGCTCGAGTCCGAAAAACTGATCGAGGCGGCCGCCAAACGCGGTGCAGAGCTCAGGCTGGCGCTGACGCGGATGGTTCCCGGCTATGAACTGATGAAGGAGGTTCGCGGCAAGGGGCTGATGATCGGCATCGAGTTCGGGCCGCCGAAGTCATTGCGCTTGAAGGCGTCGTGGAGCGTGCTGGAGACCGCCAACAAAGGCCTGTTCTGCCAGCTCATCACGGTGCCACTGTTCAAGGATCAAAAGATCCTCACGCAAGTCTCCGGCCACGGCAGCCACACCATCAAGCTGTTGCCGTCACTGACCATCACCGAAGACGACTGCAAGTGGATCGAAACCGCGTTCGATTCTGTGATCGCCTCGAGCCACAAGGTTCCCGGCGCGATCTGGTCACTCGGCAAGACGCTGGTCGACAACGCCGTGCGCCGCTCGGCGTAGCAGACGCTGCAGCTAACCTTCACTGTTCGCCCGCATCGCGGATTCGAACTTGTCGCAGAACTCGCTGAGCTCGTCGGCGCCGAGATCGCTGACCGCCCAGAAATCCAATCCGCGATCGCTCCAGCCCTTGAGATTGAATCCCTGAATGGTCTCGATCTTCGCAGCATAACGCTCGGTGTTCGAGCTCTGCGCGAAGAACATGTTGATCACATGCGCGCGGCGGCGGTAGACAATGGAGCCGACAGCGCGAGCATCGACATAATCGAGCCGGCCGCCGATCAGCGTAAAGCCCTGGGCGGTAAGGTCGATCACCGGCGGCGACACGTCCAGCCTGCCGTTGAACCACGGCTTTACCGTATGCTGGTCGGTCGAGACCACGTCGGTCAAATGGCCGGCCTGCAACGAGCGCAGATGCGCCGAGACGATCTCCGAATCGATGCGCTGCCGGTCGTCGTCGCGCAGCACGATCGCGACCAGACCGGTCGCCGCTATCGCCGACACCGCCGACCCAAGCGTAAAGCCCCGCAGTACCACGCGACGGCTCGGCGCCTCGGCTTTCGGCTGCGGCAGCGACGCCTCGATGCGCCGGCGCAGCGCCAACGGCGCGGTGTACTTCATATCGGCGGCAGCGATCGCCTGGCTCATCTCGCGATAGGCGGCAAGCTGCGCCGCGCAGGCCGCGCATCCCGCGATATGCTCTTCGACCTCGCGCGCATGGCCCGCGTCGAGTTCGCCGTCCATCAGGGCGTGAAGAAGGATTTCGGCCTCGTCGCAAGTCATCTTGGTTGCTCCTCTTCCGCCGTCCACGCTGTGCGCAGCATGGCGCGGGCGCGCGCGAGACGGGACATCACGGTGCCGACAGGGGCACCGACCGCATTGGCGATCTCGCGATACGAAAGATTGTTGATTTCACGCAGCACGAACGTCTCCCGAAACGGTTCTGCAAGTGCCGACACCAGCCGCCGCACGGTGGCCGCGTCGCGCGTGCGCAGCATCTGCGCTTCCGGCGTTTCCTGTGCCTCGTTCCACAGCGGTGTCTGCTCGGCGCTTTCCGGCACGTCTTCGATCGGTCCCGTCGGCGAACTCGCCCGCCGCGCGAATTCGGCGCGGCAGACATTGCGCAGGATCGCAAACAGCCACGGCTTCATCGCCGGTCCGCGGTAACCATCGAAGTGTTTCAGCGCGCGTAAATAACATTCTTGAACCGCGTCCTCGGCGTCGGTTGCGTCGCGAAGCAGGTAACGTGCCAGCGTATAGACGTCGTCCAGATGCGGCAGCGCCGCCTCGCGAAAGCGCCGTGCCTTTTCGGGATCGTCCTTGGCAGCGTTGACGGGCATCGCCTCTGGCTCGGCTCTAACAGATGCATGTGCCCGGCCGGCTGGAATGAACCGGCCGGGCATCATTGTGATGCCTTGGTTTGGGCCGCTATTCAACCTTGATCATTCCTGTCATGTGCGGGTGGAGCGAACAAAAATATTTGTAATCGCCCGCCGTGGTGAAAGTGAACGAGAAGTCATTGTCGGTATCCATTGTCTTCGACCTGAATTTGCCCGCCGACACCACGGTGTGCGGGATGTCGTCGTGGTTGGTCCAGGTCACGGTGTCGCCGACTTTCACTTTGAGTTCCGCCGGCGCGAAGGTGAAATTGTCGATTGTCACTTTCATGTCCTCGGCATGGGCGCCGATCACGCCGAGCGGCAGGACAATGGCCGCAGCCACGGCGAGGCGAATGCCAAGACAACGAAAACCGGAAGGAAAACCAAGGCTGCGGCAGGTTGCTGACGTCATCATGTAATTCCCTTATCCCTGCAGCGGCGTGTCGATGATCGCCAGGCGCTGATCACCGAGCTTGAAGTTGACGCTGGCGATGCCGAGCATGCTGCGGAGCTTGTCGTCGGCGACCTTCATCGGCCCGGGCGAGGGCGCGGTGCCGGGTGCCGGCTGCGGGAATGCGGTCGAGCGCGCGGTGTGGAAGGTGACGTTACCCTCGACCTTCTGCATCACCTGGTGGATGTGGCCGTTCAGCACGGTCACCGAGCCGAAGCCCTTGAGGTATTCGAGCGCGCGGCCGCCGTCCTCGGTGCCCCAGCCCCATTGCGGATATACCGTCCACAGCGGGATATGGGCGAACACCACGATCGGGGTGGATTTGGATTTCCCCTTGAGGTCGTCCTCGAGCCATTCAAGCTGCTCGGCACCCAGATTGCCGAGGCCGCCGCCCTTGAGGTCCACCACATTGACGAGGCCGATGAAGTGCACGCCGCTGGCGTCGAACGAATACCAGCCGGCACCCTTGGTGCCCTTGCCGTAGCGCTCCTTGTAGAGCTTGACCTCTTCGTCGATGAAATCATGCTCGCCCGGCACGTAATGCACGTCGAGCTTGGCCTGCGAGATGATGCGTTCGGCATTGTCGAATTCGGCGACCTTCGACAGATGGGTGATGTCGCCGGTGTGAATCATGAAGGACGGCTTCTTCGGCATCGCTATGATCTTGTTGATGCCTTCTTCAAGGGTGCCGAGTGCGTTGGGATTGGCCGGCTTGTCGAAGCCGACATGGCTGTCGCTGATCTGCAGGAAAGTCAGGCCGGACGGCTCGGCCGCGGCCGCGGAGCCGACAAGTCCCAGCGAATGGGGCACGCCGCCGGAAATGGTCCAAAGTACACCGGTGCCGGCCCAGGTCATGCATTCCAGCACTCGGCGACGGCTGACGCCGTCATCATGGTGGTCGTGATCGCTCATTGCGCTTTTCTCCTTGTGGTTGGGTACCGGCGAGGTGATCGGGGAAGGGCCGGGTTTATTCCCGCCATTTCGGCGAAAGCGACTTGCAAAGGCGACTGGGGAGGGCTGGGCCGGCGCAGGGTTAACCTGTCGTGCTCCCGTCAGCGTGCTGTCAGACGAATTGCTTAGGCTTTTCAGACTTTTCGCCACCGGTCCGGGAGAGAAATATGACCGGGCATAAGGGCGTGGCGCCGGGACTTTTTTGGTTCGAGCTTGCACAGGCCGGTGGGCTTCGGCGAAGGGCTTGAACGCGGCCTGATAGGCCGAAAAAGGGCTTGATTTTGGTTGGCATGCCGGTCGCAATGGAATCTAATACTGCTTGCAATGGGTTACCTATCATTTTGGCCAAAAGTAAATTGCGGAGGATTATCATGCGTAGATGGTTTCATCAGACAGCAGCAGTGGTTTTGGCATCGCTGATCCTTGCGTCGGGCGCCTTGGCGGCCGACACCAAGGTGGAGCAGCCGGCAAGACCGCATCGCGTGCTCATCCAGATCGATCAGAACGATCCGGCCGTCATGAATCTCGCGCTCAACAATGCGACCAACATCATCGAACACTATCGTTCAAAGGGCAAAGAAGTAGCGGTGGACGTCGTGACGTACGGCCCCGGCCTCCACATGCTCAGAGCCGATACGTCTCCGGTACAGGACCGGATCAAGCAGTTGAAGAACATTGCATTCCCGAGCACGATTCAGTTTTCTGCGTGCAACGTCACGAGGCAAGGCATGGAGAAGAGGGAGGGTCACCCGATCGACATCATGTCGGATGCGGTGCTCGTTCCTTCAGGCGTTATCCATCTGATGGAAATGCAAGAGGACGGCTGGAGCTATATCCGACCCTGACACGCTGTTCGGCGCGCCCGGGATTCCCCGTTCCTCAACGCTTTTCGGATGAGGTTTTGGTGGTCACGGGCGGCCACTTGCAGGCAGTCCCGACTTTCTGTCTGACGCCGGATAATCCGGTGAGCTCGAAGGTTGCTTCACGGCGGACGATTTCCGTGACGGCGATCTTCAGTCTCGCGCCGTCTGGTATCGATCGCAAAAGCTCGACGGGATCGTTCTTGTAGCTGACAGCCTTTCCATCCGTGGACAAAATCCATGGCTGCCGAACAAGCGGCTGGTCATTGATTTGATACTCAACCAAGAGCTCGTGGCCGCGCGGTGCAGCCCATGCTCCGTCCGTCCGAATTGAAAGTTCGGTACGTTGGGCGCGGCATCGAACCGCGAAAGTATTGGGGCCATCTTTCACGTCCGATGTTGAGCGGATGACCGCGGTGATGAGCGGGCTGTAATCCAAAGGCGACGTTGTCTCGCTCAGAATCCACTCCGTTCCCGGTGCAGGCCTATCGCTCTTTTTCTCCGATAGGTCTGATCGGACTGTTCCGGTGGGCGCTTCAGCGGCCGAGGGAGGGACGTTCGCCGTCGCCGACTGGGGTGAAGCGTCTGATCGCCTTGCCGCTTCGTCAGCGGGAGTGCGGCCGACCGGAACTTGTGGCTGCTCTGTTCGATCTGGCGCTTTGGAAGCGGCGCGCTCTGAAGACGCGTCCGGCGGAGCAGAATCGACCGGCCGCGCCGGCCGAGCCATCTCGGCAGAGCTTCCAGGCACCGCAGGCCGGGACGCTTCGGACAGAACGCGCTCGAGGCATTCAAGTTGAGCTGCTCGCGCCTTTACAAAGCAATCCACTCGCTGCGACGGACCGTCTGGCAATTTGGAGCAGACCGCGTCGGCAAGACGAGCCCCCTGGAAGCACGATTCCAATCCGGAGACACTCTCATTGGCGGACTGCGCGAGAGCGGTACCGCCCGCGAGGCATAGCGCCAAACTCGCCAGTCGAGTCCACATCACGGACGTCCGCTTTGTTTCGTTGAAGCCGATCGATCAAGCCATTCCTGAGCTGCCCGAAAACGTTCCAGGCCGGGAGCGCTTGCCGAAAGATTCACGTCCTTCCATTTCGCGTCAAAGCCCGGCGAGCGCAGCCTGTCAATGTGGCCGAAAAGCTGGTCAACAAACCGGGCCACGCGACGATAGCGAGATGAATCGGGGCGCCAGTTGAACGCGGTCAGGATCGTCGGAACGGAGATCGTCGCGATTCGCTCATCCTTGGCGATGAGGTTGGGATAGTCCGCCGGCTCGAGATACGAGGGCAAGTAGTAGTCGGCAAACTTCGGACCATATTCGACCGGCAGGAATTTGAATCCTCCCTCCCACTTTCCTTTCACGAAAGCATCGACCGGCTTTGTCGTGACAAAGACGACGCCGTCAATTTCTCCGCGCTTCATCTGCTCCAGCGCCGCCGGATGCGGGATGAACATCTTCTCGACGCTGATTCCGAGGCGGCTGAAGATCAACGGTCCGGAATAAGCGGCAGCAGTACCTTGCGTGTTGAAGTTGACCTTCTTGCCGGCCAAGTCTGCCAGCGTTCGAATTTCGGGTCGAACGAACACGTGCAACTCGGAAGGAAATAGATTGAGTATGTAGGCGATCCGCTCTCGAATCTGGGGTACCTGGGACTTGTACTCCTCCAGCGCGTCACTGTTGATGATCGCGGTATCGACACCCCTGAGGTAGAGAAGGTCGTTGACGTTTTCCGTGGGGCCGCGCGTTACGATGGGGAGGACGTGCATGTCGCCCCCATCATTCACGGCCCGCGCGATCTCAGTCGCAAAGCGGATCGGAGCGCCTTCGAGCAGGCCGCCGGCCAGACCGATGGTCCAGGCGTTGATCCGATCTCTGATTTCCGCCTCTGCGTCGCTTTGAGCGCGCGAGGTATCCGCGGATCGTCGGGATTGGGCAATCGCTGGATCGGCAAGCGCAAGAAACACAAACAAAATGGTGGCAAGTCTCGCGAGAACTATCATTGAAATTCTCTCAACTATAGATTGTCAAAATTCCGGAACCCTAAAGGGTTGATTATACACTATTTTTCATAAAGTGAGAGGGAACCTGAAGCGCAAATGGCTTTTCCGGACCGGGCAGGTTCCGCGGCCCGTTATGTTGCGCTGCAGCTTCGACGCCGATGGCGCGGCCAAGCAAGCTGCAGCCCTGCCGATGCTCGAGAGGGAAGGTCGCCGTTACGCTTTATCGCGCATCCTGAAGGATCATGGCGGCCGCCTTCTCGGCGATCATCGCGGTCGGGGTGTTGGTATTGCCCGAGGTGATGGTCGGCATGACGGAGGCATCGGCGACGCGAAGCCGCGCGATGCCGCGAAAGCGCAGGCGCTCGTCGACCACCGCCATCGGGTCGTTTGCCGCTCCCATCTTGGCGGTGCCGACGGGGTGAAAGATCGTGGTGCCGATATCGCCGGCGGCCCTGGCGAGCGAGGCGTCGTCATCGCCAACCGACGGGCCCGGCAGGAACTCGGCGGGGTGATAGGGCGCCAGCGCCTTTTGCTTCATGAGCCGCCGCGTGGTGCGGATGGCATCGGCTGCGACCTGACGATCTTCGTCGGTCGCCAGATAATTCGGCGCGATCGACGGCGCCTCGTCGGGTCTGGCCGAGCGGATGCGCACGACGCCGCGCGAGGTCGGCTGCAGGTTGCAGGCGCTGACGGTGATGGCAGGGAAGGTGTGCAGGGGATCGCCGAACTTGTCGAGCGACAGTGGCTGCACATGGAACTGGATATTGGCGCGCTCGCGAGTAGCGTCGGAGCGGGTAAAGATGCCGAGCTGCGACGGCGCCATCGTCAGTGGCCCGCGGCGGCGGAACGCGTAGTCGAGCCCCATCAGGCCGCGCCCGATCAGCGAGTAGTAGGTCTCGTTCAACGTGCGAATGCCGGAAACCTTGTAGATCGCACGTTGCTGCAGATGATCCTGCAGACTGCGCCCGACGCCGTGGCGGTCGAGCACGACATCGATGCCGAGCGGGGCGAGCCAGTCCGCAGGGCCGATGCCGGAGCGATGCAGCAGCTGGACCGATCCGATCGCGCCGGCGCACAGGATGACTTCGCCCTTCGCGCGGGCCTCGAGGATCTCGCCACCCCGGAGAAATCGCACGCCGACGGCGCGCCCATTCTCGACGATGAGACGGTCGGCCAGCACCTGTTTTTCCAGGCGCAGATTGGGGCGGCGGAGCGCGGGTTTCAAAAAACCGCGCGCCGACGACCAGCGCCGCCCGCGCTTCTGGTTGACGTGGAAATAGCCGACCCCTTCGTTGTCGCCGGTATTGAAGTCGGGGATTTTCGCAATTCCCATTTCTTCCGCGGCAGCGCCGACCGCATCAAGAATATCCCACGACAGCCGCGGCGCTTCGATCCGCCAGCCGCCGCCCGCGCCGTGATGCTCGCTTTCGCCCAGGAAATGATCTTCCAACCGCTTGAAGTGCGGTAGCACGTCGGAATACGCCCAGCCGGCAAGCCCTAGCTGGCGCCAGTGATCGTAATCGGCGGCCTGTCCGCGCATCGAGATCATCGCGTTGATTGAAGAACAGCCGCCGATCACCTTGCCGCGGGGATAGGCCAGCGAGCGGCCGTTGAGCCCGGGCTCGGGCTCGGTTCGAAACATCCAGTCCGAGCGCGGATTGCCGATCGCGAACAGGTAGCCGACCGGGATGTGGAACCAGATCCAGTTGTCGTTGCCGCCCGCTTCCAGGATGAGCACACGGGTTTTCGGATTCGTGGACAGGCGGTCGGCGACAATGCAGCCGGCGGTACCCGCGCCGACGACGATATAGTCGAAATCACCTTCAATTCGCTTCATAAGTCTTTACCCGGCATCGTCTTTTGAAGGCCATAGCCTCGTCGCCGGCCGCTGTACAGCGGCTTCCAAATATTGGGTTGTTGGCACGACGCGTGCTAGAGAAGGGCAAAGCCGCCGAACCGGAAAAACCGAGATTTCCATGCCCATCGTCAACCGTGTCGCCGATCTGCAACCCGATATCCAGGCCTGGCGCCGGGACATCCATGCGCATCCCGAATTGCTCTATGACGTGCATCGCACTGCAGCATTCGTGGCGGACCGACTGAGGGAATTCGGCTGCGACGAGGTCGCCACCGGTCTCGGCCGCACCGGCGTGGTCGGCGTCATCAAAGGCCACAGGCCGGCCGGCGGCGATATCAAGGTGATCGGGCTTCGCGCCGATATGGATGCGCTCCCGATCGAGGAAAATACCAAGCTCGCCTATGCCTCGAAGACAAAGGGCTTGATGCACGCCTGCGGCCACGACGGCCACACCGCGATGCTGCTTGGCGCGGCGCGCTATCTCGCGGAGACCCGGAATTTCGCCGGCAAAGCTGTCGTTATCTTTCAGCCGGCGGAGGAGGGCGGCGCGGGCGCGGCTGCCATGATCAAGGACGGGCTGATGGACCGCTTTGCCATCGACCAGGTCTTTGGCATGCACAACGGTCCGGGCATTCCGGTTGGCTCGTTTGCGATCCGCTCGGGTCCGATCATGGCGTCGACGGATGCGATCGACATCAACATCGATGGTCTGGGTGGGCACGCGGCGCGCCCGCACAAATGCCTCGATTCCGTTTTGGTCGGCGCGCAGTTGATTACGGCCTTGCAGCAGATCGTTTCGCGCAGCGTCGACCCGCTCGATTCGGCCGTGATCTCGATGTGCGAGTTCCACGCCGGCAATGCGCGCAACGTGATCCCGCAAACCGCAGTGCTCAGGGGCACCGTGCGCACGCTGACGACCGAGGTGAGGGAATTGATCGAGAAGCGGGTCAAGGAGGTGGTCGCGGGCGTTGCCCAGATCACCGGCGCCAGGATCGATCTCACCTACGAGCGCGGCTATCCCGTGACCATCAATCACGCCGCGCAAACGGATTTTGCGACGGCGGTGGCCAGGGAAGTCGCCGGCGACGCCAATGTGCAAGAGATGCCGCCGCTGATGGGCGCGGAAGATTTCTCATACATGCTGGAGC
>VAZG01000108.1 GCA_005885285.1 Alphaproteobacteria bacterium | reverse complement strand
GTGACTTCATTCTGAAGCAGGCAAAAGGTCCGCGTTGCGGAATGGGCCACTTCTCCCTCGCCCCGCTCTTCGCGGGGAGAGGGTTGGGGTGAGGGGCTGCTTCCGCGAAGACGCCGAGAGTTGTGTTCGCGGAAAGTCCCCCTCACCCGAAGCCTTCGGCTTCGACCTCTCCCCGCAGGCGGCTATCGAATGCACACATCTTGTTGCCTGCAGTTTGGAAGGGTGATTCGATGAGTCAATTGCCGATTCGCGGGGGGATCGATGACACCCGAGTTTGGACTGGGGCGGTTTGGCGACGGCCGCCTGGAAAAAGGGGGGCTGCGTTGCATGCCGCCTTGGTTGCGCGACCCGGCTCCTGCATCCGGCGGCTGGGAGGCAGCCGGGCACAGGAGATGCGGTTTCGGCGCTTTCTGCATAATGGCTCCGTGACCACAGAGGAGATGGTCTGTCAGGCGGTGACTGGCACGACAGCACGCGTCGCCGGCCGCGACATCGTTGTGGTCCAGGACACGAGCGAGTTGGTGTTGGGAGGCCGACGCGCGCGCGGCAACGGATTTGGACCGGTTGGCAAAGGCGGCGCGTTGGGCGGACTGCTGTTGCATGCGGCGCTGGCGCTGGAGGCCGGAAGCGGCGCCCTGCTCGGTCTCGCCAACGCCAAGATCTGGAACCGAGACCAGGGTTCAGTCAAGCATCGACGTTCGCGCGCGACGGAAGACAAGGAATCGCAGCGCTGGATCGATACGACGGTGCGTGTCGGCGAGAGGCTTGCATCGGCGCGCAGCATCACCTGCGTGTCGGATCGCGAGAGCGACATCTACGAGCACTTCACGAAGCGCCCCTCCAACGTGCATTTGATCGTGCGGGCCTGCCAGGATCGGCTGATTGCCGTGGAGGCGACAGAGGCCAGCGCGTTGCTGTTCGGCTTCGTCGACAGTCTTTCGGAACAGGGCCGATTTAGCGTCAAAATCCCCGCAGCGCCCGGGCGCAAGGCGCGCCTTGCCGAGTTGGCCGTGCGCTTTACGCCGGTGGCGTTGCGCAGGCCCCTGCACGGCGCACGTACCTTGCCGGCGAACGTGACGGTGACTGTCGTCGACGTGCGCGAGACATCTCCGCCAGCGGACGGCAGCACGCCAGTTCATTGGCGGCTCCTGACCACACATGAGGTGAACAACGTCGAGGCGGCAGGCCGCATAGCCGACCTCTATCGGCTGCGCTGGAGCATTGAAGAATACTTCCGCACACTCAAGACGGCAGGCTTTGACATCGAAGATGCCGATCTGAGCGACCCACGCGCCATGATGAACCTGGTCGCCGCTGCGAGCATCGCGGCGGTCACCGTCATGCAATTGGTCAAGGGTCGCGACGGCGCCGACCAGCGCCGATTGAACGACGCCTTCGAGCCCGATGATCAGCGCATTCTGGAAGCGATCGGCGACAAGCTCGAAGGCAAGACCATTCGGCAGAAAAACCCTCATCCCAAAGGCACACTTGCCTTTGCGGCCTGGGTCATCGCCAGGCTTGGCGGGTGGACCGCCTACTACGGCAAACCCGGTCCCAAAGTGATGCACCTCGGCCTCGAAGCCTTCCAGCGCATCAAGTTCGGGGTCGAATTGGGGCT
>VAZG01000104.1 GCA_005885285.1 Alphaproteobacteria bacterium | reverse complement strand
GGGTTTTCGGAATGCGAGCACCGACGTGCCAGCAACCGCCAGCACGTCCGGAAGCGGGGTGTTTATAGGGTCTGGTCTGGCTTGCCAAGAGCAAAATTCAGACCAGTTGACGGGCGGCAATTTGGGTGAATTTTGGCCGAAATCGTCCGCTCAGGCCTCTTTCACCGGGTAGGGTAGCGGGTTCCCTGCAAAAAACGCGGTTAGATTGGCAATGACGCAGTCCTGCATGGCCGTATGCGACTCAAGCGTGTGGCCGCCGATATGCGGGCTCAGCACCACATTGGGAAGCGCGGTCAGTGCATCCGGGGCGTGCGGCTCTTTCTCGTAGACATCGAGGCCGGCCGCGGCGATGGTGTTGTCGGTGAGCGCCTTCGCCAGGGCCCCTTGGTCGATGACCGAGCCGCGCGCGATGTTGACGATGCAGCCGTCCTCCCCGAGCTTTTTAAGGATGTCGGCATTGACGACGTGGTGGGTACCGGCGCCGGCGCGCACCGCAATCATCAGTACGCCGCACCAATCGGCGAGCGCCGCGAGATTCGGAAAATAACGATAGGGCACGTCTCGCTGGCTGCGGCTGAAATAGCCGACCTCGGCCTCGAAGGCGGCCACGCGGGCCGCGATCTTGCGGCCGATCTCGCCCATCCCGTAGATGCCGACCTTGCGACCGGGCATACCGGGTTGCGGCCGCATCATCGGCGAAGGTTTCGCGGCCGCCCAGTCCCCGCTTCGCACATAATTGTCGGCCACCAGCAGACGCCGCGTCGCCGCCAGCATCAAGGTGACCGCGATATCGGCCACCGAGGCCGCGTTCGCCCCGGGACTATGGCCGACCATGATCTTGCGGGTATTGGCGGCCTGAAGGTCGACGCCGTCATAACCGGTGCCGTAACAGACGATCGCGCCGAGCTTCGGCATCATGTCCATCATCTCGCTGGAAAGCGGCGTTCCACCCGCCGTGATCATGGCACGGACGCCGGCAAGGTGATCCGCCGAAAACATCTGGTTCGGCGGCTTGCCGGCGGCATCCATCAGTTCAAAACGCTCGCCGATGCGCAGCATCAGCGCCTTGGGGAAGCGCGAAAAGACCAGGACTTTTTCGGGCATCGACGGATTCCTGGGGGCTGTGTGCGAGACGCCCTGACATCAGGGACAGCGCCTTCGCCGCGCCGGCTTTTGTGACTTTACTTCGGTGTTGCCGATCCTTGTATCATGTGGGCAAGTGCTTATGCACTTCCGGAAGCCCAGCCATGCCATCACTTGGAAAAACGCCTTCGCTTGGAAAATTGCCTTCGTTCGGAAAGTCGCTCCTCAGCCGCCGCGCGACGCTAGCGACCCTCGCATCTGCGCCCGCGATCATCTCGTCCGCGCCCGGCGTGTTCGCACAGACTCCAGCAGCTCCGGCCCTTGCGCCGGCGCCGGCATGCATACTCACGCCGGCGGCGGTGCCGGGTCCGTTCTACTTCGATCCGAAACTGCATCGCGCGGATATCACCGAGGGGCATCCCGGCGTTCCCTTGCGGTTGCGCTTCATCGTGCTCGACGCGGCAAATTGCGCGCTGGTCTCCGGCGCGCGTGTCGATGTCTGGCAGACGCGAGCAGATGGCTACTACTCCGGCTATCCCGGTCAGGGCGACAAACACAACGTTGATACCTCAGGTGGCACATTCATGCGCGGCACACAGATCGCGGACGCGCGCGGCGAAGCGCTGTTCCACACCGTTTACCCCGGCTGGTATGACGGCCGCACCGTGCACGTCCATTTCAAGATCTTCATCGACGACAAGAACATGCTCACCGGCCAGATGTATTTCCCGGATGCGCTTAGCCAGTATATTTTTGCCAATGTCGGCGCGTACCGACGCAAGGCCGTCCGCAACGTGTTCAACACCAATGACGAACTCGCGCTGCAGGATGGAACGCACGGCGGCTACTGCGACATCAAGGAAGAGAGCGATCATTATCGTGCGACGCTGGTGGTCGGTGTCAGCCGCACCGTCGTCACGGCGCTCGACGGCACTGCGAAGCCGTCGGTCCAACCCCGCGCTATCGTGCCGGGCGTCGCCCCCGAGAAACAGAAGAACAGCTGATCTACCGAGATGAATCGAAGCTGAGGCCCGCAAAAAGGGCGGAACAGTTCTCACTGTCCCGCCCTTGAATTCACTCTATTGCAAGACCTCAGCCGAGCAAGGTGCCCGGCTCGACCTTCACGCCCGGTCCCATGGTGGAGGAAACTGCGACGCGCTGGATGTAGGTGCCCTTGGCGCCGGCGGGTTTTGCCTTGGCGACGGCGTCGGCCAGCGCCTTGACGTTCGCCACGAGCTTATCCTCGGAGAACGAGGCCTTGCCGATCCCGGCCTGCACGATGCCGGCTTTCTCGACGCGGAACTCAACCGACCCGCCCTTGGCGCCCTTTACGGCATTGGCGACGTCCATCGTCACGGTGCCGATCTTCGGGTTTGGCATCATGCCGCGCGGGCCGAGCACCTTACCGAGGCGACCGACCAGCGGCATCATGTCGGGGGTGGCGATACAACGATCGAAGTCGATCGCGCCGCCCTGCACCTTCTCGACCAGGTCCTCGGCGCCGACAACGTCGGCACCCGCGGCCTTGGCCTCTTCCGCCTTGGCGCCGCGCGCGAATACGCCGACGCGCAAGGTGCGGCCGGTACCGTTCGGCAGGTTCACCACGCCACGCACCATCTGATCGGCGTGACGCGGATCGACGCCGAGATTGATCGCGATCTCGATGGTCTCGTCGAACTTCGACTTGGCGCGCTCCTTGACCATCTTGATGGCGTCGGCGAGCGGATAGAGCTTTTCGCGATCGACCCCTTCGCGGGCCTTCTTCAAGCGTTTTCCAATTGCCATGGTCCGTTACCCCGCAACTTCCAGACCCATCGAGCGGGCGGAGCCCTCGACCATCTTCATGGCCGATTCGATGGTGTCACAATTGAGATCCTTCATCTTCTTCTCGGCGATCTCGCGCACCTGCGCTTTGGTCACCTGGCCGGCGTTGTCACGGCCCGGCGCCTTCGAGCCGGACTGGATTTTTGCCGCCTGCTTGAGGAAGTGGGACATCGGCGGCGTCTTCATCTCAAAGGTGAAGGAACGGTCCGCATAGATGGTGATGATCACCGGGATCGGGGTGTTCTTTTCTTCCTTCTGCGTCTGCGCATTGAACGCCTTGCAGAATTCCATGATGTTGAGACCGCGCTGACCAAGCGCGGGACCGATCGGGGGCGAAGGATTCGCCGCGCCGGCCGGCACCTGCAATTTCAGGTATCCGGTCACTTTCTTGGCCATTCATCACTCCTCATGTTGCTCCGGAGGATTCCGGAAGCTTCACAGGACCGTGGTGCGGTTCGCATGACGGCTGGCGACCGTCAGTCCCCTTCCACGGCTCATGTCCCTCCCCCGCGGCTTGCGGGGATTGGGGCAGCGGTCAGACCTTCTCGACCTGACCGAATTCCAGTTCGACCGGCGTGGCGCGGCCGAAGATCGAGACGGCGACCTTCACGCGCGAGCGCGCCTCGTCGATTTCCTCGACCACGCCCGAGAACGAGGCGAACGGGCCATCGGCCACCCGCACATTCTCGCCGATCTCGAACGACACCGACGCCTTCGGCCGTTCCACGCCTTCCTGCACCTGATGCAGGATACGCATCGCCTCGGCCTCCGAGATCGGCATCGGCTTGTTTTCCGCGCCGAGGAAGCCCGTCACCTTGGGCGTGTTCTTGATCAGATGAAACGCCTCGTCGGTCAGCTTCATCTTCACCAGCACGTAGCCCGGGAAGAACTTGCGCTCGGCATCGATCTTGCGGCCACGGCGCACTTCCGTCACTTTTTCGGTCGGCACCAGCACCTGCTCGAACAACTCCTCGAGCCCGCGCTGCTTGGACTGCTCGCGGATCGATTCCGCGACCTTCTTTTCAAAATTCGAATAGGCGTGGACAATATACCAGCGCTTGTCCATCGTTTGAGTTCCGGCGCTTGTCATCAGTGGATGCCCAGCAAGAAAGTGACGAGATAGCGGATGATCTGATCGGAGGCGAAGAAGAAGACCGAAGCCAGCGCAACCATCACGAAGACCATGATCGTGGTGATCGTCGTCTCGCGGCGGGTTGGCCAGGTGACCTTGGCGGTCTCCGAGCGCACTTCCTGCAGGAATTTGAACGGGCTGAAAGCCATCGTTTGTGGTCCAACCGTCATGAGACGAATGAGAGATGTCAGGGGATCCGAACAGCCGTCGTTAAGCCCAACCCTCGTTTGAAGGATGAGCCGGCAAGCGGGCTCGTTTGTTTCCGGGGATTTCAAAGCCGCGCCGGATATCCGCATCAAGCGGGCCGGCAGCAGGTGGCGGGTATGTACTGCGGCAACAGCAAAAGGTCAAGGTAGTGGAGACGGATGCGGACAGGTCCAACCACCCGACTGTCTCGTGACCGCAGCCGTTAAGACATCGTTAACCACACCGGGGCAAGACTTGCCCCGCCGGGGCCGGGCGCATCATGAAAGGAGAATCCCATGCCAAACCTGGAAGAGACCATCCGCGAACGGGCCTATCACCTCTGGATCGCCGACGGTCAACCCGAGGGCCAGGCCGACGTCTACTGGCTGAATGCCCAGCGCGAGATTTTGACCCTGTCACTTGCAAGCACCGGCAGTGAACCTGACGCCGCATCGGTTGCGACCAAGCCCGCCAAAAAGGCGAAGACCGCCCGAGCGGGAAAAAGCAAGACCCGCGCCGCATAGTTCCGTCTCGCGGCTCAAGCGGTCGAAGATTGCCAACTGGCTGACTTAGCTGGCAGGATTAGCTGGCAGGAGTGGCAGGGCTCGAACCTGCGACCCCCGGTTTTGGAGACCGGTGCTCTACCAATTGAGCTACACTCCTGCAGGGGACCAAAGCGCTGCGGCTCCGTCCGCGCCGTTTCAAGCATAG
>VAZG01000103.1 GCA_005885285.1 Alphaproteobacteria bacterium | reverse complement strand
GCTCGACGACCTCCAGCACCGCGCGGATATTCTGCTCCACGGTAAGACCGCGAAAGATCGAGGCTTCCTGCGGCAGATAACCGATGCCAAGCCGGGCGCGCTGATACATCGGCAGCTTGGTGACGTCGTGACCATCGAGTTCGATGGCGCCGCGATCGGCCTTGATCAGGCCGGTGATCATGTAGAACACCGTGGTCTTGCCGGCGCCGTTCGGGCCGAGCAGACCGACGGCCTCGCCGCGGCGAACATAGATGCTGACACCACGCACCACCTGGCGGGTGCCAAAACTTTTTTCCACGCTATGCACAGCCAGATAGCCCGGCCGCCGCGACAACTGCGGGCCGCCGGCGCCGTTGGTCCTGCCACTGGTCTTGGCATTGGTCCTGGTGGGCTGGTTCGCGGGCTTGACGCGGGGGCGCGGCTTTTCGGCACGTGGCGGATGATCGACGCTGGGCGGCTGTGGCCGGGGCAAATCAAGGCCAGGCTGCGGCCCCTCGCGCGCGATCGGCGGCGCATCGCGGACCGGTTTTGTCAGCATGTTGCCGAAGGAATCGCCAAGCGCGGTGATGTCCTCGCGCGCGCGCGCAAAACCAGCCCGGCCGCGCTTGGCGGGGCGTCGACGGAACATGCCGAGAATATCCACCATCCCCGCTTCGCTTAGCCTTTCACGGTGATCCCGCAATCCGGCGCGACGGCTTGATTCGCACGCGCAGCATGAAGGAATGGATGTCCCTTGCCCAGCGAAGCACCCGCGAGTTCCGCCGTTGCGTCGCCCGCTGGTAGATACAGTCTGCCGCCGCAGGGTTCAACCTCGATCGGCCGAGGTGCCCTACAAGCGATTGATATTATTTTGGTTTATTTGAGCCAGTCGGTGGGCTGGCCGTGGCTGGGCTACCCGGTAGTATCGGACCGCCGGTCTGGCCCGACGACTGAAACAGGCCCTGGACCCGCCCTGATTCGGATTCCACGCGCGACACCCCCGTCGTCATGTCCACCAGCAGCCGGTCACCGCGCAGCACATTCTTGCCCTGGGTCAGGACGACCCCGCCAAGCATGGTGATCAAGTTGCTCCTGGTATCGAATACCGCGGTCTCGCCGGTCACGACCTGATCCTTCTGGGTCACGACCACATTGCCGTGCGCCTCCAACCTCTTGATCGACGAACTGCCGCCGGGACCGGGCGTGGTGGACTGTATCGGGGCTGATTTGGCCGCGACTTTGCTGTTGGCAGGCGCGGGCGCGGCGGCGGGCGCCTGTGTGGAGTCGTAGAACACCACCAGCGTCTTCGACGTCATGGTGGTGTCGCCCTGCACTACCTTCACATTGCCGGAGAAGGTCGCTTCCTTTTTCTTGTCGCGCATCTCGAGCGAGGCGGCATCGATCTGAATGGGCTGGTCGCGATTTTGCGAGAAACCCTGCATCGCGTTGGGCACGCCGTTAACCGCGCTTTGTGCGCCGGCCTCGCCGGCCGCGATTGTCGCGAGCGCGAGGGCGAACGCGCATGCATGCCGCGCGATGCATCGAGCCGAGGGTGCGCGTGGAGACGACGTCGGCATCGGGGTCACTTCGAGTTCGCAGATTTATTGGAAATGGATCGCGTCTTCGCTGGCGTCGGAGGCTCGACGGGGGCAGCGGGCACGGCCGCGGCCTGATCGGGGGCACCGCTATTGAGACTGTCCAGATTCATCACCACGTTGCCTTCGAATCGCACGACCTCGCCGCCGCCGTAAATCCTCAAGCGGTCGGCACTGAGCGTCCCGTTTGTCAATTTGACGTCGACGTGTTCGTCCGACGTCACCGTATTCTTCGCCATATCGACAAAGGCCTGACTGAGGCGCGCCTCATAACCGCTCGAGGTCTGCAGGAAGATGTCCTTGTGCAGATCGAGCGTTTGCGCCTTGTTGTCGAACAGGCCGGTGCGGGCGTCGAGGATCACGGTCGACTGATCCTCCGTCAAAAGCTTGGCGCGAAGCGACTTAAGCTCGACATGGTCGGAATCCGTCACATCCTGGGTCGCCGTTTTGGCCCAGAGCTCGTAGGGTCGCCGATCGGTGGAGTAGCCTGCCAGATGCGGCGATTCCATCGTGATCTTGGTGCCGGAGACGACAAGGTTTCCCATATCGAGCGGCAGCTTCGGCATCAGCATGCGGAATGGATTGAAGACCGACACCGCGACGATGGCCGCAAGCGATAGCGCCACTGCCGCGGGGACCGCGACGCGGAGCATCCGCACCATCCGGCTGTGGCGCGCGGCGATGGCAAAGCGCGCCTCTAGCCCGGCTTGGTAGGCTGGATTCTGGACCGAGTTCACCGCTGCTCCGAAGCGACAGATTGATCAGCTATACTACCCGGCATTGCCGGATTATGCAGCCCGCGACACTGGGTAGAAGTATGACCGAAACGGGGCGGTAGTCCGCCTCTCGCGGGATGTGAGGAACGCTCACGAATGGGCAAAAATGTCCTCGGCCTCCCAGCCCTGCAGGTCAAGTTTTGCCCGTGTTGGCAGGAATTCAAAGCACGCCTTCGCCAGGTCCGCGCGCCCTTCGCGCACCAGCATGCCGTCGAGGCGTTCGCGGAGGGCGTGCAGATGCAAGACGTCGGAGGCAGCGTAGGCCAATTGCGCCTCGCTCAAGGCCTGCGAGCCCCAGTCGCTCGACTGCTGCTGCTTTGACAGATCGATATTGAGCACCTCGCGCACCAGATCCTTCAGCCCATGGCGATCGGTGTAGGTGCGACTGAGGCGTGACGCGATCTTGGTGCAATACGCCGGCTGTGGCATCACGCCGAAGGCGTGATAGAGCAC
The DNA here is from genome assembly GCA_005885285.1 of Alphaproteobacteria bacterium. Classification (GTDB taxonomy): domain Bacteria; phylum Pseudomonadota; class Alphaproteobacteria; order Rhizobiales; family Xanthobacteraceae; genus Bradyrhizobium. The sequence continues at coordinate 1,508 of VAZG01000103.1, read as the reverse complement.
GGCAATATCGAAGCGCGCGAAATGAAAGATCTTGGTGATCGCGGGATCGGCCAGCAGCATCTTCAAGTGCGGCGCATCGGTATGGCCCAATGGAACCTGCACCACATCGGCGCTGCCGTCGCCGCTCGATAGCTGCACCACGCAGAGCCGGTCGCGATGCGGATTTAGTCCCATGGTCTCGGTGTCGATCGCTACCGAGCCGGTGTAGCGGGTAAGATCGGGCAGGTCGCCGCGATGCAGGCGTACGGTCATGATGTCTTGATCTCTCGGGCCTCGTCGAATCGACGCTTCACCAATCTATCGCTCATCACTCCGGCTGGCGACGTTGAACCGGCGCGACCGGCGGCGCAATCGCGGCACCGCCGGTTCTTCGGGAAGGCCTGGTCAGGGCGGTTTCTCCCAAGCCTATACGCGTTCAAGGCGACGGCACGCGAGCCCGAAACTGAAAGAATCGGCGACGCTTCGGGCAAAAAGAGACGCTGGAACGGTGTTATGTATGTCGTCCTGTATACTATGAAGGTCGACATACTGATTTCCAAATGTTACTTAGGAATATGGCGAAGGCCTCTGATTCCAAAGGAAAAACACTGGCCGCTGCGGCGACACTGTTTCGCCAGCAGGGCTATCATGGCAGCGCCCTGCACGACATTCTGGTGGCTAGCGGGTCGCCGCGCGGCTCGCTTTATTTTCATTTTCCTGGGGGCAAGGAACAGATCGGCGCGGCCGCTTTGGCGCTGTCGGCGGAGGCCGTGCGTGAGGGCATCGCCCAGGCGGCAGAGGCATCGGAGAGTGCCGAAATTTTTCTGGTGCGGATCGTACGCGCCATGGCGGCGGACCTTGAGCGCTCTGATTTCAAGGAGGGTTGCCCGATCGCGACCACAGCCCTGGAAACCTCCGCGCAACTCGAAGCCCTTGGCACAGCCGCCCGCAACGCATTCCAGAAATGGGAGCTTGAAATCAAACGGGGCCTGTTCCGCTTCGGCCTGTCGGCGGGCAATGCGGATATCGTCGCAACGATGGCCCTTAGCCAGCTCGAAGGCGCGCTGCTGCTCGCGCGAACCCATCGCAGCCTTGCGCCGATCCACCGCGCCGAGCAGGCACTGAAGTGGCTGCTGCGCGCCTCACACGACCAACATTGATAACAGCTGCCGAATTCGGCGGCTCCACGGATGGCAGGCTTGGGCAAATGGTGCCCAGGAAAGGACTCGAACCTTCACGGCCGTGAAGCCACTGGCACCTGAAGCCAGCGCGTCTACCAATTCCGCCACCTGGGCCCGGGCCGGTTAGTACGGATGCCTCGCGCGCTTGTCAAATTGGCGCAAGGCCAGCCAAATAGGCTGTACAGCACCGACACGATCGCGTATCGCGAATCCGCTAGATGCAAGCGATCCAACGCATCGACCGGCAGGAATTGACGCTATGGCCTCCAATCTGGACACCCTGGTTACGGTTTTCGGAGGATCGGGCTTCCTGGGGCGAAACGTAGTTCGCGCGCTATGCAAGCGCGA
>VAZG01000102.1 GCA_005885285.1 Alphaproteobacteria bacterium | reverse complement strand
ATTCGAGTTCGAACGGCGACGACGCGTGGCGCAGATAAATCAGCGCGAAGTCTTCAAACACAAGGCGATCGGCAATCCGCAGCTCGAACGCACGGGCGTAGAAATCGAGCGACCTGGCTTCATCGAGAACGCGGATCATCGAGTGAACCGGCTTTGCCATTCCCGTGACCAGTACCGCACGTGGTTTTCTCATGGGCGTCACCCTTGCCGCGAACCGAGCTTAATTCGTCGCAAACGGGCGGTGGTAGTAGCGGGCTGTTTTATGATGCGAACGCCGCGCGGAAAGCGGTCTCAATCGTCGAAGCCGGGCGAACCGCGCCGCGCCTTGACGTCGCCGCGGCGCTTCTTGCCCTCGAGCCGGCGCTGTTTCGACGCGTGCGTCGGCTTGGTCGGTCGCCGCGGGGTCGGCCGCACCATGGCCTCCCGCAACAGATCGATGAGGCGATCGGTCGCGTCGGCGCGGTTGCGCTCCTGGGTGCGGAAGCGCTGCGCATGGATGACGATCACGCCGTCCTTGGTCATGCGCTGGCCAGCAAGCCGGGCAAGTCGCGCGGCGGCATCGGCGGGAAGCGAAATCCGGCGGGTGTCGAACCGCAACTGGGCGGCGGTGGCGAGCTTGTTGACGTTCTGCCCGCCCGGGCCCGAGGCCCGAACGAAGGCGATCTCGATGTCGTTCTCGTCGATTGCGAGGTCGCGGGAAATCCGCAGCATGGCGTCACCGAAAGGCCCGGCATCCACCATAGAATCGGGCCCAGACAAGATACCGGGTCCGCCGGCCGCTTGTCTTGGCCCGCGTCGTTGGCCCCTGTCTTGGCTCGCGAAGGGACCTAATTCGCCGTCGGCGGGGGTGCGGCGGCCGGTTGGGCGGCCGCTTGCGGGGCGCGGCCGACGATCACCGTGAGCAGGCCCTGGCTCCACAGCCGCTTGGCGGCCTTCCTGGCGTCATCGAGCGTCACGGCATCGACGATCGCATTGCGCTTTTCGATATAATCGATCGGCAGCTTGTCGAGCTGGTACTGCAGCAGCCCCGAGGCGAGCTTCGAGGAGGTATCGAGCGCCAGCATCTGTGAGCCCTTCAGGTACGACTTGGCTTCGTCCAGTTCCTGCTGGGTCGGGCCATCCTCGGCGATGCGGCGGATTTCCTTGTCGATCGCATCCATGGTGTCGCCGGCGCGGTCGGCGCGGGTGCCGGTGTTGCCGATGAACAACGCGGAGTGATCCATCCACAACAGCGCATCATACACCGAATAGGCAAGCCCGCGCTTTTCGCGGACTTCGTGATAGAGCCGCGACGACAGCCCGCCGCCGCCGACAATGTGGTTGACGACATAGGCGGCCATGAAATTCGGATCGTGGCGCAGGACACCGGGGCCGCCGAACGTGATCACGGTCTGCGGCACGTCAAGCGGCACAAACGCGCGCTGCGGCGGCTTGGCAGCCGCGATGTCAGGGACCGGCACCAGATTCGCCTTGGCCGGCAGGCCGCCAAAAGTCTGGTCGAGCAATTTGCCGAGCGTGGCGGGATCGACATCGCCGACTACGGCGATCTTCAGCGTATCCTTGGCCAAAACCCGGCGGACGTAATCCTTCATGTCGGAGATTTCGATGGTCGGAACGCTGTTCAGCGTGCCCGTGACCTGCCGGCCATAGGGGTGATCGCCATAGGCGACTTCCAGGAATTTACGGCCCGCCAGCGCGTTCGGATTGGTGGTGTCGCGGCGCAGACCGGAGATCACCTGCGAGCGGATGCGTTCGACATCGGTAGCGTCGAAATGCGCAGACGTCAGCGACATCCGCAACAGGTCGAAGGCTTCGTCCTTGTTGTCCCGGAGCATCCGCAATGAGCCGCGGAAATAGTCGCGTGTGGCGCTGAAACTCAATTCGATGGCGCGGCGGTCGAGCCGCTCGTGGAAAGTGTTGGAATCGAGGTCGCCGGAGCCCTCGTCAAGCAGGTCGGCCACCAGATTGGCGACCCCTGGCTTGTCGGCCGGGTCCTGCGCGCCGCCGCCGGCGAAGGCATATTCCATCGCGATCAGCGGCACGGTGGCGTCCTGGACGAACCAGGCCTCGATGCCGCCGGGCGAGGTCAGATGCTGGATCTTGGTCGCCGCCTGCGACGGCATCGGTGCGAGCGCGGCCAGCGTCACGCCGGCGGCGATGAGAAGCGCGCGGGCGCGGATCGAAATATAAATCACGAACGCTTCTCCTCGCGCTTTGCGGTGGTGTCCTTGATCAGATAGCCGGTCACCGAACGCTTCTTGTCGAGCCATTCTTGCGCGGCGGCGCGGACTTGCTCGGCGGTCACGGCGCGAATCCGCTCCGGCCAGCTTCGGATATCTTCGATGGAGAGCCCGGTGGTGAGGGCACCGCCGTACCATCGTGCCAGCGTTGCCTGGCTGTCCTGGGCGTAGATCGCTTCCGCAATGAGTTGGGTCTTCACCCGCTCGAGGTCCTCGGCGCGGATCGGGTTTTGCACGATGTCTGCGATCACGCTGTCGACGACCTGCTCGACCTGCGCGAATTCGACGCCGGGCTTCGGGGAAACCGAGATCGAGAATTGCGTCCAATCCAGCGAAGTGCCTTGATAGGCGGCGCCGGCATTGACGGCGAGCGGCCGATCGACCACCAGCGCGCGGTAGAGATAGGAGTTGCTGCCGCCGCCCATCAGTTGCGCCAGCACGTCGAGCGCAGCACTCTCTCCCGGCGCGGCGGTAGCCGCGGAGGGAACCAGATAATCGCGCTTCACGCTGCGCTGTTCGACCTGCGGATCGGCCAGCGTCACCGTGCGCGCCGCGACCGGCTCCGGCTCCTGCGGGCGAATGCGCAGCGCCGGGATCGCAGGCTGTGCCGCGACCGGGCCAAACGTCTTTTCCACCATCGGCCTGACGTCGGCGGCTTCGACGTCACCGGCGATCACCAGGATCGCGTTGTTCGGCGCGTAAAAGCGCCGATAGAACGCCAGCGCATCCTCGCGGCCGAGCTTTTCGATTTCCGCGTGCCAGCCGATCACGGGGCGGCCGTAGGGATGGTTGAGATAGAGCGCCGCCATGATCTGCTCGCTCAGCCGCGCTTCGGGGTTGTTGGCAACCCGCATGTTGTATTCCTCGAGCACGACGTCGCGCTCCGGCAGCACGTTTTCATCCTTGAGGATCAGGCCGGTCATGCGGTCGGCCTCGAACTCCATCATCTTGCCGAGCTGCTCGCGCGGTACGCGCTGGTAGAAGCCGGTGTAGTCGGTCGAGGTGAAGGCGTTCTCGTTGCCGCCGATCTTGAGCACCGTCTGCGAGAATTCACCGGCCGGATGCTTGACTGTGCCCTTGAACATCAGATGTTCGAGAAAATGCGCAAGCCCGGACTTGCCTGGCGTCTCGTCGGCGGAACCGACCTTGTACCAGATCATCTGCGTGACCACGGGCGTGCGGTGATCCGGGATCACCACCACCTGCAAGCCGTTGCCAAGCGTAAAGCTGGCGGGAGGTGCCGAGGTGACCGTGGTCTGGGCGAGGGCGCCGCTGGATGCGAAAGCGAGCACTGATGCCAACGCGGCGAAAGTAGAGACAGCAAATCGAGTTGAGAACATCATGACCTGTCATAAAAGCTCGAACGGAAGCGTTCGGATCAAAAGGCACGGCACCGTACACCGGGCCAAGGCCGGCCGTCGTCACGAACCGGAGAGATCGGCTTAACTATTCGCCATACTTGCCTTCGGCCGGATTGTATTCCTTGTTCAGCGATTCCTTCGGGCCGGTGCCGTAGGCAAAATTCGGCGACGGAGTCTGGTATCCCGGAGGAGGCTGGGTCAGGGTATCCCGGGTCGGTTCGCCGTTGAACGGCGCCGTCTCGACTTTGTTGCCGCCGAAAATATTGGTGAAGCCGCTGAAGCCGAGCTGCGACGGGCTCAGGATCGGATTGGCGGTCGAATCGCCCGGCGTGAGCGGGTCGTTACTGGTGCGGGCAGGCGCCGCGGTCCTGACGCCATTGAGCTCGCCCGGGGTCAGGATACGACTGGCTTCGATGGGATCCGGCTTGGCTTTCTTGCGCGCGGCGATCGCAGCCTTGCGGCGCGCTTCGTCGGGATCCTTTGGCCAGTTCGGAGCCTTCGTCTCGGCCGACGTACCCGCCGGCGGCGGCAAGTCCATCTTGGGCGGCACCACCAGTGGTGACCGCTCGCGATAGTCGATGCCGCGGTTGTCCATATTGGTGCCGCCGATGCCGGCCATGATGCCTTCGATGATCTTTTCCTCGAAGGT
>VAZG01000101.1 GCA_005885285.1 Alphaproteobacteria bacterium | reverse complement strand
TTTCCGTCCCCGATCTTCTCCCACAGCCAGCGCGCCACCGCGTCGGATGAGGCTGCGCCGTCGCCGCCGGCGGCGCGCAAATTGGCCTCGCGCATCGCGGCGATATCGATCTTGCCGAGCAACGGCTGGATCGCGGCCTGCAGCGCAGAGTCGTTGGCGCGCTTCGGCGACAGCAGCACGATCGCGTCATACGGCGGGATGGCGTGCCTGGGATCGTCCAGCACCACCAGATCGTATTTGGCGATCAGGCCGTCGCTGGTATAGCCCGCGATCACATCGACCTCGCCGGAAGCAATCGCCGCATACATGAAGTCCGGCTGCATCTGGCGTTGCGCGCGAAACGTCAGGCCGTAGCTTTTTTGCAAAGCTGCCCATTCCGGCCGCGAGAAGAATTCATAATCCGCGGCCAGCGACATCGTGGGCGCATGCGAGACCAGATCTGTGATCGAGTGAATACCAAGCGCATCGGCGCGCTTCTTTGGCATCACCAGCGCATAGGCGTTCTCGAAGCCGAGCTCGCCGAGTAGCGTGATGCTCTGCTTTGCCAGCATCGTCTTCAATTCGCCAAGCAACTCCTCGCGCGGCCTGATATCGCTGCGGTGAAATTGGTTGGCCCACAGCGTGCCGGAATAATCGACATAAACGTCGATATCGTTGGAGGCCAGCGCCTCGAAAATCACGTTGGAGCCGAGGCCCTCGCGCGAAGTGGCGGAAAGCCCCGCCGCGCGCAGCCGCTGCGCGATCAGCGCCGACAATACATATTGTTCGCTGAAGGTCTTGGCGCCGATGATATAGCTCGATGACGAGCGTGCCATCGAAGGCACCAGCGTGACGGCTGCCAGCGCCGCAATGCCGATGCCGCCAAGGCTCGCGCGCAGGCGGCTGCGGCGGCGCAACCCGCTTTCGATCAGCGCCAGCAATTGATCGACCGCAAGCGCCAATAGGGCCGCGGCAAAACAGCCGAACAGCACGAACACCCAGTTCTGGGTCTGCAAGCCAGCGAAAATGTAATTGCCGAGGCTGGTCTGGCCGATCGGCGTCGACAGCGTCGCGGTGCCGATCACCCAGACCGCCGCGGTGCGGATGCCCGCCATCATCACCGGCAGCGCCAGCGGCAGCTCCACCGTGAACAGCGATTGCCGGGGCGTCATGCCGACGCCCTGCGCCGCCTCAAGGATCGCAGGTTCCACGCCGTTGAGGCCGGTGATGGTGTTGCGCAACACCGGCAGCATCGAATAGAGCGCCAGCGCCAGCACCGCGGGCAGGAATCCGAAGGCGGAAAAGCCGAACCCGAACCACGACAATGTCAGCGCCGCGAGCGCCAGCAGCAGCGGATAGAACAGCGCCAGCAGTGCAAGGCCGGGCACCGTCTGCACGATGCTGGCGAGCCCCAGCAGCACGCCGCGCATCACCCGACGATTGCGTGCCGCAATCGCAAGGGGAAGGCTGACCGCGAGCCCGAGCGCCAGCGCCGCCACGCTGACGCGGACGTGGTTGCCGAGATAATCCGGCAGATGCGCCAAAGCCTCGCCCCAGCGCGGATCGGAAAACAGGCTCATGCCGCGCCGCCCCGCGGCAACAACGTGGCGAGCCGTTCGGCCTGGCGCCGGGGCGCGCGCAGGAGTTCGCCGACATAAGGATCGCTGGCGGCCGAAAGCTCGCCCGGCACGCCCCAGGCGAGCAGGCGTCCGCCCCGCATGACGGCGATGCGATCGGCGAGCAGGATGGCCTCGGTCATGTCATGGGTGATCATGAGCGTGGTCAGCCCGAGCTTGTTGTGCAGCGCACGGTAGTCGTCGCCGAGCGCGTCGCGGGTCAAAGGATCGAGCGCGCCGAACGGTTCGTCCATCAGCACGATGCGCGGTTTGGCCGCGAGCGCCCGCGCCACGCCGACGCGCTGCCGCTGACCGCCGGAAAGCTCTTGCGGCAGGCGATCGCGATGCTGCGCGCGATCCAGCCGCACCAGGTCGAGCAGTTCATCGACATCAGCAGAAATCTCGGCCGCCGGGCTACCCAACAGCTTTGGCGTGATGCCGATATTGTCGGCGACGCTCATATGCGGAAACAGCCCGCCGCTCTGGAACACATAGCCGATGCGGCGGCGCAATTGCACGGGATCGACGGTGCTGATGTCCGCGCCCTCGACCGTGATGCGGCCGCTATCGGCCTCGATCAGCCGGTTGGCGAGCCGCAGCAGCGTGGTCTTTCCCGAGCCGGAGCCGCCGACGATGGCGAGGAATTCGCCCTCGGCGACTTGAAGCGAGACGTCATCGACCGCCACCACGCGCCCCGCGCCACGGCCATCGTCAAAACTCTTGCCGACATGGGCGTAGGCGATCAGTGGCGCGGTCGGCATCGGGCCTCGGTATCTCGGCTGCGTTACCTTACCCTCTTCTGGAGGGTGAAGTGTTGGACTAGCACGTTGCAGCACTTCGTTGAACTCGTCCCGGTAAACCGCTAAGGGATCAGCCAAATCCGGAGGGGGAGACGCGGTGGAGATGGCAACGCCAACGGCGGTCGCGCTCGACGACGCGACGGTGGCCTTTCGGCTTGCGGACGCGCGCGTCTACACGGCGGTCGAAAAGGTGCGTCTAACGGTTGCGCCGGGCGAGTTCGTTGCCATCGTCGGGCCGACCGGATGCGGAAAATCGACCTTGCTGAATGTGGCGGCAGGCCTGCGCCGGCCGGCGTCGGGGACGGTGCGGATCTTCGATGCGCCGCTGACCGGGTTGAACGAGGACGCCGGCTATCTCTTCCAGGCCGATGCGCTGTTTCCCTGGAAGACCGCGATCGACAATGTCGCCATCGGCCTTGAAATTGCGGGCACGCCGCGCGTACAGGCGCTCGAACGTGCGCAGGGCTGGCTCAAATCCGTCGGACTTTCCGCCTTCGCCAACCGCTATCCGCATATGCTCTCGGGCGGCCAGCGCAAGCGCGTGGGCCTGGCGCAGGTTTTGATCCGCGACCCAAAGATCCTCTTGATGGACGAGCCGTTCGGACCGCTCGATGCCCAGACCCGGCAGATCATGGGCAATCTCTTGCTGGACTTGTGGAATGCCGACCGCAAGGCGGTGCTGTTCGTCACCCATGATCTCGAGGAGGCGATCGCGCTGGCCGATCGCGTCGTGATCATGTCGGCGGGGCCGAGCGCGCGCATCATCGGCGACTGGTCCGTGCCGCTACCGCGGCCGCGCGATATTTTCGAGGCCCGGCTCGATAAGGAATTTCACTCACTTCATCGTGAGATTTGGAGTGTTTTGAAGGCTGAAGTGTTGAAGGGCTACGCCCAATCGGGCGCCGGGTGATCCCGATGCCGAGGCCGGGAAGCCATTCAGACATACAATCAAAAAAGGTGAGCATCATGTTGATCCGCAGTTCTATTCTGGCCGCGACTGTCGCTCTCATGGCGGCCGGCGGCGCGCCAGGCGCCAACGCCCAAGGCGTGTTCACGTTGTCCTCGACAGGCTTCAAGGACGGCGAGCGGCTGGCGACAAAGTTTGCCGGCAACGCCAAGTCCAACCCCGATTGCGTCGGCGAGAACGTTTCGCCGGCCTTGTCCTGGGCGAACCCGCCGGCGGGGACCAAGAGCTATGCGCTGTTGATGTTTGATATCGATGGCCGTCCGCCCGGCGGCGTCAACCATTGGGTGGCCTATGGCATTCCGCTCTCGGTCACCGGATTTGCCGAGGGCGAGGCGGCAAAGCCGGGCGAAAAGTATGTCGGCGGGGAGAGCACGATGAAGCTGCCGAGCTATTTCGGACCCTGCACGCCGCCCGGTCCGCCGCATCATTACGTCTTCACCCTGATGGCTACCGATCTCGAGCCGG
>VAZG01000100.1 GCA_005885285.1 Alphaproteobacteria bacterium | reverse complement strand
TAGCCAGGTCGTCAAATGGTTTTCCTCCGGCGTGATCTGGAAGCATCTTGTGATCACCTTATGGGAATCGATTCTGGCCTTCGCGATCGGTTCGCTCGGTGGCGTCATGGTCGGCTTCTGGTTCGCGCGCCAGCCGAATGTCGCCGCGGTGTTTGATCCCTATGTCAAGATGATCAACGCGCTGCCGCGCGTGGTGCTGGCGCCGA
>VAZG01000099.1 GCA_005885285.1 Alphaproteobacteria bacterium | reverse complement strand
CGACGGTTGCGCCTGATACGCTCGCCTGCGTCATGGTCCACTCGGCCTTGGGTCCGCTCGGCGGCGGCGGCGAAGGGGGCGGAGGAGGCAGAGGAGGCGGTGGCGGCGGTGCTGACATCACCACATTGTTGGAAGTCTTGCCGAGCCGCTGAACCTGGTCGTTGTACCGATTGCCTGGATGCGGACGGAATAATACCCCGGTACGGCGGGCGCGCTCCATGCCGTAACGAGCTTACTGCCCGAGACAGCGAAATAACCGGCGGAACCCTTAGTCAAGGTATAAGTGCAGGGAACAACGTTGCCCGAGGCATCCCAGGAGGTCAGCACGCCGATAACGGTACCAGGCGGCGCGCTACTATTCACAATCACATTGCTGATACTGATGGCCATACGTTCTCCAATTGACAATTCAGTAGACCACATAGGCGAATTAGGATGGCCACGTATGTTAGCTATTTTCACTCGCCATGCACAATTTCGCATTAGTATGTCTGTTGCCACTATTATCATACTGGCATGGAATTGTCAACTATGCGACAGCCGCTCAACTGAATTGACGCATCTCCGGATGCGACCTGGACGGGGCTTTGACGTTCGGCTTCTCCTCTCAACGAAGGAGAAAAGCGGGGCCGCAAACCCGGCTTTATTTGGGATCGACGGAAGGTCTAAGTTGCGCTGTAGACCGGCGCGCCCTGCAATACAGACCGCTCAAATTCGGTCGTTTGCGTTTCCCTATAGCCTTATATGAGGAAGACATAGTCAAGAGGCTTGCTCAGGGCGACATTGGTAGATCTCCGTAAGCGATACGGTATCCAAGGTCTGAGCCCGATAGCATGACGCGGCTCGCGTTTTCCGAGCACGATCAACCTTATATCCGGTCGCCGCTCAAGGCGGCTGCACCAACATCCCGCTTGCGGCGGGCAAGGGCTCAGGCGGACGAAGCCATTCTCATCTTCGGCTTTTCAGGCCAGGCTATACAGCGGTTCGTCCACCTGGATCCGCCAGTACTGATCAGGTCCTGGGGATTGCGGGATTAAGGCGGTTATATCGTCAGGTGGTCTTCATGGCGGCGCCTTCGATAACAACACCAGCGGTCACATATTTCCAGAGCGCGACCAGCAGCTTTCGCGCCAGTGCCACGATCGCCGTCTTGCGCAGGCGGCCACCGTTACGCCTGACGCGTTCTTCAAACCACTGTGTGAGCGCCGAATGCGGCTGGTGTCGCACCCAAAGCCAGGCGAGTTGGATCAGCGTTGTTCGAAGTCGCGGATTGCCGGATTTCGAAACACCCTGTTCGCGATCGACCGATCCGCTCTGCCAGGGCGTCGGTGCAAGGCCCGCGTAAGCGGCGACCTGTCGTCGGTTGTCGAAGTGTCGGAAGAGCCCTTCCGACCAGAGGATAGCGGCGAACTCGGGTCCGATGCCCTTAATCTCGAGCAACATCGCCGCCAGTGCTGGCGTGGCGGCGTGTTCCGCGGCCAGCAGCACATCGCGCTCGGCCTCCACGGCTTTGATCTGCTCGAGCAGCAGTTCGAGCCGGTCGAGCTCACGGCGAACCTGCGCCTTCAGATGCTCCGGCAGCGCACGGCCGTCGCCGGTCTGGAGCTCTTCCAGGCGCTCGCGCCGATCACGGCGCCGCGGCTCGTATCCGGTTATCTCTTGGGAGAAAAGAAGCCCCTTGACGCGGTTGATGTGGCTAACGCGCTCGGCCGTCAACGTCTTGCGCTCGCGGCAGAGCCGTCGGCGGTCTTCCTCCTCGGGTTTGGGCACCTTCACCATCGCGCAGACGCGCGGCTCTCCACGTTTATACGCGAGCAGCGCGCGAACAAGCGACTCGCCGTCGATCTTGTCGGTCTTCGCACGCCGACGGCGGCGTGATGTCGCGATCGAAGCCGGATCGACAATGTGGCTTTCAATCTCTTCCTTCTGCAACACGCGATCGATCCAGAATCCGTCGAGGCCTGCCTCCTGGATCACAATGATCGGAAACCGCTGTCCCGTGCGTGCCTGCGCTTTTTCCCTGAGCTGGGCAAAGCGCCCCAGTAGAGCGGGAACATCGCCGCTGCGCATCGAATGCTTCGACATCTTCTCTCCGCCGGCCGGCGACAGCGACGTGATCAGCCAGGTTGAGCGACTGAGTTCCAATGAGACAAAGATCGCGCCAAGATCAGTACGGATAGCGGTTGGCGTTTGGCGTCGGTCAGCTGCAACTTGCATCGTTGGCTCCAGAGTGCGTGGTAAGCAAACCCACTCTGCCAGAGCGTCGGTCGCTATCCACATTCCTCATAGGATCTCATCTGACAGTCGGTGGTGTGGCGGCCTGGCAAGCTACGGTTCCTCATCGGCGTGAAGAACCCGCTTCCTATCCGGCCGGCCGCGACCGCCAGCCAACGCGCCCCTTTGCGGCGCTGCGCCGTTCGCCAGATTCGCGACTTCAGTCGGGCTACCCCCTCCTTTCGTGGGCATCCGGCGACAGTTTCTCATCCTGATCGACGCGCGCTTCTCATCCCGTCTGTCGCGCAGCAACCGATCCCCGATCAGTCGAGGCGAGCACGATTCGCGCCCGCTCGACATGCTTTCGCGGCCGATTGCGGTCGGCGACAATCGCCGCCAGCCGCTCGCGCTCCGCAGCCTCGACAATCACCCATACTGTCTGAACCATGACCCCAACCCCAAGCCATGCGCTCAGTATCGCACATTCCAGCGCTATTGTGAATCTTCTGAATGCGTCTGAACACTAGGGGGACGTTCCCCCGATTTGTAATCGTACTCCGTCAATGGGGATTACTCCGTATTCAATATAGCGTGCTCGGTGGGGTTCATCACCTGAATGAAAAACCTTCGTAACCCTTGGCCGCGACCTCATCGCACTTCTTCTTATATGCAGCGACGCCACCGACGTACGGCATGAATACACGGGGTTTACCCGGAATGTTGGCACCGACGTACCATGAGTTCGCTAATGGATAGAGCGTACCATCGGCGATCTCGTTGTTGTGCTGCACCCAAGCGTCCTCTGCATCCTCCTCTGCTTCGATGCGCGAAAACGCATGGTCGCGCAAGTACTGCATGCAATCGGCGATCCAATCGACGTGCTGCTCGCAAGCCAATATCATCTGACTCTTGACGCCAGGACTCTGCGGACCCGTGATCATAAATAGATTTGGAAAGCCGGCGATCATGATTCCGAGGTAGGTACGCGGACCCTCGGCCCACTTCTCTCCAATGGTCATTCCTGCATCCGTTTGAATGCCGATCTCTTTCATCGCCCCCGTCATGGCATCAAAGCCCGTTGCGAAGACGATCGCATCGAGCGCGTAGTCGGCATCGGCTGTACGCAGCCCAGTCGGCGTAATTTCTTTGATCGGCTTGCTTCTGACGTCTACCAATGTGACGTTGTCGCGATTGTATGTCTCGTAGTACTCGGTATCAAGAATGAGCCGCTTGGTGCCGATCGGATGATCGTTGGGGCAGAGCAGCTCCGCGGTCTTGGGATCCTTGACCGTGGCGCGGATTTTCTGGCGCGCGAACTCTGCCGCCGTTTCGTTGGACTCGTTGTTAACCAACAGGTCGGTAAATGAATATAGGAAGCTGATGCTTCCACCCTCGGCCCATTTTGCCTCGTACGCGCGTAGCCGCTCCTCTTCGGTTGCATCGAGCGCGGACTTCACCGGCGGCGGGTACCCGGCAATCCCAAATGGCGTATCGAAGGCGGCGCGGCGCCTCTCGGGATACTGCGCTTTGTGAGCGCTCTCTTTATCGGGATCCATTGGCGCATTGCGTGCGGGCAAGCTGAAGTTGGCTGTCCGCTGAAAGACGTAAAGATGCTTCGCCTGTTTTGCAATGATGGGTATCGACTGGACGCCCGACGAGCCGGTTCCAATCACGCCTACTCGCAATCCGGTAAAATCGACTCCTTCATGGGGCCATAACCCGGTGTGATACCACTCTCCCTTGAAACTCTCCAACCCAGGGAGGCTCGGCGTCCGAGGTGTCGAAAGATTTCCCGTCGCCATGATGCAAAATGGCGCGGCCGCGGCATTGCCTTTGTCGGTCTTTACCGTCCATGTGTTCGTCTTACTATTGAACACCGCCTCTTTGACCCGAGTGTTGAACTCGACGTCTCGCCTGAGGTCGAAGCGGTCAGCCACGTGGTTGATGTACCGCAGGATCTCAGGTTGCGTGCCGTAGCGCTCGGGCCAATGCCATTCCTGCTGCAGCTCGTTGGAGAAAGAATACGAGTACTCCATGCTCTCGACATCGCAGCGACACCCTGGGTAGCGGTTCCAGTACCAGGTGCCGCCGACCCCGTTGCCGGCCTC
>VAZG01000098.1 GCA_005885285.1 Alphaproteobacteria bacterium | reverse complement strand
CGACAGCCATCTGGTGGCCGGCTGGTCCTCCACCATCGTCATCGTGTCGCTGCTGTGCGGGATGAACATGCTGATGACCGGCATCGTCGGGCTTTATGTCGGCCGCATCCATGCCGAGGTGAAGCGCCGCCCGCTCTATGTGGTGCAGAAGCGGCTTGGCTTCGAGCGCGACCAGGCCGCGCCGGCAGAAGCCGGCGCCGCATCGAAAGCGCTTTGAGCAAACCTGCCACTCGGCGCGCCATACGCTGCTTTCGGCACCGCCCGAGCTATTTCTTCGGCGCATCCCGCCGCTTGTGCACCACCGCCACATCGTCGCCGTAGACGCGCTGCCAGTCCGGCAGGCGGTCAAGCAGCGCCACCGCCGGCGTGCCTGGCTCAAGCAGCGTCGCGTCGAATTTGTACTGGTCGAGCAGCTTTAGAAAGTCGCGCAGGTCGGCCAGCGACACGTCGCGATTGTAGCGCTCGATGAACGGGCCGCCGTACAATTCGCTGCGGCCGTCGATGAAAGTGGGAATGCCGGCGAAGATCAAATAGCCGCCGAACGAGTAATCGTTGAGAACGGGCCCTGCCTTGGCGAGACCGGCACTGGCCACCGCCGCCTCCGGCGTGTTGTGTGGCGCCGGGCGCACGTCGCGCCCCAGCGCCAGCCCGGTCGCCACGATCATCACGGCCAAGGCGGCCAGGTTCACGCTGCGCGCCGAGCCGGCCGTGTCATCCCCGATCTGCCCGCCGAGCTGCCGCGCCAGCGGCGCCGCCAGATAGAGGGGGGCCAGCATGGCCAGCAGGTCTGCATTGCGCACCTGCGCCAGCGCAAAATGGATCAGGCCGAGCACCACCAGCGCCCGCACCACCGGCAACGTCACCCCGCGCGACAGCGCGAAGATGCCCGCCAGAAGCAGCAGCTCGAAGCTGCCGACATGGCCGAAATCCTGCGGCCGCCATTCCGAAATCCAGTTGAGCGCATGGCCGGCGCTGAGCGTCGTGAGCGGGATCAGCAGCGGGCCCGGCCCGTAGGGCGTCAGGCAGCACGCTGCGACCGCCAAGGCCGTGAACGGCAGCCAGCGCAGCAGCGCGCGCGGCCATTCGCTTCGCTTCTCGTCCAGCAGCCCCTCGAGCACGGCCGGCCCAATCAGCCCGAGCGCCAGGACCACGCTGCCGTGCAGATTGGCCCACAGCACCAGTAGCGGCAGCGCCCAATAGGGCGGGGGCGCACGGTGGTCCATGCAACGCACCAGCGCCGCCGCCCAGGCCACCATGATCGGCAGCGTCAGCACGTGCGGCCGCGCCAGCATATGCGGCGCCAACAGCGTTACCGCCGCCATGACCATGAGCAGCGCCGGCATCGGCGAAAGCTCGCGCAGCAGGAAGCGCGTCAATAGAGCGACGGCAAGTGCGATCGCCGCCGCCGCCAGCGCCACGACGCCGGCCCAGCCGGAAAGCGCATACGCTGCCGCGTCAATGACTTCCGACAACCATTCGAAAGAGATCCAGGGCGCACCGTGCATGGAAAAGGAAAACGGGTCGCTCGCCGGCACCGCGCGGTGCGCCATGATCCAGCGCCCGATCGCGATATGAGAATAGCTGTCGGGATCGTTTAGCAGCCGTGGGGCGAGGGTCAGCAGCAGGGCATAGACGCCCGCGCCCACCAGCCAGGGCAACGCCGCCCGCGTTGGGAACGGTTTGGCCGCGCTGCGGATGACATCGTCGCTCATGCGCAGCCGAAGGTAAGGCGGCAGTGTTAATTCTTCTTTGCCGTCTGCTGTGCCCCGCTCACGCTGCCGGGCATGCCGGCGGCGCCGGGTGCACCGATCCGGCCGGCCGAAACTTCAAGGCTGCCGTGCCACCACCGGGCAGGCCTCGATGATATTGCCCGGATCTGCTGCCGGGATATCGACGCAGCTTTGCGAGCTGTCGATCACGAGACCATAAGGATCGAGCAGCTCCTTGCGGATTGAGGTGCCGCGCAGATGGAGCTCCCAGATTCCGCCGGGCAGCTTGTCCTGCAGTCCTGCGCGGATGCGAGCGTCCAGCTTGCCGTTCGGCATAATCGGCAAGGCCTCGTCGGCGAGCTGATAAAACCGCGACGGCGGCGGCAGAACAGGCGCGAGGTAGGCGAGCGGCTTGT
Organism: Alphaproteobacteria bacterium; assembly: GCA_005885285.1. Classification (GTDB taxonomy): domain Bacteria; phylum Pseudomonadota; class Alphaproteobacteria; order Rhizobiales; family Xanthobacteraceae; genus Bradyrhizobium. The sequence continues at coordinate 2,162 of VAZG01000098.1, read as the reverse complement.
CGAGCAGCAAATAGACCGCCGGCTGCGCCAGCTCGGTCGGCAGCTGCGGACGATATGGATTGGACCAGGCACGCCGCGTCCAATCACCGGGTTGCGTCCACGCCACGCTCGCCAGCGCGACCACCAGAATGACGGCGCTGCGCCAGCTTGCGAGGCCAATCCACCGAGCTTGCGAAGCCGCGCCTTTCAGGATGCGAACCAGCAGCAGCACGATCAGCGGACCGCACAGTAGTTCGAGCGCAACCGCGTAGCGCTGAATCGAGAACAGCGTCAGCCAGGTTGCGTACGACACGACGAAAAAGATAATGAACTGAATATCCCGGCGGGTGAATAGAGCCGCGCGACGGATCAAGCTCGTGCCGATTGCCGTGGCCAAGAGTATGAACGCCACCGCAAATCGGGCATCGCGGAACGCATATTCGGAGCTGCGGTGGTCGCCGGCGAGCCAGTAGAACGGATAAGCCAGTCCATCGAGCCAGCCGTGCGGGATGAATTCCCGGTCCAGGACATTGACCGGCGATAGCTCAGGTGACGGGAAAATCCCGTTGAACAGCGGAAACACCGGATTGCCGAAGTCTCGCCATAGCTCGAAGCTCCACCATCCGCCCGCGATCAGCCCTCCGATCGCGCCGCCGAGCACAACGCAGCCGAGCGCGGCAAGCGGTCGGGTCGCGGCGATCACCGCCGCCACCAATCCGATCGCGAACACGACGTTGGTCAGCTTGAGCGCAACGGCGGCGCCGACCAGGACCCCGGCCAGGATCTGGAACATGGGCGGTGGTTGGTCCGATGACGCAATGAGGATCAATGCGGCGATGATCGGTAGTGACAGGGCAATATCGGCGAAGCTGGTGCCGACTTCCGAAAGCGTCATGGGGCCGAACGCGGCGAGCAGGACGGAGGCCGCAAGGCAGGCGGCGTTGGCGGTACTGCCAAGCAGGACGCGGGTGAGACAGTAGACCGCCACCAGGTTCAGACCGTGAATTGCGCCGACGATCAGGCCAACCCAAAGCGGTGAGAGCAACCGGCGCAGAACGTAAACGGGATAGTAGATCAGCGGATTGAAATAGGTCTGAAAACCGGCCGGAATGACGTCGACGTCATAGCGATGGTTGATGGTAGCCCAGACATTATAGGCGTGATAATTGCGCCAATCCCAGTTGACATCGTCACCGGCGGCAAGGGTGTAGATCGCCCCGGCCAACATACAGCCGGCAATGACGGCGAGCGGCACCGAGGGGATGCCGCGACACCCAATCGCCCCCGCCGATTCCTTCGCAGCCACTAGACCAGCTTTTTCTTTGTTCTGATCATATCGGGCAGAGCCTTGGCGGGTTTGGAGGTCTATGTGGACGACAGGAATGGCAGGCGATGCTTCGGTCCGAATCCACAGTCGGCCAATCCGGTAAAAAGCCTCTTAAAAGGAGGTCTGGGGTGGTCGGCGTCCGCCTCAAAGCGCGGTGGCAACCGATGCGAAAGTCATAGGACGCAGGCGCTGTGACCCGCTTGAAATCACGGTACAATGATGCCAACAAACCAAGCTTCGGCAGTAGGGGGCTGTGTAAAGATCTGAAGGGATCGACGCGTGCGAAATATCATGAAATCCGCGGCCGCACTGACAGCCATGCTGGCGAGTGTCCCGGCTGTTGCCGGGTGGGAGCCGACCAAGCCGGTCGAAATCGTGGTTGCGGCAGGCGCCGGCGGCGCCTCGGATCAGATGGCGCGGATGATGCAGGCCGCGATCCAGAAAAACAATCTGATGAAGCAGCCGATAGTGGTGTCGCTCAAGGGCGGTGCATCCGGCGCCGAAGCCTTGATGTACATGAAGTCCAGCGAAGGCGATCCGAACAAGGTGCTGATCGCCTATTCGCTGATCTACATGTTGCCGCTGTCGGCAAAGATTCCGTTCAACTGGCGCGAGCTCACTCCGGTGTCGGTGGTCGCGCTGGACCAGTTCGTGCTGTGGGACAATGCCTCGGGGCCGAAAAGCGTAAAGGAATTCGTCGAGGCCGCGAAAGCCGCAAGTTCGCCGTTCAAGATGGGCGGCACCGGCTCGAAGCGTGAGGATCACGTGCTCACGGTGTTTGTGGAACAGAAGACCGGCGCGAAATTCTCCTATCTGCCCTACAAGTCCGGCGGCGAGGCCGCGACGCAACTGGTCG
>VAZG01000097.1 GCA_005885285.1 Alphaproteobacteria bacterium | reverse complement strand
GTCGAGCAATGCGGTTACGCCGTCCCGGACAACCGAGCACATGAGCGAGTCGAGGACTACCGTAGGTCTGACGGCTACGAGCAAACTCTTGGCGGATAAGCGCGCGTAACTGGGTGTTCCCCAGTTGGCGCTTTCGGGGTTGGCGCCGCCGCTCTTTCCAGTCGTAATAGCCGCTGCGCGAGACCAGCAGAGCTTCACATAACCAGGCTACCTTGTAATTTTGGCCGCTCATTTGGTCGATTCGGGCATACCTCTCGGCGGCGCTTCGGAGAGGATGCCCAGTGATTTTTTTAATACTTCACGCTGCTCCAAGAGCTTCGCGTTCTCTGCGCGTAAGCGACGAATCTCCGCCTCCAGCTCTTCCACGCTGCGTCTCGGCTTGTGCTCGGCTTTAGGTCCGTTGGGTCCACGCTCCAGACTCGCCCAACGATAGAGCAGCGGCGGCCGGATCCCCAGCTCAGCTGCGACCTTCGCCGCGCTGCGGCCACTGGCCCGCCATAACTCCAGCGCCTCCTGTTTGTACTCTTCGGTATACCTCGCTGTGGTGCGAGAGAGCTTGCTTAACTGTATCTTCATGTGGGCTTCTCCTTGGGTTTTGACCCTTAGCCCACTGTCCGTCAAACTAATGCAACCCTAGACCTTGAGATTGACAACTAAACCAAGGGACCTAACCGGGTCGACAAGCGCGGTTACCTTTCGCAGCTCCTGGCAAATATGACGATCTCAAGCTCTGACCCTCTTTTGTCCCGTACGCCAAGTTAGAACTCGCCGCTCTCGCCGACGTTGCCAACCTCGTTATTCGGAGCGTTGCTGCGTCATCGGTCAGGGGTGTCGGCGTGGGACCGAGGGGCGGGCGATTGCATTAACCTGAGCCTTGAGCGCCGCGAGGTCGCGCTTGAGTTGCTGGTTTTCTTGATACAGCCCCTGAATAGCGGCGAGTGCGACGCCATCGGCGTCGACGGTGCTGATGGTGGTGTCGTTCTCTCCTACGCCAAAGGCAGCCGCGAAATCCTGCGCCGTCGGACCGATGTGCTTGACGTTGGCATCCTGCGATTTGTAGTTCCATCGCTGGATCGGCATGGAGGCCACTCGCTCCAGGATGCCCCTGCTGTCTACGGCAGCAAAGTTGTCCTTCATGCTGCGGTCGGAGAGGTTGGACCAGGCACCACCGCCAGCAGGCAGGGAGACGCCCGTTGTCGCTGCCGCATTGGAGTAGAAGCGGACGCCACCACTGGCACGAGCGATGAACTGGTTGGGCGCGGTCGAGCTGATATAGGCAGCGGTGTTGTCGCCCCAGACGAAGCTGCCGCTCTGTGTGGCCTTTGCCTGGCGCCCGGCAGCGAAGCTGAGGACGCCACTGGCTGTGTTGGCGTAGCCGCCTGGAACCGTGGCATAGGCGCCACTGGCTGTGTTGACGTAGCCGCCTGGAACCGTGGCATAGGCGCCACTGGCTGTGTTGGCGATGCCGCCTGGAACCGTGGCATAGGCGCCACTGGCGGTGTTGATGCGTCCGCCTGCCACACTGGCATAGGGGCCACTGGCGGTGTTGCTCAGTCCGCCTGCCACACTGGCATAGGGGCCACTGGCGGTGTTGCTCAGTCCCCCGGCAACAGTTGCGTAGGTGCTGTCGGTCAGGCTAGTGGTCCCGTTGCCCGCCTGGTTGTTGCCACCGCCGCCCACTGTGCCGTAGCTGTCTGTCACGCGGTTAGGGGACGTCGAGTTGTCACTATTCAGCCCACCGCCAGCGATAGTGCCATATGGTGCGCTCACGGAGTTGCCGGTCCCGCCTGCCACCGTCGCGCTTTCCTCCAATGCGGAGTTGCCGTAGCCTCCAGCGACCGTCGCATTGGGAGCTTTTGCAGTGTTATACTCGCCACCGCCTACTGTCGCGTAGTTGCCGCTGGTCTCGCCCTCGTAGCCACCGGCTATCGTCGTATAGAAGGCGCTGCCAAGGTTGCTATGGCCGCCGCCGATAGTCGCCCCTAGATTGGTGGCAGAGTTCGCATTGCCCCCGCTAACCGTTGTATAGGTTGCACTGGCGGTGTTGTTGTTTCCCCCGCCGTTCACGCAGAATGTGCCAGTGCAAGTGCCGTCGGCAAGGGCAGGTTGAATCGTGACGCCGGCAATGAGGATGACGGCTAAGCTGATCGGGGCCAATAGATATGCGCGCATACGATATTGTGGCCCAGCGACCGGGGCGGCGTCAATATATGCTTGATCCCGTTCTCGAACTTCACAACGGTGACGGCGCCGGTATTGCCCAGAACGAGCTTCTTGCCGCTCTTCTGGTATTCGCTGGTGAACCAGGTGGAGAGAGCTAGGGAAGGGAGCGGGATGAGGGAAGAATTAAGAAGTCTTCGCTCGCTTCAGGATGGTAACGAAAATCGCGGTCAGCTCTTCGCATTCTTGTCGCAAAGGTGCGAGCTTTTCCACGCTGACAACTCCCGATTCCACGAGCAGTTCCAGCCAGTAGGCGCTTTCTTCAATCTCGCGCAGCGAATCGCCGCATTTCGCGATGAACTCAGCTTTGCTGCGCGCGCGGAATGCTTCGCGATAATTAGCGCCGATCGAAGTTCCAGACCGAAGCAACTGCTTCCCAAGCACCTGCGCCTCCGTTGTCTTAGGGAGCGTGGAAAACATGCGTACAATCCGAAGCGCGAAAGCCTTCGTCCGATCGCGTAGATCCTTTTCTTCCTTCTGCATTCCTCCTTATTACTTCACGCTGCAAGCCGTGGCACCCGGCAGGTTCTCATTGATTGCCTTGCGTACGGCACCGAGCGCGGCGCGGCGATCCGCGGGGAGTGCGGCGAGGTATTGGGCCACGGTGGAAGCTGTCATGTTGGCGACGATGCACGCGAAATAGAAAGTAGAAAGGCTGAAGTAGAAAGAAGACAGAGGTCGGAGGACAGAGGACAAGTCTCATGCGCCGGTTCTCGATCGCGGCCGGCATTTATCTGAACGCGCGTCTGGTCTCGCCCCGCATTCCGGAAAGGTTTACCATCAGGGTATGAATCAGCTTTCGGGATTCGTCAGTCTGCATCCCTACTTCAAGGTGCCTCCGGACAAGATGCCGCATTTGAAGGCGATCCTGCCGGAGTTTGCGACCAAGACGCGAAACGAAACGGGTAATCTTTTCTATGAGTTCACAATCAACGGCGACGAAGTATTTTGCCGTGAAGGTTACGTTAACGCGGAGGCACTACTCGCACATCTGGACAATGTGAGCGCCATGCTCGCGCAGGCCCTGACCATGTCGGAGCTGGTCCGGATCGAGGTTCACGGACCGGCCGCAGAGCTCGAGAAACTGAAAGAGCCGCTCGCGGATTTGAAGCCGGCCTGGTTCGTTTTGGCGACGTGAGTCCGAGCGATCCCCGCGCGAAGGGGATCACTTCCCTGCAAATGCCTTCTGTAGCTTTGCGAGATCGAGCTTCGTCATCTGCCACACCTCGTGCGTGACCCGTTGCAGCCCGGCCGCATCCTTCACCCATTCGGCGAAAAACTTTGCCGGTATGATCTGCCAGAAGAGTCCGTACTTGTCCGCGACCCATCCGCATTCCACTTCCTTCCCGCCGCCAGCGGTGAGTTTCTCCCAGTAATAATCGATCTCCTCCTGCGTCTCGCAGTTGATCACGAACGAGACAGCTTCGGTGAACTTGAACTGCGGTCCGCCGTTCAAGGCGGTGAACTCCTGGCCATTCAGCTCGAACGAAACCGTCATCACCTGGCCTCTCTTTTCGGGAAAGTCTTCGCCCGCGTAATGGGTGATCTGCTTGACCTTCGAATTCTTGAACACCGAGACGTAGAAATTTGCCGCTTCTTCCGCCTGACTATCGAACCATAAGAATGGAGTAATTCTTTGCATCGTTCATATTGCGCGCCGCGGGACGCAGTGCAAAGGCCGAGGTGCGAGGTCCGAGCCGGACCCGCGTTGCACTGGCATTGAACGGGCGGATTGGTGGACAGCTTCTTCATGAGCCGTGGAGATCGGCGAAGCGCTGCTTTCTGGCGCATCTGTCGCTTGCTTTCCGTTTTTCCCAGGCACACGGTAACTGCCACGGTGATCAACCTGATTGTGACATGAAACTTTCCAGCGAAACCGAAAACCTCTTCACTGTTTTGCGACAATCGGCGA
>VAZG01000107.1 GCA_005885285.1 Alphaproteobacteria bacterium | reverse complement strand
GCGTCCGGGCGGGTATTGGACGTCAGGTCATGCTGCCGGGCATAAAGCAGCGGATGGTAATCCCTGACGCGTCCTTGATTCGCCAGACCATGGTTCGACCGGCACGGTTTGGCTCGGTGATCACCGCATCATCCGGGACCATGATCCACTGTCCATCGAGGCGAACGCGGTAATGGCCATCCTTGGATTCCCAGTCCGGATCGGCGACGAGAAAACCGTCCGCATCCGAGCAACACAATCCTTTGGCGCTTTTGAGGGAATCGAACCATGGCTTCAGCGGCGATCCTGCGTATCGGCCGTCGTCGCGCGCCCTCGCACTGCCTGCCAGAACAGCAGCCACGGCTACCGCCGCCATCGAGGTTTTGACAAAATTCATCAACCCACCTCGTCGACGAGGACCCCGGTAGGCCTTCGTCCGAACGGGTTCATAAGCCCCAAATTGGGCAGAAGTTCCTCGTGCGGAGGTGATTGCGATCACTTGGCCGTCACAAATGCGCGTAAGTTCGTGATCGGACAGCGCTGCAAGCGGCTGAATTCGGATCACGGTGGGGCGCAGGACAGATGTTCTACTGGTCCGTTCGAACTGTGAGCTGACCGATCCTGCCGAGGCGTGCGTCTTCAGTCGGTCAGCATCGCGCCGACATCGGCTTCGGCGACGATCGTGCCATTTACCTTGGCCTCGCCGTGAAACCACCACATGGTCTTGCGGCGGCCGATCGAACGCATGTGATATTCGATGGTATCGCCGGGCATCACGGGCTTACGAAACTTGCATTTGTCGATGGTGAGAAAATAGACCGCGCGCGGTTTCTCCGTGCCTTCGACTGATTTGATGCCGATCACGCCCGCGGTCTGGGCCATGGCTTCGATCAGCATGACGCCGGGATAGACCGGCCGATCGGGGAAATGCCCCTGAAACGGCGGCTCGTTGAAGGTGACGTTCTTGACGCCGATGCCGGAATAATCGGTGCGGATATTGACGACCCGGTCGATCAGCAGCATCGGATAGCGGTGCGGCAGGGTCTTGAGGATGTCGTTGATGTCCACGAGCGCAATCTTGACCGGTGCCTCCTCCATCACTCCCGCCCCTCGCCCTTCGGGTCGGGCGTGCCATCGCGCACCAGGCGCTCCACCGCAATGATTTCCCTGAACCACTGCTTGGTCGGCTTTGCGAAGTGACCACCCCAGCGCCCGTTGGGTGGAATGTCGTCCTTGACCGCACTCATTGCCGTCACCTGGGCTCCATCGCCGATCCGGAGATGGTTGTTGATTCCCACCTTGGCGCCGAGCGCCACATTGTCCCCGATCGTCAGGCTGCCCGCGAGCCCGATCTGTGCCGCCAGGAGGCAGCGTCTGCCAATCGTCACATTGTGGCCGATCTGGACCTGATTGTCGATTTTAGTGCCCTCGCCGATGATGGTATCGCGCAGGCTGCCGCGATCGATGGTCGTTCCAGCGCCGATTTCCACGTCGTTCTGGATCAACACCCGGCCGGTCTGCGGCACCTTCACATGGCCATCCGGGCCAAAGAACACGAAACCGTAGCCGTCCTGACCGATGCTGCAGCCGGGATGGATCAGGACATTATTGCCGATCAGCGCGCATTGGATGGCACTGTGTGCCCCGACATTGCAATCGCGGCCAATCCGGACGTGGGCGGCGATCACCGCCCCCGCCCCGATCACGGTGCCGGCGCCGATTTCAACATGCGGGCCGATCACCGCGAGCGGATCGACAATGACACCATCTTCCAGATGCGCCGTCGGATCGATGACGGCGGATTCTGCGATGCCCGCGTTACCGACCCAGGATTGCGGCCGTAGCGCGTCGCCGTGGAACTGGCGTGCCACCTTGACGAATTCGCGAAACGGCTGCGCGGCGCGCAATACCGCCACATGGGCGGGAACGCTGGCCTCGAACCGCGCGCTCACCAGGCAAGCGCCGGCCTTGGTCGAGGCAAGCTGAGCGGCATATTTCAGATTGTCGAAGAATGTGAGGTGCATCGGACCTGCTTCGTCGAGCGAGGCCAGTCCCGTGACCTTCTGGCCGGCGCGCGAAGCGTCGACCAAGTTAGCTTTCGTCAACGCGGCGATATCGGCGAGCGTCGACAAAGCGGGTCGTTCAAAGAATATCGGCTGTGCCATTCCACCCGTCGCGGTCCGGCCGGTGATCGAAACTAGGACCTCGGTTCTGATCAATCAGAATCACGCAGTCTCTTTGTTTTGACGCGTTGTCTTCACGCGAACCGGTACCTGCTTCGCTTGAAAACGCTTTAGAACGAAGTCCCGCCGCCAAACTTGAATTGCTGCACGCGATCGAATTGGCCCTTGGTGAGCGGGACCGCATAGTCGAAGCGCAGCGGACCGAACGGGGAGGCCCAGATCAAGCCGACACCCACCGACGAACGCACGACGTTGCTGCTGTCGTACACCAGCCCCGTGCAGGTTCCCGCCGAAATGGGGAATGCCCCCGGCAGCGACGGCTTGATGCAGTTCGAGTTTTGCGGCGTCGTGAGTTCGCCCGTCGCGGCCCACGTCGTCGGCCCCTTGTAGTCATACAGACCGCCGGCATCAGCATAGACGGCGCCCTTCAAGCCCACTTCCTTGGGCAGAAACCAGAACGGCATCTGCAATTCGAACGACGCACCCCAATATTTGGTGCCGCCGAGCGCGTCCTGGGTGCCGAAGGGATTGATGTCACGCGGACCGATACCGTTCGGGGCAAAGCCGCGGACCAGATTCGGTCCCATCTGGAACTGGTCCAGCATGCGCAGATCACTGCCGACCTTGCTCAGGATGCCGCCCTGCAAGTGGACCAGTCCGACGATATCGCTAACCAGCGGCGTGTAATATTTGCCGTCGATGGTCGATTTCAGGTAGCTCACATCGCCACCGACGCCGGCAAAGTCCTGCTTGAAGTCGACCAATAGACCATCGGTCGGGTTCTTGTTGTTGTCGAGCGTGTTGTAGTTCAGCGAGTAGCCGACCGAAGAGGTCAACGTCTTGCCGCTCGCAAGCTCCTTGCGAATCGGCAGCGACGCTTCGCCGTCGCTGTAGCACCACAGGCCGATGCCCGATGCGTCCACCGCGCCCATCGCCACCGCTTGGGCCGCGCCGCCGGGGAGCGTGTTCACGAAGGCCGGTGACGGATTGAAGGCGAGGAACGGATTGGCGGGATTGTTGTTACAGTTCGCCAGATAGCCCGGCAGCGAGATGGTCTGCTGATAAAGCGAATAGCGAAGCTGCAAGGTCAAGTCTTCGCGCAATCCGAAGCCCAGCCGGGGGCTGAAGCCCAGCGTCTTGGTGCCGTACGAGATGAAATTGTTGGCGAGTTGTTCGCGATAAAAAATATCGAGGCCACCGGCAACGCGATAGTCCAGCAGATAGGGGTCGACGAACGACAGCGAGCCGCCGCGGGCGTACTGGCCATATTGCACCGCCGCCTTGGCGAACAGGCCGCGGCCGAGGAAGTTACGCTCGGAAATGCTGACTTCGCCGAGCGCACCGTCCGTGGTCGAATAACCACCCGATACCGAGAAGTCGCCGGTCGATTTCTCCTCGAGATCGACGACGAGGATCACGCGATCGCTCGACGAACCCGGCTCGGTCGCGATCTTCACGGTCTTGAAGTAATCGAGATTCTTCAGCCGGCGCTCGGCACGGTCCACCAGCGCACGATTATAGGCGTCGCCCTCGGACACATCGAATTCGCGGCGAATCACGTAATCCCGCGTGCGGGTGTTGCCCCGTATGTTGATGCGCTCGATGTAGGTCCGCGGCCCCTCGTCGATACCAAAGACGATCGAGACGGTGTGGGCGTCGAAATTGCGATCGCCGCGCGGATGCACGATCGCAAAGGCGTAACCGCGCCGCGAGGCCTCGATCTGCATTTCCTCGACCGACTTCTCCAGCGCCTCGGCGTTGTAAACCGAGCCGACATAGACGTGCGAGAAGCTGCTTAGCGTATTTCCGTCGAGGGTCGCGATGGATGAATTGAACGCGACCGACCCCACGCGATATTGCTGGCCTTCCTCGATCTTGAAGGTCACCAGGAAGCCCTTGCGTTCCGGGTCGTATTCGGTCAGCGCCGCCACCACCTGCACGTCGGCATAGCCGTGCTTGAGATAAAAGCGGCGAATCAAATCCCGATCGGCCTCGACCCGGTCCGGATCATAGACGTCGGCGCCGCCGAGGAAGCTCAAGAGATTCGATTCGCGCGTCTTGATGATGTCGCGCAAGCGATACGACGAATAAGCAACGTTGCCGACGAATTCGATCGACTTGATGCCGGTTTTCCCACCCTCGACGATGGTGAAAACCAGATCGACGCGGTTGTTGGGCTGCTCGATGATTTCCGGCGTCACGCGTACGTCGTAGCGGCCTGAATGGCGGTAGATTTCGACGATGCGCTGGGCATCGGACTGCACCATCGGGCGCGAGAACGTACCGCGCGGCTTGGACTGGATCTCAGCCGTTAGCTGGTCGTCCTTGACCTTCTTGTTGCCCTCGAAGGCGATGCGGCCGATCACGGGGTTTTCGACCACGGTGACAACGATCTTGCCACCCTGCCGGCTGATTCTGACGTCCTGAAACAGACCGGTTTCGATCAGTGCTTTCAGGCCGTCATCGATCCGCCCCTGGTCGAGCACGCCGCCGGGCCCCGGCTTGAAATAAGAGCGGATGGTCTCGAGTTCGACGCGCCGGTTCCCAACGACCTCGATCGACTGCACGGTCTGGGCAGCGGCCGGCGAGGACGCAAGCATGGACGCCAGCGAGGCCGCGACTGGCACAGCCAACATGATCAGGGCGCCCAGCATGGCCGCCCGTAGCCGCATTCCAACAATCATGCGCAACGCGCCCTTGTCATTCCAATGCCGGATCGCGACCCCCGCGAACCGGCAGATTCCCGTCTGCTGCCCCGCTTGTAGCTAATTTCGTGGGGGCGGCAAACGCAACATCGCGGTGCGATTCCATTTTCATTCCAAGACGTTGCCTATTAGCAACGCCACAAAAAAGCCGCGTCAGGATGCCGCCAGATGCAGGATGTCGTTATAAGTCGCAAACACCATCAGCATCAGCACCAGACCGAGACCGATTCGGAACCCCATTTCCTGCGCCCGATCCGACAACGGACGCCCGCGGACAGCCTCCACCGCATAGAACAAAAGGTGACCGCCATCGAGCAGCGGCACCGGGAATAGGTTCAAAAGCCCAATCGAGATCGAGAGCACCGCGGCGAGGTGCACCAATGCGGCCAGACCGATGGTCGCTACCTGTCCTGAAATCTGGGCAATGCGGAGCGGCCCGCCGACCTGGTCGGCTGCTTCGCGGCCCGTAAAGACGCCGCCGATATACGCAAACGTCCGGTCAATGACGAACCAGGTTTCCTTGACGCCGAGCCACAATGCAGTCGCCGGGTCAACGCGCTCGGTCACGACGTCGCCTGCGGCGGTCTGCCGGGTGATTCCCAATACGCCAAGCCGGTGAACATTGCCGAAAGGATCCTTCACTTCCCGCAGTTGGGGCGTGCCTTGCAGCTGCAGCGTGGTATCGCCGCGCTTGACCGTAAATGTCAGCTTTTCTCCGGCCCGCACGCCAACAATGCGTTGCATGTCGGTGAAACTCTCGATCTTGGAGCCGTCAATCGACGTCACGATGTCGCCGACCTGAAATCCGGCCGTCGCGGCAGCGCTGTTCGCCTCGACCTTGTCGACGCGCGCCGACGTGCTTGGCTTGCCGTAGAAGGTGAACAGGCCCGTAAATATCACGATCGCCAAAATGAAATTGGCGATCGGCCCCGCGGCCACGATCGCCGCACGCGGCCCGACCTTCTTGTGGTGGAAGCTGCTGGCGCGCTCCTCGTCGGTCATGTTGGCGAGGGCGTCGGCCGACGGCGTCGAGGCTTCTGTGTCATCGCCGAAGAACTTCACATAGCCGCCAAGGGGCACCGCGGAGATCTTCCATCGCGTGCCATGACGGTCGTTGAAACCGGCGAGTTCCGGCCCGAAACCGAGCGAGAATGTCAGCACTTTCACGCCAGCCCAGCGGGCGATCAGAAAATGGCCGAGTTCATGGAAGAAGACCACAATGGTGAGGACGAACAAAAAGGGGACCGCGTAACCGATGAGCCCATGGTTCAACGTGTTGAAACTATGTAAAAAAAACTCAGACATCGATTCCCCTTACCCAGGGCCGGAAGCCCTGTTCCCAACCCTCTTAAGATGCCTTTAAGGCAATTTGAGGCAAGAGGGTGGCGGCCTTGTTTCGCGCGCTATGGTCAACGGCGATGGCGTCGTCGGCCGAGGTCAACGGCGCCAGATTGCCGGAGCGAACCCAGGCCTCGATCGTCGCTTCGACGAGGCGTGCGATCGCGCCGAACTTGATCTTGCCGGCGATGAATGCGGCCACCGCGACCTCGTTCGCCGCATTGTATACCGTGGTCGCGCCGCGTCCGGTCCTTAACGATTCGTAAGCAAGCCGCAGTGCCGGGAAACGCTCGAAATCCGGCGCTTCGAACGTCAACTGCCCGATCTTGGCCAGATCGAGCTTGGCCGCCGGCCCCACGATGCGGTTGGGCCATCCGAGGCAATGGGCGATCGGCGTGCGCATGTCGGGTGCCCCCAACTGCGCAACGACGGAACGATCCGAAAACTCGACCATGCCGTGGACGATCGATTGCGGATGCACCAGCACTTCGATCTCCTCCGGTGCCAGCGCGAACAGATAGGAGGCTTCGATGACTTCGAGCCCCTTGTTCATCATCGAAGCGGAATCGATGGTGATCTTCTGTCCCATGCTCCAGTTCGGATGTTTCAAGGCCTGTGCCAGCGTCGCCTGCTCGATATCGGCGGCGGCCCAGGTGCGAAACGGCCCGCCCGATGCGGTGATGATGACGCGGACCAGTTCTTCGCGATTGCCCGAACCCAGTGCCTGAAATAGCGCATTGTGCTCGGAATCGGCGGGCAGAATGCAGGCGCCGGCTTTCGCGGCGCGCTGCATGAAAAAATCGCCTGCGCAGACGAGGCATTCCTTGTTGGCCAGCGCCACGGTGGCGCCACGATCGACCGCCGCAAGCGCGGGCTTCAATCCGGCGGCGCCGCTCACGGCTGCCATCACCCAGTCCGCCGGACGGGCCGCAGCCTCGATGATCGCGCTCTCGCCGGCGCCGCATTCGGTGCGGGTGCCGGCCAACTGCTCTTTCAGCTCCGTCAGCCGGCGCGGATCGGCGATCGCGACAAAGCGCGCATCGAACTCGCGTGCAAGCTTCGCCAGTGCCTGCACATTGCCGTTCGCGGTCAACGCCTCGACGCGGTAGCGATCGCGCGCGGCCCGCAGCAAATCCATGGTGCTGTCGCCGATCGAGCCGGTGGCCCCCAGCACGGTCACGGCGCGCACCGTACCTGCAGCGGCCTTGTTGTTACGCAACGGAACAGCGCTCATGTCCTCACCAAACCATAAGACCGCGGCCGACGCCATCCATACCGCCCCGCACAAAGCCTAAAATCGCCGCGAAGATAATGGCAGCAACAAACCCGTCCAGGCGATCCAACAGGCCGCCATGTCCGGGAATGATGTGGCTGGAATCCTTGACACCGAAACGGCGTTTTACCGCCGATTCGAAGAGATCGCCGAGTTGTGAAACGATCGAGAGGACCGCTCCCAGCGGCAAAAGCGACCCGGCCTTGCCGAGATCGAACGCCACAAAGCCGCAAGCAACGACGAGACTCGCAACAAAGCCGCCGATGGCGCCTGCCCAGGTCTTCTTCGGGCTGACCCGGGGCCAGAGTTTTGGTCCGCCAATGCTCCGGCCTGCGAAGTATCCGCCGATATCGGTCACCCACACGACCAGCAGAACGAAAACCAGTGCCACGAAGCCGTTCCTGGAGTCGAGACGCACCAAAACCGACGCGGCTTGCGCCGCAGCGGCATATAGAAATCCGCCGGCGATCCAGCCACGCCGCGCTTGCGCGATCGCGGCTACAGCCAGCACGCCGATCAGCAGCACGATGAATGCGGCGTCGATCCACCCCTCGATGAGACAAAGTCCCGCGGCCACGGTTGCGACAATGCCGGCAGCGACCACGCGCCCCTCGCGCGCGGCTACGATCGTCAGCCACTCGACATAGAGGCCGATCGCGACCAGCGTCACCAGCGCGGTCCACAGCCATCCGCCGGCATACGCGATTGCAATCGCCAGCGGCGCGAGCACTACTGCTGCGGCGACGCGCAAAAGCAGATTACGCGAACTCTGCCCGCCAACCGACGCCGGTGCGCTTTCGCCGTTGCTCACGATCCGGTTTTCGCCGCGGCCAGGCCGCCGAAGCGCCGCTCGCGCCGGCCATATTCGGCAATTGCGCTTTCGAGCGCGGCCTTGTCGAAATCCGGCCAGTGGACCGGCACGAACACGAGTTCGCTGTAGGCTGCCTGCCACATCAGGAAGTTCGACAGCCGCTGTTCGCCGCTGGTGCGGATGATCAGATCGGGATCGGGAATATCCGGCGCGTCGAGATACTGCCCGAGCGCGTCGGCATCGATCGAGGCCGGATCGCGCTTGCCGTCCGCCACTTCACGCGCGAGCCGCTGTGCCGCATTCGCGATTTCCTGCCGCGAACCGTAGTTGAAGGCGACGACGAGATTGAGACGGGTATTGTCCCGCGTCAGCTCTTCCGCCTCGCTCAGAAGCGCGCAAATATCGGACTCCAGTCCTTGCCGCTCGCCGATGACGCGCACCCTGACGCCGTCGCGATGCAGCGTCGCCAGATCGTTGCGGATGAATCGCCGCAGCAGCCCGAACAGGTCGCCGATTTCGGTCGCGGGCCGCGACCAGTTTTCCGAGCTGAAGGAAAAAATCGTCAGGTAGAGAATGCCGAGCTCGTGGGCGGCGCGAACGACGCGGCGCAACGCCTCGACGCCGCGGCGGTGACCTTCGGCGCGCGGCAGACCGCGGGCCGCAGCCCAACGTCCGTTGCCGTCCATGATGACGGCCACATGCAACGGGCTATCCGTACGATCTGCCCCCTGGCTGGCGGGAGCGGCGGCGTTCGACATCAATCAGTCCCCAGAAAATCACCGCTGCTTATACGGTGAGGATTTCCTTTTCCTTGGCCGCGAGCAGCTGATCGATCTCGGAGATCATTCCGTCGGTTGCCTTCTGCACATCATGGGCAAGCCGCTCCTGGTCGTCCTCGGAAATCTCGTGGTTCTTCTCGAGCTTCTTGACGGTGTCGAGACCATCGCGCCGGACATGGCGGACCGCGACCTTGGCGGCTTCGGCATATTTGTGCGCGACCTTGACGAGTTCCTTGCGGCGCTCTTCATTGAGCTCGGGAATCCGCAAGCGCAGCACCTGCCCTTCGGTCGCAGGCGACAGGCCCAGATTGGAATCGACGATCGCCTTCTCCACCGCCTTGACCATCGACTTGTCCCAGACCTGCACGGACAACAGCCGCGGCTCGGGCACGCTGATGGTGGCAAGCTGGTTCAGCGGCATGTGGGTGCCATAGGCGTCGACCTGCACCGGCTCCAGCATCGAGGCCGAGGCGCGGCCGGTCCGCAAGCCACCCAGCTCATGCTTGAGCGCCTGGGTCGCGCCTTGCATGCGGCGCTTCAATTCATTGATGTCGAAATTACCCGTGGGCATAACGCTCTCCCTTCTGCTACGCCGTCATCAACGCGCCCGACCGGTCGCGGGTCCGACGAGCGAGACCCTGGTCAGCCGGCGACGATCGTCCCGTGACCGGTGCCGCGCAGAATAGCGCCGATCGAACCCGGTTCGGCGATTGAGAATACGATGATAGGCAGCGACGCCTCGCGGGCAAGCGCGAATGCGGTCGCATCCATGACCTTGTAGTCGCCCTCGATCGCTTGGGAATGTGTCAAACGGTCAAAACGTTTAGCCGACGGGTCCTTTTTGGGGTCAGCGCTGTAGACGCCATCGACGTTGGTGGCCTTCAGCACCGCCTCGGCCCCGATTTCGGCCGCGCGCAACACCGCCGTGGTATCAGTCGTAAAGAACGGATTGCCGGTTCCGCCACCCAGCAGCACGATGCGGCCCTCGGCGAGATATTTGTGCGTGGCACCGCGGGTGAACAGCTCGCAGATCTGCGGCATCACGAACGCCGAGAGCGTTCGCGCACCCGTTCCCTTGCGCTCGATCGCGGCCTCGATCGCCAGGCAGTTCATCACGGTCACGAGCATGCCCATGGTATCGGCGGTCGGCCGGGGTACACCTCGCGACGACACGTCGACACCCCGGATCATGTTGCCGCCGCCGACGACGACCGCGATCTCACCGCCCAGCTTCTGGGCGGCAATCAACTCGTCCGCGATCCGCTCAACGGTCGGCTGGTCGATTCCGAAGGAATGGCTGCCTGCGAGATATTCGCCTGACAGCTTGATCACCACGCGACGGTAGACCGGCTCAGCCATTTAGCTTTCCTTCCCGCGCGAACAAGCTCCGGCGTAACGCCGGAGGGATAAGTTCCGGCGGCTACTTCTTGCCGCTGGCCGCCGCGACCTCGGCTGCGAAATCGGATTCCTGCTTTTCGATTCCCTCGCCAAGAGCATAGCGCACAAATCCAGCGATCTTCACAGCTCCGCCGACCTTGCCCTCAGCTTCCTTGACGGCCTGGGCGACCGATTTGCCGCTGTCATGGATAAAAGCCTGCTCGAGCAGGCAGACTTCCTTGTAGAAGGTCTTGAGCCCGGATTCGACGATCTTCTCGATCACGTTCTCCGGCTTGCCCTGCTGACGGTACTTGTCAGCCAGCACGTCCTTTTCGCGCTTGACCACGGCAGGATCGAGCCCGGCCGGGTCGATTGCCTGTGGATTGGCGGCGGCGACATGCATGGCAAGCTGGCGGCCGAGCTGGGCGAGCTCGTCGGTCTTGCCGGGTGATTCGAGCGCCACGATCACGCCCATCTTGCCGGCGCCTTCGATCACGGCGTTATGCACGTAGCTCGATACCACGCCCTTGGTGACTTCGAGCGAAGCGGCGCGGCGCAGCGTCATGTTTTCGCCGATAGTTGCGATGGCGTCGGCAATTGCGATCTCAACCGTCACGTTGCCGATCTTGGCGGCCTTGATCTTCTCGATGTCGGCGCCAACCTGGAGCGCGACCTGCGCGATCATCTTGACCAGACCCTGGAACTGCCCGTTGCGCGCGACGAAGTCGGTCTCGGAATTGACCTCGACGACGACGCCTTTGGTGCCCGACGTCGCGGCGCCGATCAGACCCTCGGCGGCGACGCGGCCGGCCTTTTTGGCGGCCTTTGACAGGCCCTTCTTGCGCAGCCAGTCGATCGCCGTCTGCATGTCGCCGTTGTTCTCGGCGAGCGCCTGCTTGCAATCCATCATGCCCGCGCCGGTCGAGTCGCGCAGGTCCTTGACCATCGCTGCTGTGATCGTTGCCATCGTTGAACGTCCTCTTGCCTGTCAGGGCAATTGCAGCGCGGCTATCTCGCCGCCTCGCCGCCGTCAGGAATTGCCGGAGAATGAAATCGTGGCCGGAAAAGAACTCCGGCCATCGCGTTACGTTATTCCGCTTCCGCGGTCAGCGCCTTGGCCTGGGCAACCCAGCTATCGGCGCGGCTCGGAAGTCCGACCTCTTCGCCGATCTTGTGGACCGTATCGTGATCGAGTTCGGCGAGCTGCCAATAGTGGAAGATACCGAGGTCGTTGAACTTCTTCTCGATCGCACCGGAAACGCCGGTAAGCTTCTTGAGGTCGTCGGCGGAGCCGCGCGGACCTGCCAGACCCTGGAAGCCCGCGGCTTTCGGCGCGGCAGGAATTTCCTCGCGCGCCGGCTGGACGGAGGCGCCAACATCGATGCCGGCGTCGCCCTGTGCCCGCGAAATGCCATCGATTGCCGCGCGGGCGACCAGGTCGCAATACAGCGAAATGGCGCGACCGGCGTCGTCATTGCCGGGCACGACATAGGTGATGCCCTTGGGATCGGAATTGGTATCGACGATCGCGGCGACGGGAATATTGAGCCGCCGGGCTTCGGAAATCGCGATGTCTTCCTTGTTGGTGTCGATCACGAAGATCATGTCGGGAAGACCGCCCATGTCCTTGATACCGCCGAGCGAGCGATCGAGCTTGTCGCGTTCGCGCTGCAGGGTCAGCCGTTCCTTCTTGGTGTACTGCGCGCCCTCGCCGGAGCCGAGCATCTCCTCAAGCTGTCGCAGCCGCTTGATCGACCCGGACACCGTCTTCCAGTTGGTCAGCGTGCCGCCGAGCCAGCGCGAATTGACGAAATACTGCGCGGAGCGCTTGGCGGCCTCGGCCACGCCGTCCTGCGCCTGGCGCTTGGTGCCGACGAACAGGATACGGCCGCCCTTGGCGACGGTATCACTCACCGCCTGGAGCGCGCGATGCAGCAACGGCACGGTCTGGGCGAGGTCGATGATATGGATGTTGTTGCGGGCACCGAAAATGAAATCCGACATCTTCGGATTCCAGCGGTGCGATTGGTGACCAAAGTGCACGCCAGCTTCAAGCAGCTGACGCATAGAAAAATCAGGTAGCGCCATGATATCAGTTCTCCGGTTGGTTCCTCCGGAAACGTGTGAGCAAACGAGCCTTTTCGGCCCGGCTGCCACCGGACGGCCTTTTAAGCCATGTTTCCGTGTGAGATGGCGCGGTATATAGCCGTATTTTCGGGGGAAGCAAGGAAATACGGCCGGTTTTTGGGTGAAACCGCCCCAAATGGCCTCTTTCCCCTCTTAGGCGACCATTTCGACCTCACCGTCCTTCAGGCGGTAGATGCCGCCGACGACCTTTAGCTTGTTCTGGTCAACGGCCGCGCTCAGGATCGGGGTAGCGCCCTTCAACTTGGCGACATTGTCGACCACGTTCTGTCGGATGGCGTTGTCGAGCGCGTCGCCGGTCTGCTGCGAGACCGCCTTCACCGCGGGCGCGATCGCCGTCACCAGCGATGGCATATGGCCCGGCAGCGGCTTGTCGTCCTTGAGCGACTTGATGGTCGCATCGACCGCGCCGCAGCGGTCGTGCCCGAGCACGAGGATCAACGGCGCATTGAGCACAGCGACGGCATATTCCATGCTCGCGACCGTATCGTCGTTGGCGAAATTGCCGGCCACGCGACACACGAACAGGTCTCCCCGCCCGCTATCGAAGGCGTATTCGGGCGCAATGCGCGAGTCCGCGCAGCTCAGGATTGCCGCATAGGGGTTCTGGCCCCCCGTCAGCGCTTCCCGCTCATGTCTGAAGTCGTGGCGCTTCGCCACGCCCTCGACGTAACGCTCATTGCCGTCCTTCAATCGCTTCAGCGCCGCATCCGGCGAGAGAACGTTTTGCGGCTTGGGTGGCGACTTCCTTTCCTTGGCGACAGCGCCATTGGCGAGCAACAAGCCAATCGCTGACGCCGCGAAAATGAAACTCCGCCGCGATGGTTCGAACAGGCGACGCGCGTGTTGCGGACACATCTCGCACATTGGACCCCCAGCAGATTTTGGCACCCCGGTTCTGATGAACCGGAGCGCCTAAGCTTCTGCACCTTAGCATTTAGGTTGGTTGGGCGGACATTTCTTCGCTGCCGCTGCCGCTGCCGGGGCCGCCGGCCTAGGCGGCGGAGGCGGCGGTGGCGGGGGCCGGACGGCCGCAACCGGGGCCCTCGGCGGCGGCGGAGGCGCGGCAGCCCTCGGCGGTGGCGATGGCGGCACCACCGCCCTCGGCGATGGAGGCGGCGGTGGTGCAACCCGCGTGGCCTCCTGCTTCGGAGGCGCCGGAGGTGGCGTCGTCAACCGCCTGACTTCCGACCTCGGCGGTGGAGGTGGCGGCGGATTGGCCGGCTTCACATCAGGTCTGGCCAGCGTCGAGGTCGTTGGAGCGACCCCTTTCCTCTCATGCTCCTGCATTGCGGGAGGCGACGGGGTGGTCGGCGTCGTCAGTTTGGTTCCCGGCGTCGCCCCGGTCCCTGCTGCGCCCGATGGCGATGTTGTCGACGGCGACGTGCCGAGCTTCGTATTCGGCGCCGTTCCACCTCCGGTCGCGCCTAATGGCGATGTCGACGGCGACGTTGTCGATGGCGTGCCGAGCTTCGTGTTCGGCGCCGTTCCGCCTCCGGTCGCGCCCGATGGCGATGTCGACGGCGACGTTGTAGATGGCGTGCCGAGCTTCGTGTTCGGCGCCGTTCCGCCTCCGGTCGCGCCTGATGGCGATGTCGGGGCCCGTTGTACCCCCTGTGGCGCCCTTGCTCGCGTCATTTCCTTTGGCCGTTTGACCAGGAAGCGCCGTTCCGGCCGGACTGCCGGGCAGAGCATTGGCTGGCTTGAGGTTAGCAGTTCCCTGCGGCTGGGTTCCCTGTTGGGTTCCAGTTCCGGTGTGGGTCGCCGTTCCCGGCTGTGTCCCCGTTCCCTGCTGGGTCCCGCTCAGCAGCTTGGTCGCCGTTCCCGGCGGCGGTGCCGTTGTCGTGGTGGACGTGGACGTCGCGTTCACCGGGAAGACCTGCTTGGTCGACGTTTTTGCATTTGTATTGACCAGCGTGTTCGGTGGAATCGCCGCTTGGCCCGAGTTGATCGCCGCGGCCTTTGCCTTAAGCGTATTTGGGATTTGCGGCCCCGCGCCGGTCTGACCGGTCACGGCAGCGGTCGTAATGTTGTTCTGAACCTTCGGTGCCACGTTGATCGTGTTGTTGATGACAGTCGTGTTGTGGATGTTGTTGAAGATGATGTTGTTCGCCGGCGCCGCCACATACACCGGCGGCCGGACGTAAGCCGCCACCGGCACGAAATAGGGCTGCGGCAGGATGAACAACCCGACTGGGGCGAATGGCGGCGTCAGCACCACAAAATCCGGCGGTGGCGGCGGCAGGAAGAACAGGGGCGGCGGCGGGGGCGGCGCAAAGGCGAATTCGGGATCACCGAAATAGAATACGGGCCGATCGACGTAGACGAACTCGTCTGCCGGCGGCGGCGGCAGGTCGTAGTCGATCATCGCAAATGTCGGCGGCGGCTCGAGCGCAGCCGAGAGGATCGTAAGGCGCCGGCGGGCATCCCACGCATGCGGCCCGCGCGGATAGCGCCGCAAATAGGACCAATAGGCATCCGGCGTATCGGCGAGATAGGTGCGGCGCCAGGTGATCGCCTCGCGGCGCGCGGCGACGATCGCCCTCACCCGCCGCGCCAAGGGATCGCCGGGATAGGCGAGGAGAAAATCCTCGTAGCCCTGCATGGTGTCGCGCGTGAGAGCCGCGGTGAAGGCGTCTTGCGCGCCAAGATCGCGCATCGGCCGCTCGCGGATTGCGGCGACCTGATCCGGGGTGCCCTGCACTGGCGGTGCATCGGGCGCGCGATCGAAGAAGGTGAACGGCACCTGGATTTTCTGCGCATCCCACGGGATTTGCCCACCCTTGGTGTTTTCGCTGACGCGCAGGCGCAGGCGATCAAAAACGTCAGGCAGCAACAGGCCGCCGGTGCGGATCATTTCCGCCAGCGACTGCGCGTAGACGCCGTAGGGTCCGGGCTCGCCGGGTGCGACAGTGCCGGGCGCGGCGTTGAACGCGATCAGCGAGTTCGGCGCGGGATCGACCAGCGCAAGGCCGCTGGCGATCGGGTTTCCGCCTTCCACGAAAGGCTGCTGCCGCGCGGCATCGAGCACGAAGACGCTGGCCTTCAACGGCACCGAGGCGAGTTCGCGCGTATAATCGCTGACGCGCAGCCCCTCGATCGGAATGTCGGTGTCGCGGGTGATCGTTGAATCGACCGGAATGAAGTAGTTCTCGCCGGCGAGCTGCACGCCGTAGCCGGAGAGATAGACCATCGCGACGGTGTTGGCGGGATCGCTCTCCGCTTTCTGCATGAAATCGCGGAATGTTTTGCGGAGCGAGTCCGCATCGAGATCGCGCGCGCCGATGACGTCGAAGCCTGCAGCCTGCAGGGTCTGGGCGACCAGACCGGCATCGTTGGCCGTGGTCGCAAGCGGCCCCTTGGCGTAGGCGCCGTTCCCGATCACCAGTGCGACGCGCTTCTCCTGCTGCTGCGCGGCGGCCGGATCAAGAGATGCCGTCACTGCCGACGTCAGCAGCAGGCCTAGCGAAAAAATAAAAGTCGTCCTGACGAGTCGCATGGAAGTTCCGCCCATCATTGAAGGTCCCGGCGCGCATTCAGCTCCGCGCCAGCTGAACATTGTTTGAACGAATTGCGCTGCAATCAAGGCGCGCTGCGTAGCGCTCACGCGGGATCGACCTACAGCGTCTGCACGTCGACCACGCCAGATACCGCTTTGATTGCCCCGGCAATCTGCGGCGAGACCTTGAAGCGGCCCGGCAGCTTCATTTCCACTTCGGTTTCGAGATCAAGCATGATCACGAGCGACACGTCACCGTCGGCACCGTTCGGCGCCGCGGCCGGCTTCGCCTGCGGCCCGCGGGCCGCTCCGTTCTGAGGAGACGCTTCCGGCATATTAAGCCGCTTGGCGATGGAATCGAGCGGCTTGGTATCGCGAACGAAGATGCGCAAGCCCTTTTGCGTCTTGGCGGCGGCATCATCGAGGGGCTCGGCATGCAGCACGCGGGCTCGGATGTCCTCGCCCTGCAATTCGGCGCCCAACTGCAACAGCACTGCGGCACCCGGCTCCAGTACCTCGCGATATTGCGCGAGCCCTTCGGAGAACAGCACCGCCTCGAAATGCCCGGTCGGGTCTGAAAGCCCTATGATGCCCATCTTGTTGCCCGTCTTGGTGCGCCGTTCCATCCGCGACACCACGGTGGCGGCAACCTTGCCGGCGGTCGCCCCGGTTTTGACCGCGCGCGAGAATTCCGCCCAGGATTGCACCCTCAACCGCTTCAAGATGGTCGCGTAGTCGTCGAGCGGATGGCCGGACAGGAAGAAGCCGATGGCGTCATATTCGCGCCGCAGCCGCTCGGCCGGCAGCCATGGCTCAACCTGGGGCAGCATGATGGTCGGCGCGTCGGCGGCATTGCCGAACATGTCATTCTGTCCGATGCTCGCGGCCTCATGGCTGCGCTGACAGGCGGCCAGGATCGCTTCGGCGCCGGCAAATACGCGGGCACGATTGGCATCGAGCGCGTCGAAGGCGCCGGCGGCTGCAAGACTCTCGATCACACGCTTGTTGATCGCGCGCGGATTGACGCGCGCGGCGAAATCAGCAAGCGAGGTGAACAAGCCTTTCCTGCGCTCCTCGACGATCAGTTCGACGGCTTGCGGTCCCACACCCTTCAGTGCGGCGAGCGCGTAATAGATCGTGCCGTCAGCCACCTCGAAACTGGCGCCGGAGCGGTTGATAGAGGGCGCCTCGACCTTGATGCCGAGCCGTTGCGCCTCGCTGCGAAATTCGTTGAGCTTGTCGGTGTTGTTGAGGTCCAGCGTCATCGAGGCGGCGAGGAACTCGACCGGATGGTGCGCCTTCATATAGGCGGTGTGGTACGACACCAGCGCGTAGGCCGCGGCGTGGCTCTTGTTGAAGCCGTAATCGGCGAATTTCGCTAGCAATTCGAAGATGGTCTCGGCTTGCGCTTTCGGCACGCCGTTCTTGACCGAGCCCGCAACGAAGCCCGAGCGCTGCTTCTCCATCTCAGAGCGGATTTTCTTGCCCATCGCGCGGCGCAACAGGTCGGCTTCGCCGAGCGAATAGCCGGCCATCACCTGCGCGATCTGCATCACCTGCTCCTGGTAGATGATGACGCCAAAAGTCTCTTTGAGGATCGGCTCCAGCATCGGATGCAGATATTCCGGCTCTTCGTCGCCATGTTTGCGCGCGCAGTAGGTCGGGATGTTCGCCATCGGACCCGGCCGATACAGCGCGACCAGCGCGATGATGTCCTCGAAACGGTCGGGCCGCATGTCGACCAGCGCCCGCCGCATGCCCTGGCTTTCCACCTGGAAGACGCCGACCACATCGCCCCGCGCCAGCATCTGGTAGCTTGCGGCATCGTCGAGCGGCAGGGTCGTGAGATCGACATCGACGCCGCGCCGCTTCAAAAGTTTGACGGCGACGTCCAGCACCGTCAGCGTCTTCAGGCCCAGGAAGTCGAACTTGACGAGGCCCGCGGGTTCCACCCATTTCATGTTGAACTGGGTCACCGGCATATCGGATTTCGGATCGCGGTAGAGCGGCACGAGCTCGCTCAGGGGGCGATCGCCGATCACGATGCCGGCGGCATGGGTGGAGGCGTGCCGCGTCAGGCCCTCGAGGCGTTGGGCGATATCGAAGGCGCGCGCGACCACCGGATCCTCGTCGCGAAAGGCCTGCAGCTTCGGCTCGCTTGCGATCGCCGCGGCGAGCGTGACAGGAGCGGCGGGATTTTGCGGAACGAGCTTGGTCAGCTTGTCGACCTGCCCATAGGGCATTTGCAACACGCGGCCGACGTCGCGCAGCACGCCGCGCGCCTGCAGGGTGCCGAAGGTGATGATCTGGGCGACCTGGTCGCGGCCGTAGCGCTGCTGCACGTAGTCGATCACCTCGCCGCGCCGGTCCTGGCAGAAATCGATGTCGAAGTCCGGCATCGACACGCGCTCGGGATTGAGGAAGCGCTCGAACAGGAGACCGAAGCGGATCGGATCGAGATCGGTGATGGTCAAGGCGTAGGCGACCAGCGAGCCCGCGCCCGAGCCACGCCCGGGGCCGACCGGGATGCCCTGCGATTTTGCCCATTTGATGAAATCGGCGACGATCAGGAAATAGCCCGCATAGTTCATGCGGGTAATGACGTCGATCTCGAAGGCAAGCCGGTCGCGATAATCCCCTTCCGAGCTTCCTTGCGAGAGGCCGTGAACGCTGAGGCGGTTGGCAAGCCCCTCTTCGGCCTGACGGCGCAATTCCGCGGCCTCGTCGCTCTCCGCATCCGCAGCGCTGGCGCCGACCGTAAACCGCGGCAAGATCGGCTTGCGCATGACGGGGCGGAACGCGCAACGTTCCGCAATCTCGATGGTCGAGGCCAAGGCCTCCGGCACGTCGGCGAACAGCACCGCCATCTCCGCGCGGGTCTTGAAGCGATGATCGGCGGTGAGCTGGGCGCGATCGGTCTCGGCGATCAGATGCCCGCCCGCAATACACAGCAGCGCGTCATGGGCCTCGTAGTCATCCGCGGTTGCGAAATACGGCTCGTTGGTCGCAACCAGCGGCAATCCTTTGGCATAGGCGAGATCGATCAGGTGGGCCTCGACGCGGCGCTCCTTCTCGATGCCGTGACGCTGCAATTCGACGTAAAGGCGATCGCCGAACAGGCTTGCCAGGCGATCGCAGCGAACGGCGGCGAGAGCCGCATGGTCCGCAAGCAGCGCCGCCGAGATCGGCCCGTCCGGCCCGCCCGTCAGCGCAATCAGATCGTCGGCGTCGTGCTCGAGCCAGTCGAACTTGATATGGGGGGATTGATGGACCGGCGTCTCCAGGAACGCGCGCGAGTTGAGCCGCATCAGGCTGCGGTAACCCCGCTCGCGCGATGCGAGCAGCACGATCCGCGCCGGACCAGCCAAATGCGCGCTGCGTGCGTTGGGGTCCTGGTCGCCGAAATCGACCGCCAATTCGCAGCCGATGATGGGCTGGATGCCGTACCCCGCCATCTTGTCGGAAAATTCCAGCGCCCCGAACATATTGTCGGTGTCAGTCAGCGCCAGCGCCGGCTGGCGGTCCGCTTTGGCGAGCTCGCCGAGCTTTGCGATCTTGATCGACCCCTTCAGCAGCGAATAGGCCGAATGAGCGTGGAGATGAACGAATCCGGCGCTGGACATGGTGGCGAGAAAGCTTTCGGCATCAGGGGCGGGCGCGATCGTCAGGCTCGGTCCGATTCGCCCCGCAATGGTGATACCTCAAGTGGGCGGAGTCCACGCGGAACGCGCCATTGCCGCGCGCTATCAGGCTTTTCCCCAGGCCCGTCCGGCAAGGCGCTCAGAACTGCGGAATAAGCTGCGCCCAGACCGCGATCATGCCGACAAACAGCGTAATCGACGCCAACGCCGCCGCTTCCTCGACGAAAATCCTCAACATCCTCGCCTCCTGACCATTTGGAACATAACGGGAACATTGTTCTCATTTTGTTCGGGCAGTCAAGGGACGGCGGTGCCCAACCTTGAGATCTGACCTGGATGGTTAATTGCAACGGTGGCCCCTGATCAGAATCCAAGGGCCTGTCGCGTCTAACCCTTCTTCGCCAGTTCTAGCCCTTGCTGGCGACCCCAAGCGATGCCTTCGGCGATTGCGCGCACCATGTTCTCGT
Organism: Alphaproteobacteria bacterium; assembly: GCA_005885285.1. Taxonomy (GTDB): domain Bacteria; phylum Pseudomonadota; class Alphaproteobacteria; order Rhizobiales; family Xanthobacteraceae; genus Bradyrhizobium. The sequence continues at coordinate 7,145 of VAZG01000107.1, read as the reverse complement.
TTGGTGAGCCCGCCCGCGCAAACGTGGCCCATCCGCGCTCGATTTGGCGCGCCTGTTTGAGGTCGGCTTCTGTAATTTCGAGCTGTTGGACTGGCATCGCAGAACCTCGTCGTGGCTGTTGTGCCCGATCATACGATTTCTGCTGGCGCATGAAAACGGGCGGCCGAGCAATGAGCATGCGCAGTCGTTGGCGCGGACGCACGAACGTGAATTGACGCGGACAAGGAAGACTGGCTGAGCTGTCGCAAGTGCCAACTGCTGGCCGACATGCGAACGGAGCGAAGCCATGCCAAAAGTGCTTCTCGTCGCCATCGTTTTCGCGCTCGCCCCGATGAGCGCGATGGCGCGGGACTTTCCGTTCTGCATCAAGGGCTGCGATTACGGCGGCGCGCACGGCGATTGCAGTTTTGTGAGCTACCAGCAATGCCAGGCCACGGCCGCCGGCCGGCTGGCCTACTGCGACGTCAATCCCTATTTCAGCGCAGCTACTGACCCCAAACCCGGCCGCACCCACCAATCCCGGAGAAAATTCTGATGCGCATTCTGGCTTTGGCGATCCCATTGATCGCAACGCTCGCTCCAGCGAATGCGCAGACCTATGCACCCGGCTATCCCGTCTGCTTGCAGGTCTACGGCCCGATCAACTATTTCGATTGCCGCTATACCTCGCTGCCGCAATGCAACGCGTCGGCGTCAGGCCGCGCCGCGCAATGCGTGGTCAATCCGTATTTTGCCAGCGCGGAGGCGCCGGGACCAATCTACCCGCACCGTCGTCATTACCGCTAGCCGTTTCCAACAGCCTCGCTCGAGCCGCCGGCAACCGAACGCGACCCGACAGGCCGCGGGTATACGCCCACCAGATACAGCGCGGCGTCACGTCAAAGCGGTTACGGCGCTCGTTAGTGCGCTAGGACCGTTCGCTCGACGCTTCGGGTCTGCCAACCCGTCGGTGCATTGAGTGCAAGGGATGAATTGCCGACAATGACGAATTCGTCCCCCGGCCCAAGGACCATCTGCCGGCGCCAACAACTGAGAAAGCCGGTCGAGCCATCGATGATTTCCTGAAGCGGCCGCTGATAGCGGATGCCCCTCGGGCGCGTTAGCCAAATCGCGCGTTCGCCCCTGAGAGGCTGCTGTTCGCCGTGCAGATGCTGGTACAGACCGCCATGGCCGACTTCCATTTTGGTCGCAATGCGAGCATGAACCTCCCAGCGGCTTGGTTTGACGGCCGCTTCATTGAGAGCGTCCAGATCAGCGCATGAGTGCACAAAATACCAGTCCTCATAGCCCGGCCGGCTCTTCAGCCACGGCACCTCGGAAATCTGATAAGTCGCGCAAGATGCGAGCCCTGAAGGTGGCGCGCTCATGAGATCCGCCTGGAAATCCAGCAGCGCAGCGCCGTAGTCCCTCGAACTAAACTCGGCCAGGGGAGCATGCCAAAAGACATAGGCAATCATCGGTGACCTCCAGAGAAGTTTTCGGATCGAGCTTTTGGGCGCTGGCTTTGAGCACGGCGCGATCCTCGGTCTCAGATCACCACATACTGGGAGCGCTCGCGTTTGCGAGCTTCGGCAATGCCTCGCCGGCGATCATTTCCTTGAAATGGGGCGATTTCTGATGCGCATCGAATGCGTCTTCATCTTCGAACACTTCGTAGAAGAGAAATTCGGAAGGTTCGTCTTTCGACTGGTGGATCAAGAAAGCTTGAACACCGGGATCATTTTGCGCTTTGGGCATAAATTCCCGCAAAATCCCGGCGGCCGCCTCGGTCTCCTGCGGTTTCGCCTTCCAGAAAGCAGTCACGACAAGGCCATCTCGAAGTCGCTGATAATCAATCATGGTCCGATCTCCGCGAAGCGACATGCTCTCACCTAAGCTTATCCGCGATGGAACGCTTGGGCAGAGGGGAAGTTTCATTGGGATGGAGGCACCGCCGCGCGCGCAGCTGCGGCAGCTCCGGCAAATGCGCAGACCTACTAGACATCGCCGGCGTGTCTTCCACAAAAAGGCGCGTCACGCGATGCGCGTGTCTTTGGCCTTTGGGGAAAGACTTTTTGCGTGATCGATGAACGCGCGTAGCTTCGGGAGAACTTCCCGTCGCCCGGAGTGGTAGAGGAAGATCCCGGGCGTCGTTGGCGCGAAGGCCGTCAGCACATGCCTCAATCTGTGCTCGCCTAGCGCAGCCTTCGCGACCGGCTCAGGTATTTGCGCCAAGCCCACGCCTTCGAGCGCCGCGGCGAGCAGAGTCGGGAAGTCGTTGGCGATCAAAGGCCCCGCAACCGAAACCTCCAGCTGCCGGTTTCCGTCGATGAATCGCCAGAGCGCGATCGCGCCGTTCGATCGGCGCTGTCGAAGACAGGCATGGCCGCGCAGACCTTCCGGTCGCTTCGGTGCGCCTGCCCGAGCAAGATAGTCAGGGCTGCCGACCACCACGAAGCGAAAAGGTGGCGTCAGCCGCACCGCGGTCATGTCGGCGGCAATGAACTGTCCGAGCCGAATGCCGGCGTCAAAACCCTGCTCCGCGATATCGACAAGCTCCTCGCTCGCGGCGATCTCGAGCTGGACGTCCGGATACGCCGCACAAAAGGATGCGATCATCGGCTGCAGGATCAGCGGCACAACGGCGCGCGGCACCGCCAGCCGAAGTAGCCCCGAGGGCCGGCGGCCGAGATCGCGCGCTGTCTCGCCGGCCGCGAGAAGTTCCTCGAAGGCTGGCCTGGCCCGCGCCAGAAAACGCCCGCCTGCTTCGGTCAGGCCCACGCTGCGGGTGGTCCGGGTGAAGAGCGGCGCACCGATCCTGGCCTCGAGCGCCCGCACCGCCTGACTGATGGCGGATGGCGTCACGCCGAGGTCGGCGGCGGCGCGCCGAAAGCTCTTGTGCCTGGCCACGCCCAGGAAAGCTTCGATGCCGTCGAGCGCGCCCTGCCTGACTGTGAAGTTCTGCTTCATAAGTCATCGACATTATCGCGGATAGTAGCCCAAGGCCAGCGGGCCTAGCTTTGACTCCAATAGAAAGAGCCCTCGCCATGTCCTTGCCCAAGATCCTCGTCACTGGCGCCACCGGGAAAACAGGCGCCGTTGTCACCTCGGAGCTGTTGCGCGCCGGCTATCCGGTCCGCGCCATGGTACGGCGGGAGGATGACCGCAGCGCGCGGTTGAAGACGCAGGGCGCCGAGATCGCCGTCGCCGACATGAGCGATGCCGAGCGAGTCGCCAACGCGCTGAAGGGTGTCCGGCGCGCCTACTATTGTCCGCCTTACGATCCGTACATGATTCAAGGCGCGGTCGCTTTCGCGGTGGCCGCCAAGGAGGCCCGGCTCGAACACATCGTTGGTCTGACCCAATGGCTGGCGACCCCGGCGCATGCATCGCTCATGACCCGCCAGAGCTGGCTGGTCGATCGGCTGTTCTCGATGATCCCTGGGGTCTCCCACACTGTCATCAACCCTGGCTTCTTCGCTGACTCCTACCTGGTGTTGACCGGCGTTGCCGCACACCTCGGCGTCTTTCCCTGGATTTACGGCAATAGCCGCAATGCACCACCTTCCAACGAGGATATCGCGCGAGTTGCTGTCGCCGCCTTGATGGATCCCGCCCGGCATGAAGGGAAGAGCTACCGCCCAACCGGACCAGACCTCCTCGGCGCGGAGGACATGGCCAAGGCAATCGGCCGGGCGGTGGGGCGATCGGTCAGGGTTGTGCCGACGCCTATCTGGCTGTTCATGAAAACGGCCCGGATGGGGGGCTTGCCGATCGATCTCCTAAGCAACGTTCGCTACTACATCGACGATCACAAGCGCGGCGCCTTCGAGTTGGGCGCACCAACCACCGACGTGCTTGATGTGACCGGTCGCCTACCCGAAGACTTCGAGACGATCGCGCGTCGTTATGCGGCGCTGCCCGACAACCGGCGCACCCTCGGCAACTGGCTTCGCCAGTTCGCGCAGTTCATGGTGGCGCCATTGAGCCCTGGCTTCAATTTCGACCGCTACGACCGCGAACTGCGCCGTCCTTTCCCGTCGGAGCCGCAGCTCGCGCCCGACTCCACCGTCTGGCGGCGCGAGCACGCCATCGCTGAAGCCGTCAGGCCCGCGCTGCCGGGCGGCGACAAGGCTCGTCCCGCCGCCACCAGCCGCGCGCCGGCCTAACCCTCTGTCGATCGCCGGTTAAAACGACCGCAGACGATGCATGACAATCAAGGAAGCAACGCAATGCGAGACACGACATTTTCCCGACGCGACATGCTCACGGCTGCGGGCGCGCTCACCGTCGGTGCCGCTTTCGCGAAGCCGCTCAACGGCACTGCCGCCGAGCCCAACGGGGCTGGTCCAGAGCCCACATCCTGGGTGGATTCGGCGATGCCCGAGGTGACGCATCGCGTGATCGAGACGAACGGCATCCGCTTGCACGTGGCCGAACAGGGTGAAGGCCCGCTCGTCATCCTCTGCCATGGCTTTCCCGAGTGCTGGTATTCCTGGCGTCATCAGCTCGGGGCGCTGGCGAAGGCTGGGTTCCGCGCGGTGGCTCCCGACCTGCGCGGCTATGGGCGGAGCGACCGTCCCGAGGAGGTGGAGAAGTATACGATTGTCCATGACATCGGCGATATTGTGGGTCTCGTCGGCGCCTTGGGCGCTGAGCAGGCGGTGATCGCCGGTCATGACGCCGGGGCCACGATAGGATGGCAAGCGGCGGTTCTGCGCCCTGATCTCTTCCGTGCTGTCATCGCGCTAAGCGTGCCATTCCGGGAACGGGGGTTCGGCACCTCCGTCCCGCCGACGACGCTCATGCCGCAGAACAAGGATGCGATCTTCTACCAGCTCTACTTCCGGACCCCCGAGGCCGAAGCGGCGCTCGGCCGCGACGTGCGTCAGACGATCCGTTCCCAACTCTACACGCTCTCGGGCGACAGTCCGCCGCCCTCGGAGGCCGGAGGGTTTGCTAAAGGGATGCTGCCCCGGAAGGGTGGTTTTTTGACCAATCCGACATCCCTCCCGGCCTGGGTCACGGAGGCCGACGTCGATGTTTATGTCGCGGAATTCACGCGGACCGGATTCCGTGGTGCCCTCGGCTTTTACCGCAACGTGGATCGCAGCTGGGAACTCCTGGCCCCCCTTGCCAGAGCCGCGGTAACCGTTCCTGCGCTCTACATCGCCGGCAATCGGGATGTTATCGTTGCCGTGAACTCCCAGTATATCGCCAATCAATCGGCAATGGTTCCCAAGCTCCGGCCAGCTGTGATGCTGCCCGGCTGCGGTCATTGGACCCAGCAAGAGCGTGCGGCGGAGGTCAGCGCCGCCATGATCGACTTCCTTCGGAGCTTGTAGGCGAGGACGAGAACGCAGGCACGACAAGGTGGTTACTTTCGCCGGTTTCTCGATTTGCTACGGCGTCGTCGCGATTGGGCGCCATCCCCCATTAGCCCGAAAAAGCCGCCCGAAGTGCCGAAGGCCGCGCAACCGGTCGCATCACAAATCATGACGAAAGGATCGCGCTCATGCTTGACACCGCCTCTCTCTCCACTGCGTTCCTTGTCTATGTCGGCTTGATCGCCGCGATCCTCGCGGGAATGCTCCCGCGCGCATTCCGCGGAGCCGGCAAAGTGGTTGCACTGGGCTTTCTCGCAATTTGGCTTGCCTATGCCGGTGTGTTCAGCTGGTTCGCGCTGCTCCGCGATCCGAGCTTGCGGCCCCCCGGTGCTACGCTTCTCGTCGGGCCGGTTTTCGCCGTCCTGATCCTGATAACTGGCGTGCTGCCTGCTGGACGGCGTCTTGCGGCGAGCTTCTCGGTTGCGCTCCTGATCGGTTTCCAATTATTCCGGGTGGGGCCCGAACTGACAATCACTGAACTCTACTACCATGGCATCGCGCCGCGGCTACTGACGCTGCCGGGAGGCAACGTAGAACTTCTCGTCGCGCTCAGCGCTCCAATTTTCGCTTGGATGGCGGCACGGGGCACCATCGGCCGTCGGATCGCGTTTGGCTGGAATGTGCTAGGATTACTTTCGCTCTTCAACGTTGCAGCGCGTTCGGTGCTGAGTGCTCCGGGTCCGCTGAATTTTCTCCATACCGAGGTCCCGAACCTCGCCTTCGTCGACTTCCCGTTCGGACTTATCCCCGGGTTCATGGCCCCGCTTGCGTTTGCGATCCACATGCTGACCTTTCGCGCTCTGAGCCTGGCCAGTCGGAGTTCAAGAGCCCAATGGAATGATCGGTCCGCCTCCGCCGCCTCAACCTGAGAACTCTTCGACCGATTACCCTCACACGACAAACTCCCGCACACCGGGGCGACGTGTCGGAGGGGAGCCAACCTCGCGATCGGCACGTTTCCCCGCAAGCGGGCGAGGTGACTCGAAGCACCGGCTGTTTGAAATTCGAATCCAGATCTACTCGAGCTCGACGACCTTCCCGTCGACCAGCGACACCCGCCGGTCCATCCGGCCCGCCAGATCCAAGTTGTGAGTAGCGATCAGCATCGCGACGCGCGTCGCCTTGACGAGCTGCATCAGCGCCTGGAACACATGATCGGCGGTATTGGGATCGAGATTTCCGGTCGGCTCGTCCGCCAGCAGCGCTCGCGGCGCATTAGCAACGGCACGGGCGAGCGCAACCCGCTGCTGCTCGCCGCCGGATAGTTCGGCAGGCCGGTGTTTGACGCGATCGCTCAAGCCCAGATAGGAGAGAATTTCGGCCGAGCGTTTGATGGTCTCGGACCGTTTGAGGCCGCGGATCATCTGCGGCAGCATGACGTTCTCGAGTGCGGAGAACTCCGGCAGCAGGCGGTGCGATTGATAGACGAAACCGATTTCGGTGCGGCGGATCTGGGTTCGCTCCATATCCGAGAGTTGCGAGGTCGGCGCGCCCGCGACATAGACTTCGCCCTCGTCGGGGCTTTCGAGCAGGCCGGCGATATGCAGCAGCGTCGATTTGCCCGAGCCGGACGGCGCCACCAGCGCGACCGATTGCCCCGCCCACAGGGCCAGCTTGACGCCGTCGAGGATGACGAGCGGCGCCTCGCCCTGCATGTACTGGCGTTTTATCTCGTGGAGATAGATGACCGGTACATCTTCCGTCCCCTGCTCCATCAGCCCCTCACTCGTACCGGAGCGCTTCGATGGGATCGAGGCGCGCGGCGCGCCACGACGGGTA
>VAZG01000096.1 GCA_005885285.1 Alphaproteobacteria bacterium | reverse complement strand
AGTGGATTCGCAGTGGCGGGACGTGCCGCTGCGCGGTTCTCGCTTGGATCGGCATCCTCCGACATCAAACTCATGGACGCGCCTCCTGTCATTCCCCTGACATGATTGCGCCAACCGCGCGCGGCTGCAAGGGGGCGTTGACCGTCGCTTCACACGGACGCGGCCGATCGTCGAAGGCGCCGCATCTTTGATTTGGCCCGGTTTCGGATTTGACCTTCATCAAACCCTGATTCGCGGGCAGTGCTTTACGAGCGGTCCTCTGATTCCAGCATTCGCCAAGGCGCCTGCCGAAACGTATGCGAATGTCCGGATTGGACCCGCGCGCGACGACTTTCTCCACTTGGTCGTCCCGCCCTATCTTTTTGTTTACGCACGATCTTTTTTGAAAAACCGGCATTCACTTGGAGCGTCACGGGATCGTTAGCGGAATCATAATACCGCCATCTAGGGCCAACGAAAGTTGGTCCTTTTTGTTTTGGCGCGGTGCGTCATTCAGGTTCAGGCGTTTTCGCGTGAAACCGGAAGTCCGAAGTGTCATCGGATCGAGATTCCGCGTTCGCGCCAAAGCGCGCCAGGGAATCGCGCCGAAGCGCGCCCCGGGAATGACGAGTCAAAATGAAATCAGTGCAATGATGTGAAGGCCGCGCCCAGCATCGGGCCGGGCTTCTCGCGATTACCGTCCTGGAGATAGACCGCCGCGGCATCGACGCCTTCGCGCGAGATGTTTTCCAGCGGCACGCTCCAGCTACCCGAACTGCCGTTCCAGTCGCCCAGCTTCAGGAGGTTGCGCACCACGTTGTGGTAGGTGATTTCGCGACCGCTGTTTTCGCCGCGATGGATCGAGATCGGCACTGCTTTCGAGACCGAGCAGATCCAGACTTCGCCGTGCGCGACGGTCGGTGCCTTGCTGGCCGCGACTGAAACATTGAGCTGCTTGCCGGAAATCGACATCGTCACCGGTACCGACATTGCACTGGTGGTCTTCCTGGTGTTGTCAATCGCGCCTTCGATGCCGGCGCGGTCACTGCCGATGACATGGATCGATCCATTGATGATCGCCTGCGGCGTGTACACATCGCGATCGCCGCGCGCGTGCGAGTAGGCTTTCTGCCGCGCACTGAAGCGCGCATCCGCCAGCGTGTCTTTCCAGCCGAGGTAATCCCAATAGTCGATCGGCATGCTCAATGCGATCACCGACGGATCCTTGGCGAGCTCGCCGATGATTTTGTCGGCGGGCGGGCACGACGAGCAACCTTGCGAGGTGAACAATTCCACCACCGCACGCGGATCAGCATGGGCCGGACGGATGATGGCGACAATCGCACATACGCCCAGCGTACCGGACCACCGAGAAAGAGCGCTGCGCGAAATCGAGTTATAGGCCATCTTCGCTGTCATCGTTGAACCCAGTACCCACCCGCACTATCGCCGCAAAAACTTACGATCAGTATCCGTATGGGTACGGGCATGAAATCCAAAGGCAAAAACCAGTCCTAAACGAGCGAAGGCGGCCTTTGATAGGCCGCCTGCCCCCTGCTCGCTATTCACTTCGCGGTGAGCCACCGATCACAAACGCGCGTTAGGCCGCGAGTTTGCGCAGCACATAGTGCAGGATGCCGCCGTTTCGGTAATATTCGAGTTCGTCGAGCGTATCGATCCGGCACAGCAGTGGCACGCGCTGCAGAGAGCCGTTGTCCGATACGATCTCCGCGGTCAGTTTTTGGCGCGGCTTCAGATCGCCCTGCAAGCCCCGGATGGTCACGGTCTCGTCGCCCTTCATCCCGATCGACTGCCAGGACGCGCCGTCCTCGAAGGTTAACGGCAACACGCCCATGCCGACCAGATTGGAGCGATGGATGCGCTCGAAGCTCTGGCAGATCACGGCGCGGACGCCGAGCAGCCGCGTGCCCTTTGCGGCCCAGTCGCGCGAGGAGCCGTTGCCGTATTCGGCGCCGGCGAACACCACCAGCGGCACTTTCTCCGCCTGGTACTTCATCGCGGCGTCGTAGATCGACATCTGCTCGCCGTCCGGCCAGTGCTTGGTGAGGCCGCCCTCGGGAATGTTGCCGTCGGCGCCCTTTAACATGAAATTCTTGATGCGGATGTTGGCAAAGGTACCGCGCATCATGACCTCATGGTTGCCGCGCCTCGTGCCGTATTGATTGAAGTCGGCTGGGCGCACCTGATGCTCGCTGAGGAATTTCCCCGCCGGCGAGGTCAGCTTGATCGAGCCAGCCGGCGAGATGTGGTCGGTGGTGATCTTGTCGCCGAACATCGCCAGAATCCGCGCATCGACGACGTCGGCGATCGGCTCCGGTTCTTTCTTCATGCCTTCGAAATAGGGCGGGTTCTGCACATAGGTCGAACTCATGTTCCAGCGATAGGTCTCGCTCTCCACCGTCTTGATCTTGCGCCAGTTGGTGTCGCCCTTGAACACATCGGCGTAGCGCTTCTTGAAGATCGACGCGGTCACGAACTTCTTCATGAAGGCGTTGATCTCCTTGGTGGTTGGCCAGATGTCCTTCAGATAGACCGGCTTGCCGTCCTTGTCGGTGCCGAGCGGTTCGGCCGCGAGATCCTTGGTCACCGTTCCTGCCAGCGCGTAGGCCACCACCAATGGCGGCGACGCCAGATAATTGGCCTGCACGTCCGGGCTGACGCGGCCTTCGAAGTTGCGATTGCCCGACAGCACGGCGGCCGCCACGATGCCGTTGTCGTTGATCGATTTCGAAATGTCTTCGGGCAGCGGACCGGAGTTGCCGATGCAGGTAGTGCAGCCAAAGCCGACCAGGTTGAAGCCGATCTTGTCGAGATGGCTCTGCAGGCCGGAATTGGCGAGATATTCGGCGACCACCTGGCTTCCGGGGGCCAGCGAGGTCTTCACCCAGGGCTTGGCCTTCAATCCCTTCGCGGCGGCGTTCCGCGCGAGCAGCCCGGCGCCGATCAGAACGCTCGGATTGGAGGTGTTGGTACAGGAGGTGATCGCCGCGATGACGACGTCGCCATGACCGAGATCGAAATCGCGGTTTTCGACGGAAAAGCGCGCCGCGGCATCCGCTTCCTTCTTGTATTCGCCGGCCAGCGCGGTCGCGAACCCCTGGGAGACCGCAGGCAGCGCGACGCGGCCTTCGGGACGCTTCGGTCCGGCCATCGACGGCACCACGTCGGCAAGATCAAGCGTCAGCGTTTCCGTAAATACCGGATCGGGTGACTTGGCGCTGCAGAACAGGCCTTGCGCCTTGGCATAGGCGGAAACCAGCGCCACGCGCGGCGCGGCGCGCCCCGAGGTCTTGAGGTAATCGATGGTCGCGGCGTCGACCGGGAAGAAGCCGCAGGTCGCGCCATATTCCGGCGCCATGTTGCCAATGGTCGCCTTGTCCGCGACCGAGAGGTAATCGAGGCCGGGGCCGAAAAACTCCACGAATTTTCCGACCACGCCCTGCTTGCGCAGCATCTGCGTGACCGTCAGCACGAGATCGGTCGCGGTCACGCCTTCCCTGAGTTGTCCCTTGAGCTTGAAGCCGACCACTTCGGGCAGCAGCATCGACAGCGGCTGGCCGAGCATCGCAGCCTCCGCCTCAATGCCGCCGACGCCCCAGCCGAGCACGGCAAGCCCGTTCACCATGGTCGTGTGCGAGTCGGTACCAACGAGCGAATCCGGATACGCGACCTCGAAGGTGCCCTTCTTCTTGCCGACCGTCATCTTCTCTTTCCTGGTCCACACCGTCTGCGCCAGATATTCGAGATTGACCTGATGACAGATGCCGGTGCCCGGCGGCACCACCGAGAAGTTCGAGAATGCTTTTTGGCCCCATTTCAGGAATTCGTAGCGTTCCTGGTTCTGCTTGTATTCCTCGACGACGTTCTTGCCGAACGCCTTGTTGTCGCCGAAGAAGTTCACGATCACCGAGTGGTCGATGACGAGATCGACCGGCACCAGCGGATTGATCTTCTCGGCGTCACCGCCGAGCTTCTGCATCGCATTGCGCATCGCTGCGAGGTCGACTACGGCGGGGACGCCGGTGAAATCCTGCATCAACACGCGTGCGGGTCGGAACGCGATCTCATGCTCGAGCGCGCGCTTTTTCAACCACTTGCCGACCGCCAGAATGTCTTCCTTCTTGACGGTGCGGCCGTCTTCATTGCGCAGCAGGTTTTCCAACAGCACCTTCATCGAATAGGGCAGCTTGGAAATCCCCTTCAGACCGTTCTTCTCGGCGGCGGGCAGACTGTAATAGACATAGGTCTTGCCCCCGACCTTAAGGGTCTTCTGGCAGTTAAAGCTGTCGAGCGAGGTCATGTGAGGAAATCCCAATTGTCAGTTATACCCGGCAAGGGTACTTGAACACCGGCTGCGGGGCTGGCCTGCAGCCGCGGATTGTGTGCTGCATCGAGTTCCGGCTTATAGAATCTTTCCAATGGCA
>VAZG01000095.1 GCA_005885285.1 Alphaproteobacteria bacterium | reverse complement strand
CGCGCAGATTCACCATGGCGTGGCGTATCGCCTCGGTTGGCATCTTGGCCATTTGCCGGGCGGGGTCTTCTGCTCCGACAAAACCCTGGGTCGAGCGCAGCAACGACGCGTCATCGGATTCCGGCGTGCCCAGCAGGCGCGCGACGACGCGGAATGTGAACGGCGCGGCGACGTCAGCGGCAAAATCACAGACGCCGTCACGTTCGGCGATCTTGTTCACCGTTTGAGTGGCCCAGTCACCTAGCCATTCCTCCAGGGTCCGAAGCGCGGCGGGCCCGAATGAGGCCTGCAGGATCGCGCGATAAGCGCCATGGTCAGGCTCGTCCATCTCGGTGAGCCCGCGAACGACTTGCGGCTTTCCTGTGATCTGCTGAAGAACCGCCTCGGCGATTTCACTGGCCAAATAGGTACGTGGAGCCGCGGCGAACTCACGACTACGAAGTTCGACCGACAGGATATCGGCATGCCGGGTGATCGCCCAGAACGGCCGAACGCCGGGACTCTCCACCCAATGCACCGGCGACAACCGGCGCAACAGGGCGCAAGCGCGGTTCAGGCTCGTCTCGTTGGCGTGCCCCCTCGGCGATATCAGCGTGGCAACGGCCCGATCGAGCGCAGCGGTGTCGCGTCCGATCTGACACTTGGAGCCCAGCGAAGGCACGGCTGTCCTCAGGAGTCGCAACTGTGACGATAATCTCGATCCGCTAAAAACTGATTGCACCGAACGAGGATAGTAAACTCTTTCATCCCATAATTCTCGATGACCTCGACGGCACAACCAAGATCCTCTTCGCAATAGCGAACCCACCGCTCGGGCCTTGTGCGATAAAGGCTAGCCACTGCCGAAGTCTCTGCTCTCGCCATCTCGGTCATGAAATTAGCACTGAAACCTCGGCGGCTCGTGCGTCGCATGTCCCTGAGCATGGCGGCCACGAAATCCTCCCAAACCGCACGCGAATAGCCGACATTGACGTTCATGATGCCGCTCGCGACGGAATAATCCGCGACACGGGGACTCACGTTGCCAACGGCGAAGCGGCGGTCCGGCCTCGAAAACCGCCGACGGGCCCGGCTGATCATGGCGCGCGAAAGATCGACGCCCAAATAGTCGATGCGGGCTTCGGAGTGACGCTTGGCCAGGAATGCGCAAAGCGCCCCGTAACCGCAACCAACGTCGTTCAAGGTAAACGGGGCCGAGAAATCGCAAACCTTCAGCAACTGAACGAAGCGGAGATTTTGCGTGGCCTCGCACGACCAGTCCACCCCGAGCGGCGTCGCACCGTGCTTGGCAACCCGCGCACCATAATAGGCTTCTACGTCGGAATAGACGCGCCCAAAGGTGCTGTCGCCAAGCGCGATGGCGCCGCCTTCCGCAGAGGCCCTCATTTCCTGGTTTTCGCCACGCGACGTTTCTTGGCGGCTTCAGCGGCTTGCCGCCGCACCTCGCGCCCGGGCGTGGTCGGAATTGAAACGATGACGTGCGTATCCAACGAGAAAACGACCGGACGCCCATTGGCCACGGTCACCTCGGGCTCTTCCGCCGCCGAATGGCAGCGGATCGATATCGGCAGCGGATTTTCCGCCTCAAGGTCATCCTTGAATGCTTTGACGACACGATCATGCCCGTTCACGTTCGGCAAATCCGAAGCGTATGTCTTGAGGTGATCGAGGAATTTGTACCAGCGTTTGCGCTCCGACCATTCCGCCGGCACTATGCCTAGAAGGGCAAAGGAGTGATGCAGGGTGTGTTTGGAAGAAAAGACTTCAAACTCTTTTTGCAGCATCACCATTTCGTGCAGCGCATCGGCGTCAAACCGCTTGTTGAGCTGAACGAGGATATCCAGGGTGGTACTGTCTTTGATCAACGCTCCCATCGATAGGCCCTCCGGTTTTGAAATTGTTACTGAAAACACGCAAACATTCTGCACACATCATTCGTGCCGTTCAAGGTATGACCGGAGCTGAACCAGCCGCGGCTCGAAGAACGCAGCGCCGGACACATCAAGCAATCCCTCGGCGTTCTTGACGAGGAGGCTAACTTCCTCATCGTTTTGGACATCATGCGCGCTGGCAAGAATAAGGCCGCGCAACAACGTCGCATGAAGTTCAGCAACCCGCGCGCTGCGGGCGAAATCGATCGCCTCGCGAAGCTGATGCGCGCCCGCCGCGAACTGGCCCGAGATCGCTTTTGCCAGTCCGGCGCAGGCGGTCGCTGCCACGCGCAAATACGGCATTCCGGATTGTTCGGCCAGCTCGGCCACCTTGGCGGCGTGGGGCCCTGCCAGCTCCGGCTTACCCACTCCCCAGGCCATCTCTACCGACGCAAAATGGGGAATGAACTGCACCACCGCGGCGACCCTCTCTGGGACCGCCTGCAGCACCTCAGAAAGCCGCCGCTCGGCCTCGCGAAATCGGCCGAGCCGGACCAGGATTCGGATCCTGAGGCACTTGATCCAATGCTCGACGTCGAACCCCAGGATTTGATTGGGATTGAGGCCAAGGGTGACGTTGCTGTCGAAGCCGCCCTGTTCGGTAATAGCGGCAAGGGCAAGTTCACCGGCCTTGAGCGCCTCGTTGAGGCGGCCGGACATAAAGTAGGCCTGGCTCAGCATGGCATTGACGGTCGCAAAACGCCCCACGTCTCCTTTGCCGGACGTCAGCTTGACCGCGTCCAGTACGAGATTGACATAATCGTCGGCCGCCGCGGTCGACGCCAGAACCCGGCCATACGCGCCAATCAATATCGGTTCGTGCGCGGGGTCGGCGTTGCGCGCGTATTTGAGCGCCTCTTCCGCATAGGGTTTTACCTCGTCGGCCGACATCCCTTCGCGCCACCCGAAGTTCAGGGTCTGGCCGCTCGCAAGGGCCCGCAGCCGATCATTGTGCTCGGATTGAGGCTGATCCTGCAGCAGCGAGCGAACCTTCTTCCAGTCCTTGAGCGCTTCGGCGGAATTGGTCTTGCCGATCCATTGCGCGGCACGCTGCAGATGGCCGACGGCCTCCAGGGTTCGACCGGCCGCCTCGTAGTGATAGGCGAGAAGCCCTGCGAACTCGTCGAGCTTTCCCCAATCGAAGGATTCAATCGCTTTCGCGACGGCGGCATGCAACGCGACGAGGCGGGATCGCAATTGCGTCGCGTAGGCCACCTCCTGGATCAGCGGATGACGAAACGCGAGAAGTCCCTGATCGTAGGGCGGCAGATCGTACAGCAGCTCCGCCTGCCTGAGCTGCGATATGGCTTCCATCAGTTCGTCATTCGGCAAGGCGGCGACGGGTTTCAAAATCGACATCGCGACCAACCGCCCGATCACGGCTGCGGTTTCGAGCACCTGCTTGGCGATCTCCTCTAGGTGATCGATACGCGCGGCAACGACGGCCTGAACGGTCGGCGGCAGCGGAATGGCGTCGATGCCGCGTTTCAGGCGATAAGCACCTCTCTCGCCCTCGAAATCGCCCCGCTCTGCAGTGGCATTGGCGAGCTCCTCGAGGAAAAATGGATTGCCTTGCGCACGCTCGATAATATTCCGGCTCAACAAAGCCAGCGAAGGGTCCTCGCCGAAGTATTCCCGCAACAGCCGATTCGCGTCCGCCCATGCCAGCGGGGGCATCACGATCTGGCGGTAATGCGAGCGTTGCATGAATGCTGCGGCGAAGCCCGGCCTGTAATTGACGACGAACAGCGTCGCAGTGCCGACGACTGCATCCGCCAGCGCCTCGACAAACTCTTCGCTCGCCGCGTCGATCCAGTGCAGGTCCTCGATGAGGACCACGGTAGGCGTGTCGTCGGGGCGTGCTCGCACCAGCGTGCGCACCAGATCGAGTAGCTGGACCTTCAATGCACGCGGGTCGAGCTTGGGCGCGGGACGCAAGGGGTCGGCCAGGCCGAGGAATTCCAGCAACAGAAGCAGTTGCTGATCTGAAGCAGCAATCGGTGCAAAGCGATCGATCACCCTGCGCCGTGATACCTCGACCGGGTCCTTGACCCTGATGCCGAAGATATCGCGCAACAATTCCAGCACCGGCTGGAACGGCGTTGCTCGTCCATGGGCGAGCACACGTCCTTCATAGACGCGGATGCCTTGCCGCCGGCAATCCTCGGTGAATTCAAAACAGAGGCGACTCTTGCCGATCCCGGCCTCGCCGACGACACCGATCACGCGGCCATCGCCCTTGACCGTATTCGCAAGCTCAAGTTCGAGGGCGGCGAGTTGATCGGTTCGTCCGACCAGCGGGGCTAAACGCCGCCCACTACGGAAAACGTCGCTTGCCGGGGCATTGAGCAACCCCGTCAACTTGAAGATTTCCACCGGCGCCGCTATTCCGCGAATGGTCTGCATGCCGAGCGGCACGACCTCCACGAACTGTTTGGCGGCAATGTAAGTATCCCTGGTAACGAAAATGCAGCCCTGTTCCGCCATCTGCTCCATTCGATTTGCGATATGAACGTTGGCGCCGGCCGCGTCGTAAGTCTGGTAGATGCTGTTTTCTATCGTTTGGACGACGACTTCACCGGTGTGAAGGCCGACGCGGATTTGCATGCTCGGGTCCGCGAGCCTCGCGACCGAGTCCTGCATCGCCAGAGCGGCGAGACAGCCGCGAACGGCATGGTCCTCGTGCGGACGCGGCGCGCCGAACAGCGCCATGACTCCGTCGCCCTGTATCTTGTTGACGATGCCGTCGTAGCGATGAACGGCATCCTTCATGAGGTTGAGCACCGGCTCGAGACGCCGCATCGCCAGCTCGGGATCGCCGAGGCTATCGATCAGGCTGGTTGAGTTCCGGATGTCCGCAAACAATAGCGTAAGGTTTTTACGTTCGCCGCCCTTGGTGCTTAGCGAGCGCAGTAGACGTTGCGGTGTTGGATCGGGGTTGACCCCTTTGGTTGCCAGCGCCGCGCCGCACCGACCGCAGAAGCGGCTGGCAGGCCCATTGATGTGGTGGCAGGCGTCGCACTCGACGCCAAACGGCGCACCGCAGTCTTCGCAATAGTCGTTGCCAGCCTTGTTTAGGCTACCGCACCGCGCGCACTGCATGGCCAGCCCCTTCGACGGCGGAGACCGCCAATTTGCCGCGTTGAGCATAGCTCGACATGCTGGACAATTCCATGAGGTGATGCGGGTGCGACATCTACTGCTCGACCACCCCTGGATGGCGAGCGCTGCCTCCCATGCAAGCAGCGCGTGACCTTGCGCGGGGGGCGCCAAAGAGCGCGAGAACACGGTCGTCCTAGGTCCGAACGAAAGCGGGCTCGAAGCGCTCCCCGGGGGATCGAAGCTAACAAAGTGATTTCAAGGCCATTTTTGCGACGGCACGCCAAGATGGCGATTTTTTCCGCCACATTTTGCGCAAACAATCGTTCTCGAGAGCCTCGACATGCACACATATGCCGCAGCGGGCACGGGCTTCCTGCTTGCCGTGCTGTGGTTCGACGCGATGTTCGACGCGCAGACGCCCCAACACACCGGAGGGCCGCTGCCGGCGGAGGTGCTAACCTTGATTTCAGCATCGCGGCCCTGAAAAGCTTCGGCCGCTCCCAATGGATTGCGGCGGCGCTATGGATTGCGACGACGGAAAGCAAAAGCCGTAAGCTTGCAGCCTGACGTCAGACCGCCGCAATGCCCTCGATCTCGATCAGGAAATCCGCCCCATACAGCTTCGATACCTCGACTAGCGTCACGGCGGGTGCGGCG
>VAZG01000094.1 GCA_005885285.1 Alphaproteobacteria bacterium | reverse complement strand
GTGGCGAGGTTGCGAAACACCTGCGCCGCTTGCGCGGCAAAATCGCCGATGCCGGCGACATTGCCGTCGCGGTCGAGCGCGGTCTGGCCCGCAATGAAGATGATCCGGCTGGCGGCTACCTCAACGATCTGCGAGTAGCCCGGCGGCGTGCCGAGTTCGGGCGGATTGATGCGGGTGATGGACGGACTTGCAGCGTTCGGCATGTTCGGACTTTCCGTTGGGCGGTCGGAACTTTAATTGCGCGGTGCCGAGATCGGTGGCGGGCCGAGGCCGACGGGCTTTTTCGGCTTCAACATGCCGGCATAGAACGACAGTCCCCAGACCAGGATCAGGCAGATCAGATAGACCGCGTAGGCCTGCGGCGGCGTCGTCGCCCACTGCAGGAAACTCTTGGGTTTTTGTGGAGGGCCT
>VAZG01000106.1 GCA_005885285.1 Alphaproteobacteria bacterium | reverse complement strand
CAACGCATCGTCGAAATTGCGCGCGCGCTGTGCGTCGATCCGATGCTGCTATTGCTCGACGAGCCGGCCGCGGGCCTGCGGCACATGGAAAAGCAGAGGCTCGCGGCCCTGCTCCGGCAGTTGCGCGACGGCGGCATGTCGGTGCTCCTGGTAGAGCACGACATGGGCTTTGTGATGGATCTCGCCGACCGCGTCGTGGTGCTGGATTTCGGCACCAAGATCGCTGAAGGCACGCCGGCTGCGATCAAGACCGATCCTGAGGTGATCAAGGCCTACCTTGGGGCGGCCGCATGAGCGCGCTGTTGCACCTCACCGACGGCCATGTCGCCTACGGCAAGGTCGAGGCGGTGCGATCGGTATCGCTCGAGATTGCCGGCAACGAGATCGTCACCATCATCGGGGCCAACGGCGCCGGCAAGACCACGCTGCTCAACGCCATCATGGGAATCCTGCCGCTGAAGGGGCGCGTCAGCTTTGCCGGTGGCGATCTGGCGCGGTTCGAGATCGAGGACCGCGTTGCGGCAGGCTTGAGCCTGGTGCCGGAGCATCGTGAGCTGTTCGCGACCATGAACGTCGAGGACAATCTCGAGCTCAGCGCGTTCCGCGTCGCCAGGGCGCAAGCGAGGGATTCATTCGAGCGGGTCTACACGCTGTTTCCGCGGCTGAAGGAGCGGCGCAAGCAATTGGCCGGCACACTGTCGGGCGGCGAGCAACAGATGCTGGCGATGGGCCGCGCGCTGATGGGCGCGCCCAAACTCTTGATGCTGGATGAACCGAGCCTTGGTCTGGCCCCGATCATCGTCGCCGATATTTTCCGCACCATCGGCGAATTGCGCGCATCGGGCGTATCGGTGCTCCTGGTCGAGCAGAACGCGCAAGCCGCGCTCAGGATCGCCGACCGCGCCTATGTGATGGAGCTCGGCGAATTCATCCTGAGCGGACGGGCCAACGACGTCGCCGCCAACGCGCGCGTCGCCGCGAGCTATCTCGGATTTGCGCATGAAGGGGAGAGCGCGATTTAGCACCACTTGCTCTCATGTTGTGACGTGGCTTTACTTCACCCTCCCCTGGAGGGGGAGGGTCGTTCGCACTCGGCGATGCGCAGCATCGTCCGATGCGAGCGGGGTGGGGTGATCTATCCCCGGGCGAGGTACGTATGATCTCAACATCGATTCGCCGGGCAGCAGCGAAAAGGCTTCCAGCCAACACGACACCGCACGAGCGCGCATTGTGGCGCGCTTTGAAAGAAATCCCGATGGACGGCACGCACTTCCGACGCCAGGCGCCGATCGGCCCCTACGTCGTGGATTTCTTCTGCCCAGCCAAACGCTTGATCATCGAACTCGACGGCGGGCATCACAACGGTGATGATATCGCGAATCGCGATAGCGAAAGGCAACATTGGCTCGAGCAGGAGGGATACCGCGTCGTCCGCTTCTGGAATTCCGAGATCACCGGTGATCTGACAGCGGTACTCGAGCGAGTTTATGTGGAGCTGTACGGTTCGCGCGAGGCGGAGGTCAAACCACTGAAGCACCGCCGCCGGAGATAGACCGTCACCCCACCCCGCCCGCGCCGGACGATGCTTCGCATCGCCGAGCGCGGGCGACCCTCCCCCTCCAGGGGAGGGTAAGAAAGACCCGAGCGCACCCGCCTCACTCCGCGGGCACGTATTTTCCGTTCTTCACGGTGAGGATGATGCGCGAGCGGTCGTCGAGGCCGTAGCGGTCTTTTTCAGTGAAGTTATAGACGCCCTGGCTCGCGGCGATCTCACGTTCGGTCAAAAGCGCCTGGCGGATCGCCTCGCGGAATTCCGGCGTGCCAGGCTTGGCCGTCTTCAACGCGACCGGGATGACGCGTTCGAGAACCAGAAACGCGTCATAGGAATGGCCTGCGAACTGGCTGCGGCTGTTGGGGCCGTATTTTGCCTCGTAAGCCTTGTCCAGCGCGAGACCCGGCTTTTTGGTCAGCGCGCTGTCCGGCTGATCCTCGGGATCCATCACCGGACCCGACGCCATGATCACGCCCTCGGCCGCTTTCCCGGCGATGCGGATGAAGTCCATGCTGGCAGCGCCGTGGGTCTGGTAGATCAGCCCCTTGTAGCCGCGCTCGCGCAAGGCCGTCTGCGGCAGTGCCGCCGCGGTGCCGGAAGCGCCGACCAGGATCGCATCGGGATTGGCAGCAACCAGCTTCAGCACTTGTCCCGCAACCGACGTATCCGGCCGCGCAAAACGCTCTTCATCGGCCACCGTCATGCCCATCGGCACCGCCTGGAACTTGAAATCGTTGAACCAGAGATCGCCGTAGGAATCGGAGTAGCCGATATAGCCGACGGTCTTGATGTTGTGCGCCTTCATATGCGCGTAGAGCACCTTGCCCATGATCGGCACCGGCTGCGGCATTGCGACCGACCATTTTGCACGTTCCGGCGTGATCGCGAACGGTGCGAGAGCGATGTGGGGAATTCCCGCCTCGTTGGCGACGTCAGAGACCGCATTCGTCGGCGGCGTCGTCGACGAGCCCATGATGATGTCGGCCTTGGACTCCGTGACGAAACGCCGCGCATTGGTGGTGGCGGCGGTCGGATCGCCGCCATCGTCGAGCACGATCACCTTCAGGGGTACGCCCGCGATCTCCTTCGCCACGAAATCGAGCGCGTTGCGTTCGGGAATGCCGAGCGCCGCCGCGGGGCCGGTCGTGGTGATGGTGATGCCGATGGTGATCTCATTGCTCTGTGCCGTCGCCGGCATTCCGGGCATGGCGAGCGCCGCAGCGATTGCAGCAGCCGACAACAAACCTTTTTTCATTCGTTCCTCCCAGTGATGCTTCCTAGAATAAGGCCGGCTATTTAGCTCTCTGTAGGCGACGCGGATGCCGGAGTCAGCGTCCAAGTCAGCCCCGCATGAATTTAGCGATGATTTCCTCCGGCACCGCCGCCGATTTCAGCCTCGAGGGGTCGTCGGGATGCCGCCCGACCAGTACGCGGGTCTCGAACGCTTCGATCGCAAGCGCCTCGCCCTTGAACACCTTGTGGGTGACCTCAAAGCTCGAGCGCTTGAAACTTTCGATCCGGCTTTCGATCGTGATCCAGTCGCCATGGGTCGAGGCGATATAGAACTTCGCCCGCGTGTCGACCATGGGGATGCCGACCAAGCCGTATTTTCTGATGATATCCTGCTTGGAGAAGCCGGCAGCCTCGAACAGGATCGAGGTCGAATCGTCGAACATCGCGAAATAGCGCGGGTAGTAGACGATGTTGGCGGGGTCGCAATCTCCCCACTGGATCTGCACCTCGCGCCGGTTTGCGAACATTGTCTTACGAACTCCGTTAGCGCGGCAACGGCGCCGAGCTCCCTCTCCCTTTGGGAGAGGGTTGGGGTGAGGGGTTACGGTCTATCGTGAGAGCGAATCCCCTCACCCGGCGCTGCGCGCCGACCTCTCCCAACGGGAGAGGTGGAAGAGCGTTCGTGCCGCGCGCGTGCTTCATGTCGATCAACGCGGCGCCATACGCAGCGCGGCATCGAGCCGCACCACCTCGCCGTTCAGGTAGATATTGTCGATCATGTGCAGCGCCAGCGAGGCGAATTCGTCGGCCTGGCCGAGCCGGCGCGGGAAGGGAATCGCGGCGGCAAGGCTATCCTGTGCCTCCTGCGGCAGATTGGCGAGTAGCGGGGTCAGGAACAGCCCGGGCGCAATGGTGAGCACGCGAATGCCGAACTGCGCCAATTCGCGCGCGATCGGCAGCGTCATCGCGACAATGCCGCCTTTGGAGGCCGAGTAAGCCGCCTGCCCGATCTGGCCGTCATAAGCTGCGACCGACGCCGTGTTGATGACGACGCCGCGCTCGCCGTTGGCGAGCGGCTCCAGCTTCGACATTTCCGCGGTCGCAAGCCGCAGCATGTTGAAAGAGCCGATCAGATTGACCTTGATCACCTTGTCGAAATCAGAAAGCGGCATCGGCCCGTCGCGGCCGATCACCCGTTTTGCCACCCCGATGCCGGCGCAGTTCACCAGCACCCGCGCCGGGCCATGCGCCTTGGAAGCCTGGGCAACGGCGGCCTCGGCCGAAGCGCCTTCGCTGACGTCACAGGCAACGGCAACGCCGCCGATCTCGGCGGCGACGGTTTCGGCGAGCTTTTGGTTGAGGTCGCACACCGCCACCCTGGCACCGAGCGCGGCCAGTTTTCGCGCGGTTGCAGCCCCCAGTCCCGATGCACCGCCGGTGACGATCGCGGCCTGATCCTTCATCTGCATGATATCCTCCCTGTGCGTTCGGTCGTTAACCCAGCGTTATCACGCGGGCCGATGGCGTGGGTGAATAAAGCTCTTCGATCGATGGAGCGCGATGCTCCAGCACCGCGCGCTGATTGATCGAGCCCTTGTCGGTGACTTCGCTGCGATCGATCGATAGCGGCGTGTCGATCAGGATCGCGCGGGTAATGCGGGTCGACGAGCCGGTCGAGCTCGCGAGAAATTTCGCAAACCGCTCGCGAAAAGCGTCGCGGACCAGCGGATCGGCGGCTGTCGCGGCAAGATCGTCGAGCGGCAGCGTCGGATTGATCAGGCGGCAGCCGTCGAGATCGAGCACGACCAGCGCGGAAATCTCGTCGCGATTGATTCCGGCGATCACGACATCGCGCACCAGCGGCGCGCAGGCCGCGATGAAGCGTGCGCGCAACGGACCGACGCTGACCCAGGTGCCGCTCGCCAGCTTGAAATCTTCCGCGATGCGGCCATCGAAATCGAAGCCGGCGTGGAGATCGTTGGGGTCGGCCGGCTTGAGCGCATCGCCGAATTTGTAAAAGCCTTCCTCGTCGAAGGCATCAGCGGTCAATTCCGGCTGGCGCCAATAGCCCGGCGTGACATTCGGACCCTTGGCGCGGACTTCCAGCTTGCCGTTGTTCGGCACCAGCTTGGCCTCGTTGCCCGGCACCGGAAGCCCGACATGGCCGGAGCGGCTGGTGGAGGGATTGACCGACATAAAGAACGGCGCGGTCTCGGTGGCCCCGAGCCCGGTCAGGACAGGCACGCGCGAGCCGGTTTGCCGCACCGCAAGTTCATCAAGGCTATTCCAGACATAGGGCGATAGCGCAGCGCCCGAGAAGAACATCGCGTGCAGCCGGGCGAAGAATCTCTGGCGCAGATGAGAATCGTCGCGCAGATAGGGCAGCAGCGACTCATAACCCTTGGGCACGTTGAAATAGATCGTCGGCGAGATCTCGCGCAGATTGCGCACGGTCTCCTCGATGCCGCCGGGCATCGGCTTACCCTGGTCGAGGTACATCGAGCCGCCGTTATAGAGCGTCAGCCCGATATTGTGGTTGCCGCCAAAAGTGTGGTTCCACGGCAGCCAGTCGACGATGACGGGCGGCTCGTCCTTCAGGAACGCCATGGTCTCGCGGATCATCACCTGGTTGGCGCAGATCATCGCTTGCGTATTGATCACTGCCTTGGGATTACCAGTCGAGCCCGAGGTCAGCAGGAATTTCGCTGTTGTGTCGGGACCGATCGCGTCATGCGCTGCATCGAGCCGCGGATGTTCGGGCGTGGCCAGCAAATCCGACAGCCTCGTCACGTCGCGCCCGGGCAGCGCGCCTTGCGCGGCGACGATCTCGTTTCCGGGCGGGACATTGGTGTTGAGCGCATCGGCGAATTTGTCGGCGTCATCGACAAAGATGAGACCCGGCGTCAAGAGCTTCATCAGGAAGGCCAGCTTGCCGTAGTCCTTCGATACCAGCGAGTAGGCCGGCGAGACCGGGCAGAACGGGACCCCCGCATAGAGCGCACCGAACGCGACCAGCGCGTGGTCAATCGAATTGCCAGAGAGGATGACGACCGGCTTTTCGGCGGAAAGCCCGCGCCCCAGCAG
The DNA here is from genome assembly GCA_005885285.1 of Alphaproteobacteria bacterium. Classification (GTDB taxonomy): domain Bacteria; phylum Pseudomonadota; class Alphaproteobacteria; order Rhizobiales; family Xanthobacteraceae; genus Bradyrhizobium. Next base: position 9,343 of record VAZG01000106.1, on the reverse strand, counting down.
GGCGGAGGCGATATGCCGGCTTGCGGTCAATAGCTGCGCGTAAGTGATTTGCCGCCAGCCGCCGGGGGCGCGCTCTGCCATGAACACACGATTGGGCTCTGACCTGGCCCAATGATGCAGTCGATCGGTGAGACGCGGCGGATATTCGCCGAGTGCCTTGGCCGGGCGCAAATAGATCGTGCCGTCGCTCCTGCGCTCGACCGTGACCGCGGGATCGCTGAACGAGATCGTGCGCAGCGGATGCGCGGCGCTCGCACCAGGGCTTGCGACCATGTTTCCCTGCGCGCTCATGGTTTGACCTTGGCAGTCTTGCGATCGAGAAAGGCGCGAATGCGGCGCTTGGCTTCCTTGTCGCTTTGCGCCACCGTCGCCATCAGCGACTCCATCAAAAGCCCGGTCTGCGGATTGGCTTCCGCGATCATCGGCAAGGCCTGCAACACCGCGAAATTGGTCAAGGGCGCGTTGGCCGCGATACGTTCGGCCAATTCCATCGCCTTGGGCAAGGCCCGGCCTGCCTCGGTGAGATATTGCGCAAAGCCGTAGGATGCACCTTCGGTCGCCGAATAGACGCGGCCCGTGAGCATCATATCAGTCATGCGGGCGACGCCAATCAGCCGCGGCAGCCGCACCGATCCGCCGCCGCCAACGAAAATGCCGCGCTGGCCTTCGGGCAGCGCGAAGTAGGCACTCGGTTCGGCAACGCGAATATGCGCGGCGCAGGCGAGCTCCAGCCCGCCGCCGATCACGGCACCCTTGAGCGCGGCGATGACAGGCACGCGGCAATACTGCACCCGATCGAACACCCGGTGCCACATCTGGGAATGCCGCAGGCCTTCGGTCGCATCGTGATCGGTCAGTTCGGACAGGTCGAGACCAGAGGAGAAGTGGTCGCCGATACCGTGTACCACAACCGCGCCGATATCGTCGGGGAGGTTCGCGAAGCAATCACCGAGCGCAAGAATGATGCCGTCGTTGAGCGCGTTGCGCTTGGCGGGGCGGTTGAGGCCGACGGCCTGCACCGCGCCGCTTCTCTCGATCGTGAGCAGGGTGGATTGAGCTGCGGTCGCGGCGCTTCCCATGGAATTATTATGTCCTGTCCAGAATAGTTATGTTTTATAACGATTGGAGAGGGAGTCAACAGGCCTCTACTGCTGCCAACGTCATTGCGGGGAGCGCTTGCGACGAAGCAATCCAGACTGTCTCCGCGGAAGGATTTCTGGATTGCTTCGCTTCACTCGCAATGACGGGAAACCATTCGCGCCGCCCTTGGTCGACCGCGACTCACAGTACCTGATGCACGTCGATCTCGACGCGATCGGGGTGCCTTGCGCCCACGCCGATGAACAGGTGCTCCATCAGCCAGCGATATTTTTGGGCGCCGGTTTCGAATTTCGGCACCGAGCGGAAATAGATCAAAGCGGGATCGACGATCTCGCCTTGGGCGATCCGATCCAACAAATCCTTCGGACCGAACCGGATACCAATGTTCTCGATATAGACGATCGCGCCGTCGTCCATCTCAAAGGCGTATTTCGCCTCCAGTTCCGTGAAGCCGTTGGGGCGAACGATCTGGAAGTCCGCACCAACTGGAAGGATCGTACCCTTGATGCCTTGTCCGCGAACTTCGCCGCCAAGGATCGGAATGATCCGCCTGATCCCATGACCGAGATCGCCGGCGACAATCGGCGCTCCGACCCTGATCGCGAGGCTGAAGACATATTTCGTCTCAAGCACGGGCCACATTAGTGTACGCCCATCATGCGTTGCGGCAGCCAGGTCGCCAGCAGCGGAAACGCGATCAGGATCACCAGCCGAACCAGATCGGTCGCGACGAATGGAATAACGCCCTTGAAGATGGTGGCGAACGAAACGTCTTTTACTACGCTCTTGATGACGAAGACGTTCATGCCGACCGGCGGATGAATGAGCCCCAACTCCACCGTCATCACGATGATGACGCCGAACCAAATCGGGTCGAATCCAAGGTGGGTGACCACGGGAAAGATGATCGGCACGGTCAGGATGATCATCGCCATGGCGTCCATCAGGCAGCCGAGCACCAGATACATCACCATGATGACGGCCAGCACGCCGTAGCTGCCAAGCCCAAGCCCGGTCAAAAATTCCGTCACCTTCTGCGGGGTCTGCGTCACCGTGAGGAAATAGCCGAAGATCAGCGCACCGATCAGCACGGTGAAGACGGCGGCCGCGGTGCGCGTCGCCTGCAGCAGCGCGGTGAGGATCTTGTCCTTGTCCAATCGTCCGGTGAGGACGCCGATCAGGAACGCGCCTGACGCGCCGACGCCGCCGGCTTCGGTCGGTGTGAATCGCGGCAGGAATGGCAGGCCGTAGAGCCCGCCGATCACGAAGATGAACAGCAGCACCGGCGCCCAGATGTCCTTGAGCCCCGCGAACCGCTCGCGCCAGGTGGTGGTGATGCCTTTTGGCAGGAAGCCAGGGCGGAAATAGCCGATCAGCGCGATGGTGATCATGTACATGGTCATCGCGAGCAAGCCCGGAATGATGCCGGCGATGAAGAGCTTGCCGATATCCTGTTCGGTGATAATGCCGTAGACCGCAAGCACGGTCGACGGCGGCAGCATCGCCCCCAACGTGCCGCCGGCCGCGATTACGCCGGTGGCAAAGGACTGCGGGTAGCCGAAGCGGCGCATTTCCGGATAGGCCACCGCCGAAAAGGTCGCGGCGGTCGCGACCGACGAGCCACAGATCGCGGCAAAGCCGCCGCAGGCCGCAACGGTCGCGATCCCGAGCCCGCCGCGCAGATGTCCGACAAAGCCGTTAGCGGCGCGGAACAGTTCGCGGCTCATGCCGGAATTGCTGACGAACGTTCCCATCAAGAGGAACATCGGGATCACGCCGAAGGTGTAGTCGGTCACCGTGCGCATCGAGGTCTGGCCGACCAGTTTCAACGCGGGCGTGCCGCCGACCAGGTAGCTGAAGCCGGAAACGCCGACCAGCCCCATCGCCATTCCGACCGGAACGCGCAGCAGCATCAGCACGAACAACGCGACAAAGCCCAGGATCGCGACAGCGTCGGTGCTCATGCGTCCCTACTCCGTCGCCTTGATTGTGGGATCGTGCATCTCTTCGGGGTGGAAGATCAGGCGGTAGGTGCGGATCGCGATCAACAGCACCGCGGAAATATCGCCGATCCAGGCGATTGCGAAGAACGGCCAGGCCGGCATGTGCAGATCGAAGGTCAGCACGTTGTCATTATAGGTGCCGCGCACCTTGTCGAACAACGTCCAGGTCTGCACGCTCACCACGAACAGCAGCACCAGAGTGGCGAACACGTCGATCACGCGTTGGTATCTCGGGCCGACATTGGCCCACACCAGGTCGACGGTGATGTGGGTGCCGCGATAGCTGGTGGCGGCGATGCCCCAGAAGATCAGGATGCCGAGCAGCATGCGCCCAATGTCGAAGGAATCGGGAATCGAATAATTCAGGGTGTTGCGCAGTAGCACGGAGAGGAAGATGTCGGCGGCGACAATGCCGACGATCCCGGCCGCGATCCATTCGATCGTATCGATGAAACGATCCATCCAGGCGCGCGTCATGTCCGCTTCTTCATCGCCGGTGGTTGCAAGGAGAATACGGCGGCAGGACAATCCCGCCGCCGCACCGAAGCGTGATATCAGCCTTACTGCGTCAAGGCGTTGTATTTGGCTAGTGACGCCTTCAGATCCGCCATCGCCGCGTCGGGGTCGACGCCAGTCTTCCTGACGTTGTCAGCCCAGGACTTGACGAGCGGTTCGGACGCCTTCTTCCAAAGCGCGGTCTGTTCAGCCGTCAGCTTGTAGAGCTCCTGACCGGGCTCGGCCCTCACCTTGTCGACGCCGGCGTCTTCGAACTTGCCCCAGGGTTCGCCGACGCGGCCGGCGGCTTCGGTGTTGCAGTTGTCGTCGATCGCCTTTTTCTACATATCCGACATCTGGTTGTACTTGTCCTTGTTCAGGACCAGCACAAAGGTCGTGACATAAAGTGGCGCCTCCATGTGATATTTCGTCACCTTGTCGATGCCGAACAGCACCAGCGATCCCCACGGGAAGGTGACGGCGTCGGCGACGCCGCGCTCGATGATGTCGCGCACTTCCGGCGCCGACGACTGCACGTTGGTGCCGCCGAGCAGCGTCACGAAATTCGCGATCGTTGCATCGGCCGGGCGGACCTTCATGCCCTTGATATCGTCGGGCACCACGATCTTCTTGGTGCGCGAGTGGAACGAGGACGGCGAGTGAATGAAGGCGAGGCAGAATTTGACGTCCTTCATCTCCTTGTCGACGTATTTCCGGTACCAGGCATCGAGCGCCTCCGAGCCGCCCTTGGCGTCCGACATCAGGAACGGAAGCTCGCCCGCGCCGATGATCGGAAAGCGGCCGGGCTGATAGCCGGGATTGACGTAAGTAACGTCGGCGATGCCGTCGCGCGCCATGTCGTAATGGTCGAACGCCTTGCCGAGCTGCTGGGCGGGAAAGACGGTGGATTTGATGGTGCCGCCAGAGGCCTTCTGGACCGCGGCGCCCCAGTCTTCCAGCGCCTTTTGCAGCGGATGCGACGCCGGCACCCAATGCGAGATTTTCAGGTCGAAGGTCTTGTCCTGCGCGCAGGCGGGCGTCACGCCCAAAGCCAGCAGCAACCCCAATAGCATCTTCCTCATCGACATCGTCTCCCTCCTGGCACAGGCTTTACGAGGCCCTTTGCAGGTATTGTTATATGATATAATTATCATGGCAAGTCGGCGGCAACGACCGCGGGCTTAAGGTTGAGCCTATAACATCGGAGGGAGCAAGTATTTGCGGACGAAAGTAGCAATCATTGGCGCGGGGCCGGCGGGATTGCTGCTGGGGCAACTGCTTCACGCCTCAGGCATCGACAACATCATCCTGGAACGGCAAACGCCGGAATATGTGCTCGGCCGCATCCGCGCCGGCCTTCTCGAAGAAGGCACCGTGGCGCTGCTCGACGAAGTCGGCGCCGGCACTCGTGCGCACCGCGAGGGGCTGGTCCATGACGGCATCGAGCTTGCGTTTGGCGGCAGCCGTCATCGCATCGACATGAAAGCCGCGACCGGCAAGACGGTGATGATCTACGGTCAAACTGAAGTGACGCTCGACCTGATGAATGCGCGCAACGCGGCCGGCTTGACCACCATCTACGAAGCGAGTGACGTCCAGCCGCACGATTTCGACACCGATCATCCGCGCCTCAGCTATGTCAAGGACGGAGCCGCGCACGAGATTGCCTGCGATTTCATCGCCGGCTGTGACGGATTTCACGGTATCAGCCGAGCCAGCGTCACGCCTCAGGCAATCCAGACCTTTGAGCGGATCTATCCGTTCGGCTGGCTTGGCATCCTCTCCGAAACGCCGCCAGTCAGCCACGAGCTGATTTACAATAACCACGAGCGCGGATTTGCGCTGTGCACCATGCGCTCGACGCACCGCAGCCGCTATTACGTGCAATGTTCGCTGGACGATCACGTCGACCAATGGCCGGACGAGCGTTTTTGGGATGAGTTGAAGCGACGGCTGGACCAGAAGGCGGTCGATCATCTCGTCACCGGACCCTCGATCGAAAAGAGCATCGCGCCGTTGCGCAGCTTCGTCGCCGAGCCGATGCGATTCGGCCGGATGTTTTTGGCCGGCGATGCCGCGCATATCGTGCCGCCGACCGGCGCCAAGGGCCTCAATCTCGCCGCCAGCGACGCGCATTATCTGGCGGGCGCCTTGCGCGAATATTACGACGAGAAGTCCTCCGCCGGCATCGATGCCTATTCCGCCACGGCATTGGCGCGGGTCTGGAAGGCGGTGCGCTTCTCCTGGTGGATGACCTCGATGCTGCACAAGTTTCCGGACACCGAAGGTTTTGGCGCGCGCATTCAATTGGCTGAACTCGATTATGTCGTCAGCTCCAAGGCCGCAATGACGTCGCTGGCGGAGAATTACGTCGGGCTGCCGTTTTAGGCATTCATACGCCCGTCATTGCGAGGAGCGAAGCGACGAAGCAATCTGGCCTCGTCATTCCGGGATGGTGCGTTAGCACCAGACCCGGAATCTCGAGATTCCGGGTTCGATGCCTTGCATCGCCCCGGAATGACAGGGAGAAGCATGCGCCATGCTCACGCTTTATTTTGCACCGGGTGCAAGCTCGTTTGCCGTGCATATCGCGCTGCATGAGGTCGGCGCAGCCTTCGAGGGCAAGCCGATGTCGTTCAAAAACAACGACATGCGCTCGCCGGATTTTCTCGCCGTCAACCCGGAAGGCAAGGTGCCGACGCTGCTGATCGACGGCCGCCGGCTTACGGAGGTCGCGGCCATTCTCTATTATCTCGCCAAGCGCTTTCCGGAAGCGGGGCTATTGCCGAGCGACGATCTTGAGGCCGACGAGCAGGCGCTGTCCTGGATGTCGTTCATCGCCTCGACCTTGCATCCGGCGCGGGCGCGCGGACCGGACTACGCCATCGAGGTCTATCGCGTCGCGGATCGCCGATTGGGAAAGGGCTGGGCGCTCGGCGAGCGCTATTCCATCGCCGACATCCATCTGTTCCGGCTGTACTGGCGGCTTTTCAATTCGCTCAAACTCGCACCCGGCACCCTTCCGAATCTCGATGCGCATTATGCGCGCATGATGGCTCGATCAGCGGTGCAAAAGACGATCGAGATCGAGTCCGCGATCGGATACGAATTGCCGACGTGATGCCACGTTTAAAACTTTGTATGCGGTGCATTTCGCGACGGAATCGCGTCCAATGGCGGCAACGATTGCCACTAATTTGAGCGCTACGCATGACCGCTATCAATATCGACATCCCCGCAGGCTTTGAGCGCCAGTCGCGGCGTAGTCCCCTCACCGATCCCTGGGAACCGATCTACTCGAAGCAAACGCCCGATGCGATCGTCCTGGGGCTGCGGCTGGCCGCGCCGCATACGAACGCGCGGGGATTTGTCCATGGCGGATTGATTGCCGCGTTGACGGATAAAGCCATGGGGCACAGCTGCGGGTACAAAATGCGCGGCACTCATTCACTGGTGACGGTCAGCATGTCCATCGATTTCATCAGCAGCGCCCAGATCGGGCAGTGGCTCACGGTCGAAACGGACGTCATCAAGACCGGCTCTACGATCTGCTTTGCGCAGAGTCTCGTCAAAGCCGACGACGCCGTGATCGCGCGGGCCAATGCAACGTTTCGCGTGGTGCCTAAGCAGGCCTAGCCAAAATGCCAATCGCTGGTCTCGACCACGAGATCGACGAAGGCGCGCACCTTGGCCGACAACAGCCGCGACGTCGGATAGACGATGTGGATCGGCAGCGGCGGCCGCTGGAATTTCGCCAGCACAACTTTGAGCCGGCCGGCCTTGATCGCATCGGCCGCCTGGTAGGCCATCACATCCGTGAGGCCGCCATCCTGTTCGGCGTACTGGATCGCGGCGTCGGCGATGTTGGTGGTGAAGCGCGGTGTGCAGGTCACGCGAAGCTCGCGGCCACCCCTGATGAAGCGCCATTCCGGCGTGCCGCCAAACAAGATCGCGTCGTGCGAAGCGATCGCCTCCGGCGTCTTTGGCTCACCGCGCGCCTTGAGATAGCCGGGCGATGCGACCACGATCCTCGGCATCTCGCCGACATGGCGCGCCACCAGCGAGGAATCGGGCAGATGCCCGATCCGGACCGCGAGATCGACACCCTCCTCGACTAGGTTGACCATGCGATCCGACAGCCGCAATTCGGCTGACACCTCGCCATAGCGCTTGAGATAGACCGACATGATCGGGCTGACATGGCGGCGTCCAAACCCCACCGGCGCCGAAACCACCAGCCGGCCGCTCGGCCGCGTCCGCTCTCCCTCGGCCGCGCCTTCGGCTTCCTCGATATCGGCGAGGATGCGCCTGGCGCGCTCGAGATAGCGGGTCCCGACATCGGTCAGCGTCACGGACCGCGTCGTCCGCTGCAGCAGCCGCGCGCCGAGACGCTGTTCCAGCGCCGCGATCAGCCGCGTCACCGCCGAGGGCGACAGGCCGAGCTTGCGCGCCGCGGGCGCAAAACCCTTGAGGTCGGCGACAGCGACAAAGGCCTGCATGGCGTCGATGCGGTCCATAGCATCATTGCATATCCTGCAATGATGAAGTGTCAATCCGGCCGATTGCTTAAATTTCGGAAAAGCGCATTTTAAGCGGCGAGGGATCGGAGATACCCCCGGAGACACCCCAATGCCAGACACTGTCACCTCTTCCAGCGACGTCGCATTCACGCCTGCGGTGAAATCGATCCAGGCCCGCAAGGGATCGCGCGAGGCCTATGCCCACGTCGAGCAGCATGGCGGCTGGCGCACCGAGATCGACGACAATCTTGCAGGCTTGCTCGGACAGACCAACAGCTTCTATCTCGCGACCGCCTCGGCCGACGGCCAGCCCTATATCCAGCATCGCGGCGGACCGAAGGGTTTTATCAAGCTCCTGGACAAGACCACGCTGGCGTTCGCCGACTTCAGCGGCAACCGGCAGTACATCACCCAAGGCAACCTCTCGGAAAATCCAAAGTCATACATCTTCGTGATGGACTATGCCCATCGCCGCCGGGTCAAGATCTGGGGCGAGGCGCGCGTCGTCGATGACGATCCCGCGCTGACGGCCTCGCTGATGCCGCATGGCTACAAGGCGCGGCCCGAGCAGGCGATCCTGTTCAAGATCGCGGCCTGGGACACCAACTGCCCGCAGCACATTCCGCAGAAATTCGATGCCGCCGACGTGGCGGCTGCGCTGGCGCTGCGCGATGCGCGCATCGCGGAACTCGAGGCTGAGCTGGCCGCGTTAAAGGGCCAGCCCGCGCCGGCCCATTAAGCCCTAAGCCGCAACCGCCTCGCGCAGCGGGGTCCACGCAAAATCCGGATAATATTGCAGCATCATCCGGTCGACATATTCCGTCAGATTCTGAAACTGTTCGGTCCGCTCGCGCAAACTGGACGCGAAGAACGGCGTCAGGATGCCGGCGAGCGCGCCGAAGGCGGTGGCGTCGGCGCCGCACGGCTTGTCGCCGAACAAATAGGGGCGGCCGGCGAGTTGCACCGACAACGCAAACAGCGAGCGCGCCGCGAGCTCGAGGTCGCCGTCCGGGGCGTGGCGGCCGAGACCGCTCAACAAATAGTTCTCGGCCACGCGGAATTGCGCGTCTTCGCGGAGTTTTTCGCGCAAATGCGCGGGTGCTCCGTCGAAGAAATGCGTCGGCCCCTTGGCAAAGTTGACGGGATCGACCCAGCGCGCTCCAACCAGCGCCCAATAAACGTGATGCTCGATCATCCGCTCGAACGCCCAGGCCTGCGCCCGCT
>VAZG01000105.1 GCA_005885285.1 Alphaproteobacteria bacterium | reverse complement strand
GCCGATCGGCAACGCCTGGCAGAAGTTGCCCCGCATCGTGCGCGACCTTTCCGGCGAACTCGGCAAGCAGATCGAGCTGGAGATGCACGGCGCCGATACCGAGCTCGACCGGCAGGTGCTCGACTTGATCAAGGATCCGCTCACCCACATGGTGCGTAACTCCGCCGATCATGGGCTGGAGACCCCGGCGGAGCGGGCCGCGGCCGGCAAGCCGGAGCAAGGCACCATCCGTCTTTCCGCCTATCATGAAGGCGGCCACATCATCATTTGCATCGCCGACAACGGTCGCGGGCTCAACACCGAGAAGATCAAGGCCAAAGCTGTCGCCAACGGGCTCGTCAGCGAGGCCGAGCTCGAGAAGATGACCGAAGCCCAGATCCACAAGTTCATCTTTGCCCCGGGCTTCTCGACCGCCGCCGCCGTCACCTCGGTCTCCGGCCGCGGCGTCGGCATGGACGTGGTGCGCACCAACATCGACCAGATCGGCGGCACCATCGACGTCAAGTCCGTAGCCGGCGAAGGTTCTTCCGTCACCATCAAAATCCCGCTGACACTTGCCATCGTCTCCGCCCTGATCGTGGAAGCCGCCGGCGACCGCTTTGCCATACCCCAATTGTCGGTCGTGGAACTGGTGCGGGCGCGCGCCAATTCCGAGCACCGCATCGAGCGGATCAAGGATACGGCGGTGCTTCGATTGCGCAACAAGCTGTTGCCGCTGATGCATCTCAAGAAGCTGCTCCGGATCGATGATGGCTCCTCTTCCGATCCCGAGAACGGCTTCATCGTGGTGACGCAAGTCGGCAGCCAAACCTTCGGCATCGTGGTCGACGGCGTGTTTCATACGGAAGAAATCGTAGTCAAGCCGATGTCGACCAAGCTGCGCCACATCGACATGTTCTCCGGCAATACCATCTTGGGCGACGGCGCCGTGATCATGATCATCGATCCCAATGGGATCGCGAAAGCGCTTGGCGCCTCCAGCGCCGCGTCCCACGAGATCACCGACGAGAACGCCAGCCTGCATTCAGGCTCGGGCGAGCAGCTCACCTCGCTGCTGGTGTTTCGCGCCGGCTCGACCCAGCCCAAGGCGGTGCCGCTCGGTCTCGTCACCCGGCTGGAGGAGATCGCAGCCGACAAGATCGAACTCTCCAACGGCCGCTACATGGTGCAGTACCGCGAGCAGTTGATGCCGCTGGTGCAGATGGAGGGCGTCAATGTCGGCACTTCCGGCGCCCAGCCGATCCTGGTGTTCGCTGACGACGGCCGCGCGATGGGGCTCGTGGTCGACGAAATCATCGACATCGTCGAGGAACGGCTGCACATCGAGGTCGCGGGAGCCGGGCAGGGTATTCTGGGCTCCGCCGTGATCAAGGGCCAGGCGACGGAAGTAATCGACGTCGGTCATTTCCTGCCGATGGCGTTCTCCGACTGGTTCACCCGCAAGGAGATGCGGCCCTCGGCAGGCGCCCAATCGGTGCTCCTGGTCGACGATTCAGCCTTCTTCCGCAATATGCTGGCGCCTGTGATCAAGGCGGCCGGTTACCGGGTGCGGGTGGTCCCCAACGCGCAGGAAGGCCTCACTGCGCTGCGCTCGGGGCAAACCTTCGATGTGGTGCTGACCGATATCGAGATGCCCGACATGAATGGGTTCGAATTCGCCGAGACCATCCGCGCCGACCAGCATCTGAGCGCAATGCCGATTATCGCGCTGTCCTCGCTGGTCTCGCCGGCCGCGATCGAGCGCGGACGGCTCGCCGGTTTCCATGACTATGTCGCCAAGTTCGACCGTCCGGGCCTGATCGCAGCACTAAAAGAACAGACTGCCGAGACCAGCCGGGCAGCATGAACGAAGTTCAGCCGCGGCATAAGGAAAGTTTGACATGACCAGCAAGGACCAGACAAGCGAAGGCACGGTCGCCGAATACGTCACAGCCGTGATCGGCGGGCAATTGTTCGGCCTGCCCATCTCCCGGGTGCAGGACGTATTCATGCCGGAGCGGCTGACGCGGGTGCCGCTGGCTTCCAGCGAGATCGCGGGCGTGCTCAATTTGCGTGGCCGCATCGTCACGGTGGTCAACATGCGTGCCCGCTTGGGGCTGCCCAAGGCCGATGACGGCCAGCCGCCGATGGCGGTTGGCGTCGACCTGCGCGGTGAATCCTATGGGCTCCTGATCGATCAGATCGGGGAAGTGCTGCGCCTGGCGGAGGACAGCCGCGAGGAAAATCCGGTCAATCTCGATCCTCGCATGGCCAAGCTTGCCGGCGGTGTCCATCGCCTCGACGGCCAGCTCATGGTCGTTCTCGACGTCGATCGCGTCCTCGAAATCGTTCCGGACATGATGGCGGCCTGAGGCAGCAAGCGAGGCGAACCGCGGTGCAATGGAAGTGTCCCTCACGGGACAGGAAGAAGCAGAGGCTCAAATGAGAACATGTCTGGTTGTCGATGACTCGAGTGTCATACGGAAAGTGGCGCGGCGAATCCTGGAGGGCCTTGATTTCCAGATCGTCGAAGCCGAGGACGGCGAGAAGGCCCTGGAAGTCTGTAAGCGCGGCTTGCCGGACGCCATCCTGCTCGATTGGAACATGCCGATCATGGACGGATACGAATTCCTGGGCAATCTCCGCCGCATGCCTGGTGGCGATGCGCCCAAGGTGGTGTTCTGTACCACCGAAAACGATGTCGCCCACATCGCGCGCGCGCTTCATGCCGGGGCCAACGAATACATCATGAAGCCGTTCGACAAGGACATCGTTACCGCGAAGTTCCAGGAAGTCGGCCTTATCTGATCTACGCCCATCGATCCGGCGGCTGCGGCCATCGGCGTTTGTTTGTCGTGCCGCTTCAGCCGTGTCTGGTGAGTAATGAGTGTTGCGTTGGTAAACCCCTTGGCCCCGAAGTCGACGCTGCAAGAGCCGCTGCGGGTCATGGTGGTGGATGATTCCGTGGTCATCCGGGGATTGATCTCCCGTTGGGTCGGCTCCGAGCCGGACATGATCGTCGCGGGATCCCTGCGCACCGGCCGCGACGCGGTCAATCAGCTCGAGCGTATCAATCCCGACGTCGCCGTGCTCGACATCGAAATGCCGGATCTCGACGGCATCTCGGCACTGCCGCAGTTGCTGGCGAAGAAACGCGACCTCATCATCATCATGGCGTCGACGCTGACCCGCCGTAACGCCGAGATCAGCTTCAAGGCACTGTCGCTCGGCGCCTCGGACTACATCCCGAAGCCGGAAAGTACGCGCGAGCTCACGGCTGCGGAGACCTTCCGCCACGACCTGATCCAGAAGATCCGTCATTTGGGCGCCAAGCTCCGCCGCGCCGTGCCGGCTTCGCCGGCCCCGTCGCTGGCTCGGGAGCGGGGGACATCGGTAGAGACGACGGCGATCGCGCAGCCCCAGTTGGTGCGCCGCGCGTTCGGTGCCCAGATGCCGCGCGTGCTCCTGATCGGCTCATCGACCGGTGGTCCGCAGGCGCTGATGGCGCTGGCCGCCGGCATTGGTCCTCTGATCGACCGGTTTCCCGTACTGATCACGCAGCACATGCCGCCTACCTTCACGACGATCCTGGCCGAACATCTGGCGCGCTCGAGCCACCGGGCGGCGCATGAGGCGGTCGACGGCGAGATCGTCAAGGCCGGCCAGATCTACCTCGCGCCGGGCGGACGCCATATGCGCGTTGTCCGTCACGGCGCTGAAGTGATGATCGCACTCGATGACGGACCGGCGGTCAATTTCTGCAAGCCTGCCGTCGATCCGTTGTTCACTTCGGCGACCGAGGTCTGGCAGGGCAGCATCATGTCGGTGATCCTGACCGGCATGGGCTCGGACGGAACGCGAGGCGGCAAGGACATCGTTGCGGCCGGCGGAAGCGTGATCGCCCAGGATGAAGCCACCAGCGTGGTGTGGGGGATGCCGGGGGCGGCAGCACACGCGGGCATTTGCGCCGCCGTCCTGCCGCTTAATCAAATCGCGCCGAAATTGCTTCGACTGTTTTCGGGAGATCGTTCGTGACGCCGTTGGATTATGAATATCTGCGTAAGCTCCTGAAGGAGCGCTCCGGCCTCGACCTCTCAGCCGACAAGCAATATCTGGTCGAAAGCCGGCTGGTGCCGCTCGCACGAAGGGTCGGTGTGACCGGAATTCCTGAACTGGTTCAAAAAATCAAAAGCGGCGGAGCCGACGTGCTCACCACCGAGGTGGTCGAGGCCATGACCACCAATGAGACCTTCTTTTTCCGCGACAAGATCCCGTTTGATTATCTGCGCGAGATTCTGCCGGCACTGATGCAGGCGCGCGCCAACCGCCGCTCCTTACGCATCTGGTCGGCGGCCTCCTCGACCGGCCAGGAACCCTACTCGATCGCAATGCTTCTGAAGGAAGCCGGCCAGGCGCTGGCCGGCTGGCGAATCGAGATTGTGGCGACCGACCTGTCGCAGGGCGTGCTCGAAAAATCCAAGGCCGGCCTGTTCAGCCAGTTCGAAGTGCAACGCGGGCTGCCAATCCAGTTGCTGGTCAAGCATTTCACGCAAGTCGGAGAGCTTTGGCAGCTCAACGCCGATATCCGCAGCATGGTCCAGCATCGCCAATTGAACCTGTTGCAGGACTTTTCCCATCTCGGGATGTTTGACGTCATCTTCTGCCGCAACGTCCTGATCTATTTCGATCAGGATACGAAGGCGGCGATCTTCGAGCGGCTAGTCAAGCCGCTCGAACCCGATGGCATGCTGATGCTGGGCGCCGCTGAATCGGTGGTCGGGATCACCGACGCGTTCAAGCCGTATCCGGAGAAGCGCGGCCTGTATCGGCCAAACCTGACGCGGACCGGACGCCCGATCGGCGTTCCGCCGCCGATGCCGCAAGCATTGCAGGTGGTTGCGTCGGCGCGGTATTAGAGCATGATCCGGAAAAGTGGGTACCGGTTTTCCGAAAAAGATCATGCTCAGACAAAATGATAGAGCGGGAAGACGATTCGAAGAAACGTCATCACGCTCTATCTAGCGTCCCAAAAGGCTCACACGATCGCGTGCGGCAGGAAGCGGGACGTATTGCCGGTGATCGGGTTGGTATCCTCGCGGATCGATAGCCCGCACGGCGTGTGATCGACCAGCCAGCTTCCTACCACCGGATATTGGTGCGAGAAATTCGGCAGCGGCGCGAAGGCCTGGCGAACGAATCCCTCCGCGCCGTATGGCCCCTCCTGCTGCATGAGCGTTGTGCCTGACATGACCATGGTGACGTTGGCGCCTTCGCGCGAATAGAGCGGCTTGCGCACATAGGAGGCGCCAAGCTGCGCCGCATTCGGGTCATCCTCGAAGAAGGCCGGCAACAGATTGGGGTGGCCTGGAAACATCTCCCATAGCAGCGGCAGAATCCCCTTATTGGATAGGACGGCCTTCCATGGCGGTTCGATCCAGCGCGTCGGCGCTTCGAGCAGCCTTCCGCCAAACTCGTCGTGGAACATCCACTCCCAGGGATAGAGCTTGAAGGCGAGTTCGATTTCGCGGTCATCGAGATCGACAAAGCCGCCGTCGTCGCGCCAGCCGATGTCCTCGATGTCGATCATCGTGGTGTCCAGCCCGGCCTGCGTCGCGGTGTCCTCCAGATAAGCCAGCGTGCCGGCATCCTCGCTATTTTCCGTCGTTCCGGTCAGATGCAGGTGACGGCCGAGCCGAAGTTTCTTCCACGCATCGATCAGCCGTTCATGGATCGAATTGAACTGGTCGGCGCGAACGGGGGTGATCCGCCGCTCGATCGCCTGCTCGAGCCACGTCCATTGAAACACCGCGGCCTCGAAGATCGAAGTTGGGGTATCGGCGTTATATTCCAGAAGCTTGGCCGGGCCGCGCCCATCGAAACTAAGGTCAAATCTGCCGTAGAGGCTGCGTTCGTCGCGGTGCCAGCTCTCCGAGAGCAGTGGCCAGAACGCGTCCGGGATCTTCAAGCGGCGCAAATATTTTTCGTCATCGATCGCGCGGGCAACCAGTTCGAGGCACATGGCATCGATTTCACCGGTCGGCGTCTCGATCTGGCGTTCGATTTCATCCAGCGAGAAGGCGTAATAGGCGCGTTCATCCCAGTAGCGTTCGCCGTCGATCGTATGGAAATCGAACCCGCATGCTTCAGCGGTGGCACGCCAGTCGTCGCGTTCGGGGCAGGCGATGCGTCGCATCGGCGGACGTCAGCCGCCGCCATGCGCGTGGCCGTGACCGTGGCCATGGAAGCGACGCGGCGCGCCGCCAAACCCGCCATAGATCGCGCGGCAATAGGGCCTGCCGTCCGGGCCAGGCACGGCCTCCAGCCCAGGGCCACAGCTACGTCGCCGCACAAAGCCCATCGATACGGCGCTGACAGCGGCGGTACCCATCAATGTCAGCACGACACGACGCGAGCGTTTCATATTGTGACCCCCGGCTATTGCGCTCGTTGCTGAGCAATCGATCCTCGCCGACCACAGGCCAATGAGGCAAGCGAAACGAGGTGATTTCACGGCATCGTGCAGGCTTTGCAATCAGCAAGCGCAACTTTCGTTAGCCGCGGCCGGAAAAGCCGAACGCGTGCGCAAAGGAGCCGAAGCCGCCGCGCGTCACGCTGCCGGAGCTGGAATCCGAGCTCGCGAAGGCGCGGCTCGATGAATTGTCGCCGCCGTAGAAACTGAGGTGAGACGATCGGCTATAGCCGCCACTGCCGCCGGACGCGCCGCGTGACACACATCCGGGATTCGCCTGCGGCGTCGCCGGCGCCGCCATTCTCGGTGGGGCAGCTTGGCAATTCTCCCGTGGCATCAGCGCATAGGCGCCGCCGCCGACCGCGAGCGTCCCCATCAAGAGCAATCCGACATGGCCGGACCGCTTCACGGGCGCAGCGCTCGGCGTGGCGACCGGCTTGCGCTTCCCAAACTCCTTGTTTGGCCGCGGCTCGACCATGGTCAGTAGATCATCGAGGCGGCGTTGAGTGCGCCGGCGGCAAGCGATGACAAGCCGAGCCAGATCGCAGGCGCGAGCTCGCCCGACGCGATCCGCGCCGAGAGGTTCGGCACGGGCACCTTGACGATGAAAAACACCACGATTTGCACGATGAGCGCGATCATGCTCCAGATCAGGCAATCCACGACGTTGGCGGAATGCGCAATGGCACTGACCACCGGCAGCACAAAACCGAGCAGGCTCAAGCCGAGCGCGATCGCGGCCGCCGGATCGTTGTCGCGGATCAACTGGAATTCGTTGTGCGGGGTGACGCGCGTGTAAACAAACAGATAGGCCACGACGGCGAGGACCCCGGTGCAGAAGTAGACCAGGAAGGCCGGCAGCCCGGCGAGCGATTGAAGGATCATGTCGAGGTCCCCGAAACGTGCAACAGCAGGTTGGCACGATCCGTCCGTCGAAGCACGCCAACGGCGAGTTCAATCCCCAAACAAAAACCCCGCCATTCGCGGCGGGGTCCAGTCGGGAGGAGAGAGCCATACGGGCTCGCTACTAAACCCTGATCAGGCGGGAATGCGCTCTTCATGCTCGTGCGGCTCGCGCAGCACATAGCCGCGGCCCCACACCGTCTCGATGAAGTTGCGCCCCTCGGAGGCGTTGGCGAGCTTCTTGCGCAGCTTGCAGATGAAGACGTCGATGATCTTCAATTCCGGCTCGTCCATGCCGCCATAGAGATGATTTAAGAACATTTCCTTGGTCAGCGTGGTGCCCTTGCGCAAGGAGAGCAGCTCCAGCATCTGGTATTCCTTGCCGGTCAGATGCACGCGCTGGCCGCCGACCTCGACCGTCTTGGTGTCGAGATTGACCACGAGATCGCCGGTCTGGATCACCGACTGGGCGTGACCCTTGGAGCGGCGGACGATCGCATGGATGCGGGCGACCAGCTCGTCCTTGTGGAAGGGTTTGGTCATGTAGTCGTCGGCGCCGACGCCGAGACCTTTGACCTTGTCCTCGATGCCGGCAAGGCCGGAGAGGATCAGAATAGGGGTCTTGATCTTGGAGACCCGGAGCTGCTTGAGCACGTCGTAGCCCGACATGTCCGGCAGGTTGAGGTCGAGAAGGATAATGTCGTAATCGTAAAGTTTTCCGAGATCGACGCCTTCTTCCCCGAGATCGGTCGTATAAACGTTGAAACTCTCGGATTTGAGCATCAATTCGATCGACTGCGCGACGGCGCTGTCATCTTCAATCAGCAAAACGCGCATGCCAGTTCCCCATAGTCGCCGCTCCGGGCGTCAGGTCGGCCGCACTTGCGGCACTCAAAACGCCTTTGAACAACTGATTCGGATCCTGACGGCTTATGGTTAACAAAATCTGTTTCGAGTTCGCAAGCTCTATCAGTGCAATTTTTATCGAATCGCCCTAAGATATTGCGTCAAAGCAGCTTTTCTTATCCGTACCGATTCAAGCTCCACATTAAGAGGCGGGCCTAACCGACTCCCGCGATTCGGTGTTCGTTCCGAACAGTCGAGCGCGATCTCAGTCACCAAAGACAGTGACGCAATGATTAACGATGCGGGTAAACACCAAGTTAAGCGCGGCCGCGAAATGCGCCGAAACTTAAGGTTTTCGCAATGAAGGCGCTTGCCGAGCAGATCAGCGATATCGACGGCGTCAATATGTATGGCCGGGTGGTCGGCGTGCGCGGCCTGATGGTGGAGATCGCAGGACCTATCCATGCGATGTCGGTCGGCGCCCGCATCATGATCGAGACCGGCGGCAGCCGTCCGATTCCTTCCGAGGTGATCGGCTTCTCCGGGAATAATGCGGTAGTGATGCCGTTCGCAGGCCTCGAAGGAGTGAGGCGCGGCTGTCGTGCTGTCATTGCCAACGCCGCGAGCCAGGTGCGGCCTTCGCCAGCCTGGCTCGGCCGGGTCCTCAACGCGATGGGCGAGCCGATCGACGGCAAGGGGCCGCTGCCGCAAGGCGGCTCGCCGATGCCGTTCCGCAACACGCCGCCGCCGGCGCATTCGCGCAAGCGCGTCGGTCTCCCGCTTGATCTCGGCGTCCGCGCGCTCAATACCTTCCTGACCTGCTGCCGCGGCCAGCGGCTCGGCATCTTCGCCGGTTCCGGCGTCGGCAAGTCGGTCTTGCTGTCGATGCTGGCGCGCAATGTCGATGCCGACATCAGCGTGATCGGCCTTGTCGGCGAGCGCGGCCGGGAGGTGCAGGAATTTCTGCAGGACGACCTCGGCGAGGACGGCCTCGCACGGTCGGTGGTGGTGGTGGCGACCTCCGACGAACCGGCCTTGATGCGCCGGCAGGCGGCCTATTTGACGCTCGCGATAGCGGAATATTTCCGCGACGAAGACAAGGACGTACTGTGCCTGATGGACTCGGTCACCCGCTTTGCGATGTCGCAACGCGAGATCGGCCTGTCCGCCGGCGAGCCGCCGACCGCCAAGGGCTACACGCCGACCGTCTTCACCGAATTGCCGAAGCTGTTGGAGCGTGCCGGCCCCGGGGTCGGCGCAGGGACCATCACCGGCATTTTCACGGTGCTGGTCGACGGCGATGACCATAATGAGCCGATCGCGGACGCGGTGCGCGGCATCCTGGACGGCCATGTGGTGATGGAGCGGTCGATCGCGGAGCGCGGACGCTATCCCGCCATCAACATCCTCAAATCGGTCTCCCGCACTATGCCGAAATCGGCCGATCCCGCCTATTTGCCGATCATCACGCGCGGCCGGCAGGTGATGGCGACCTATGCCGACATGGAGGAATTGATCCGCCTTGGGGCCTATCGGGCGGGGTCGAGTGCCGAAGTCGATGAGGCAATCCGGCTGCACGAACCGCTCGAGGCCTTCCTGCGCCAGGCCAAGGACGAAGTGACCGGCTTGGGCGAGGGTTACCGGCAGCTTGAGCAAATCCTCGGGAATTTGGAAACGGAACGCTAACTTTGTCAGGCCATCATCCGCGGCACGCTAATAACGATGCCGGCGGGGCCCCTGGAGGGGAGCCGGCTCTGTCCCGCGTCAAATCGGGACTTCTGGGGAGTATGAGTCGATGAAGTCACGTGAAACGCTGATCCGCCTGAAGAAATTTCAGGTCGACGAGAAGCGCCGAAGGGTCGCCCAGATCGAAGGCATGATCGCCGACTTCCAGCGCATGTCGGTCGACCTCGAGCGCGAAATCCAGAGCGAGCAGGAACGCGCCGGGATCAATGATCCCGCGCACTTCGCCTATCCGACCTATGCAAAAGCTGCGATCCAGCGCCGGGAGAACCTGACCCGGTCCGCCGACGAACTGCGTGTTCAACTCGAAGACGCCAAGAGCCTGCTCTCCGAAGCCTTCGAAGAGCTCAAGAAAGTCGAACTCCTGGATGAACGCGACCAGGCGCGTGAGCGCGCCGAGGAAAGCGCCCGTGAACAGGCCGATCTCGACAGCATCGGCTTGATGCGCGCGCGGCTTGGCGCGATCGCCTAACGTGTCCCTTTAAGTTTCTCATCTAGTTTCTCAGCACCGTTCGAAACCCCGGGCCGCAAGGTCCGGGGTTTCTTATTTAATTTCCACGGGCTAGCCGCAGGGTCGCATGTTTGGCGCAAGGTATGATACGAGGGGTTCCGAACTGCCACTCCCGTGTGTTCAACGGCGATAGGGGGATCCGCGATCTTGGGGGACGCTGAATGCTGACGCCGGCTGAGCTGGTCTGGCTGATCGCCGCTGTTGCGAAGGGGGATGAGGCCTCTTTCGAGCGCCTCTATGCCGCAACGCGGGCGAAACTCTATGGCGTCGTGCTCCGTATCTTGCGCCGACAGGATCTTGCAGAGGAGGTCATTCAGGAAGCTTACGTCAAGGTCTGGAGCAGTGCAGGGCAGTTCAATCCGGCGCTTGCCTCGCCGATCACGTGGATGGCGTCCATTGCCCGCAACCGCGCGATCGATGTCGTGCGCAAGCGCAGCGAGGTTTCGCTGGAGGATGAACCGGCGGCGATGGAGGTCGCGGCCGACAGTCCGGATCCGCTGGCGCGCCGCGAAATGACGGAAGAGCTGAAGCGGCTGCTGGAATGCGTCGGCCGCCTCGAGCCCGATCGTCAGAAGCTCGTGCTCCTGGCGTATTACAACGGCTGGAGCCGCGAGCAGCTGGCGCAAAAGTTTGAGGCGCCGGTGAACACGGTGAAGACCTGGCTGCGACGCAGCATGTTGGATATCCGGGAATGCCTTGGACTGTGAAGCATCTGGATTTTAGATGATGGCTTACGGCGAAGACCATATCGCGCTCGCCGCGGAATATGCTCTCGGCACCCTCGATGCCGACGAGCGGGCGCAGGTCGAGACCATGATGGCCATCGACAGGGATTTCACGGCGATCGTGCAGGCCTGGGAATTCAGGCTTGGCGTGCTGAACCAGATGGTGGGTTCGGTCGAACCGCGGCCGATCGTCTGGGAGAACATCAAGACCGCGATCGAGCATTCCGAACCGCAGGCGCCGCTGGTGCAGCCGGAAGCGCCGCCGGTCGCTTCCGTGGCCGTCGAGCAAGCCCCGGTCGTGGACAACTCGAGTGTGATCCAGCTTTCGAATCGGTTCCGGCGCTGGCGCAGCATTGCGATGACGGCAAGCGCGATCGCGGCGGCGCTGGTCGCGATGCTCGCGATCGAGGTCTATCAGCCGGATCTCTTGCCCGAGCGCATTCGCCCGAAACCGCGCACGCAGGTGGTCGAGGTGAAGACCCCGTCCGCCGCCGCGCCGTCGGCGCAGTATGTCGCCGTGCTGCAGGCTCAGGGCGGTTCGCCCGCCTTCATCCTCACGGTCGATGGCGCGACCAGGAATTTTACGGTCCGCAGAGTCGGCGCCGCCGCCGCCGAGCCTGGTAAAACCTACGAACTTTGGCTGATCTCGGACAAGCTGCCGCGGCCTCGCTCGCTCGGCGTAATCGGCGGCGGCGACTTCACCACGCGTCCGTTGCTGGCGTCCTACGATAGCGACGTGGTCAACGGTGCGACCTATGCGGTGACGATCGAGCAGCCGGGCGGATCGCCTGACGGCAACCCGCATTCGGCGCCGGTCTATGCCGGCAAGCTGATCGAGACCGTTCCGTCCGCCTCGCAGCCGCCGCGCTAAACCTTGGAAGGCGTCGTTCGCCAAAAAAAGAAAACGCCCGTGGGGAGCGGGCGTTTTCAATAGTCAACTTGGGGGTAGTTGGGGGTCTTCTATATATCCACGTGGCGACTTTGGGGGGCTGATAAAGAGCCGCGTGAATTCCGTAAAAATCGTTAGCGCACCATTGAGGCGTTGGAGTTGGTGATCACGATCGGCTTCCCAGCCTTGATGACGTGCGCGGTCTGGGCGTAGCCGTCGTCCGAATTCGAGCGAGCCGCGATGCCGAGGCCCGCCACCCCGATGCCAGCGACCAGTGCCACGACCACGATCTTGAGATGGGTCGAGCGATCCGCGCTGTAGATCGAATGGTTCACGCAAGCCTCCTGCCAACCTTCCTGCGTCTGTCTGGATTGGTCGCCATCGTCCGCAGGCAGGTTCAACGTCTCGCACGACCTAACCTAGGGATTCACCATCTAGTTCCGAAGAGGCGATCACAAGGCGGTGAAAAGACTTGATCCGGCGCGATCAGAAAGCCGCGGTAATCATAAATAGTCTTATTATTTCAATATATTAGTCGCAGATCACGTTCTGTGACGGAAAATAACCGTCCGCGGGCTTGAGCCGAGATTTCGTTTGCCTGTGACGAAAAAGCACAGGCGAAGCAGGTGCTTCGCTAGACGCTTCCAACGGTTTTCAGCCGCGCCCTGGGATGGATTTCGGCCTGCGACAGCACGGTCGTTTGCGAGCGGAAACGTTCGACCAGCGAGCGCACGAATGGGCGGATCGAAGCCGAGGTGACCAGCACCGGCGCTTCGCCGTCGCGCGCGGCGCGCTCAAAGGCGTCGCGCACTGCGGTCATGAACTCTGAAAGCTTGGAAGGCTGCATGGCGAGGCTGCGTTCCTCGCCCTGGCCGACCAGCGACTCGGCAAAGGCCTGCTCCCACTTCGCCGACAGCGCAATCAGCGGCAGGTAGCCGTTGTGCGAGGTGTTTTGCGCGCAAATTTGCCGCGCCAGCCGGGCGCGGACGTGCTCCACCATGGTCGCCGGATTGCGCGAGAAGGCCAGTGCGTCAGCGATGCCTTCCAGGATGGTCGAAAGATCCCGGATCGAGATGCGCTCGGCCAAGAGCAATTGCAGCACGCGCTGGATGCCCGATATCGTGACCTGGCTCGGCACGATGTCTTTGACGAGCTCGCTCTGCTCCTTCGGCAGCTCTTTCAAGAGCTTCTGCACCTCGCCATAGGACAGCAAGTCCGACATGTTGTTCTTCAACAGTTCGGTGAGGTGGGTCGACAGCACGGTCGCGGCGTCCACCACCGTGTAGCCCTTGAGTGAGGCTTCCTCCTTCAAGCCGGCGTCGACCCAGGTCGCCGGCAGGCCGAAGGTCGGTTCGGTGGTGTGGATGCCGGGCACGCCGACCTGGCCGCCGGCGGGGTCCATGACCATGAACTGGCTCGGCCAGATCTTGCCGGTGCCGGCGTCGACTTCCTTGATCTTGATGATGTAAGTGTTGGCTTCGAGTTGCACATTGTCGAGGATGCGCACCGCCGGCATCACAAAACCCATCTCGATCGCGAGCGAGCGGCGCAGCGCCTTGATCTGTTCGGTGAGGCGGTCGGTGCCGTCGGGGCCGTTGACGAGCGGCAGCAGCGCGTAGCCGAGTTCGATCTTCAGGTCGTCGATCTTGAGCGCGGTGGCGATCGGCTCTTCCGCAGCCGCCGCTGCCGCCGCGGGAGCCGCAGCAGCGGTCGCCTCGGCAGCCTTGACGGCGCGCTTGTGCTTGCGCGCCGACCATGCCAGCGCCGCGGCGCCGCCGCCGAGCGCGAGGAACGGCAGCATCGGAATGCCCGGCAGCATCGCCAGCACCAGCATGACGCCGGCCGACATGCCCAGCGCCTGCGGATAGCCGGAAAATTGCTTGATCAGCGCCTTGTCGGCGGCGCCGGAGACGCCGGCCTTGGAGACCAGAAGGCCGGCCGCGGTGGACACGATCAGCGCCGGCACCTGCGTCACCAACCCGTCGCCGACGGTCAGAAGCGTATAGGTGCGCGCCGCCTCGCCGAACGATAGGCCCTGCTGGGCGACGCCGATGATGTTGATGAAGACGACCATGAGCCCCGCAACCGCATCGCCCCGGACGAATTTCGAGGCACCGTCCATGGCGCCGAAGAAGCCGCTTTCGTCTTCCAGCATCTTGCGGCGCTCTTTTGCAGTTTTCTCGTCGATAAGCCCAGCCGAAAGATCTGCGTCGATCGCCATCTGCTTGCCCGGCATGGCGTCGAGATGGAAGCGGGCCGCGACTTCCGCGATGCGCCCCGAACCCTTGGTGATAACGACGAAGTTCACCGTCACCAGGATCGCAAACACGATGATCCCGATCACGAAATTGCCGCCCATCACGAAATTGCCGAAGGCCTCGATGACGTGGCCGGCCGCATCCGTGCCCTCGTGCCCGCGCGACAGAATCAACCGCGTCGAGGCGAGGTTGAGCGACAGGCGGAGCATCGTCGAGATCAAGAGGATGGTCGGGAACGAGGAGAATTCCAGCGGCGTCTGGATGAACAACGCCGTCATCAGGATCAGGATCGACAGCGTGATCGAGATCGCCAGGAAAAGGTCGAGCACGATCGAGGGCAGCGGCAGGATCAAGACCACCAGGATGGTGAGGATGCCGAGCGCCAGCGCGATATCGCCACGCTTGAGCATGGCGCCGATTTCGCTGAGTTTCGGAAATCCGGTCCCCGGCGTTCCCGCGCCCAGACCTGCCGTCACGTCGACCATCGTTGCCGCTTCCCCCCGCGTATGCCGGTCGCGGGCGCCAAACGTCTGCGCGGCGGCCGAAGGACCACCGTTTCGAAAGTGAGGCACCGCACTGGCGTCCACGGGGGTTCTCCCGTTTTACGCGATCGACGACACTCGACTTCACTCGGCAATTTTTGCCCGGTGTATGGTTAGGAAAGGGTTAATGGGGCTCATGATTCCGAGGTACCGGTTACTCATGGGACCCCATCGCGGGCCAACGGGGCCGCGCAAAGCGTTTTGCGCAGTTCGCACCCGAAGCCTCGCGTGGCAGATCGTACCTCCAGTCAGGAGAACGGCGATGCGCTGCCACCGAAAGCGCTAATGCGAATGCCCCGTTGCGGCCGGCTTGTTCATCATGCGCAGCATTGCGAGGCCGCCGGTTGTGAAGAAGCGCCAGACCAGCAAGCCCGCGAGAACGAGAAAGGCGATGTTGAGCCAGGTCGTGTAATTCCAACTGATGGAGGCATCAACCACGCGCGCGTTGCGCGCTGCGGGGACGAGACCGAGGGCATCAAAGATCAGTTCGACGATCAATGCGGCACCGGCCATGGCGGCGTAGAACGTCGCGAACAGAAACGCGGCCATCTTCCATCCGTAGTATTTGCGATAGATGTTCAGGATCGGCAGGATGATCAGATCGGCGAAGATGAAGGCGATGGCGCCGCCGAAACTGATGCCGCCGTTCCACAGCACTGCCGCCAGCGGAATATTGCCGACCGAGCATACGAACGAGATCACCGCGACCAGCGGCCCGATGAGGGGCCCCCATAGCTTGGCAAGCAACGGGTGGTCGACGCCGAAGAACGATTGCCAGAATTGAGCCGGTACCCAGGCCGCGAGCGCGCCTGAGATCAGCAGGCCACCGGCGATATCCATCCAGACCGAAGCCACGTCCATGACGAAATACTGGCTGATCGCGGTAAAACCCTGTTCGGACCTGATCCGCTGCCAAAGCGTGCCGTCGCCCTTGACCGACATATCCATTTCGGCATGGCCTTCCATCCGGCCGGTCAGGCCCCTGTCGGCCTGCTCCCTCGCCTCGTCGAGAGGTCTCCGTTTGAGAAATGATCGAAACAAAACGACCAGCAGCGCGACCATGATCGGCGCGCCGACAAACTCGGCCAGCGTGAACTGCCAGCCCAAAAACACCAGCATGATAATGGCAAGCTCGACGACGAGATTGGTGGAAGCCATCTCGAACGCCATCGCGGCGGTGAAGTCGGCGCCCTTGCGGAACAGCGCGCGGGCGATGGCGACCGCCGCATAAGAACACGATGACGATGCGGCGCCGAGCGCCAGCGCCTTTGCGATGGTGGCCGGCCGGTCATCGGGAAGCAGTCGGGCCATTTCCTGATGGGAGACGACCGCCTGCACGACCCCCGACAATGTGAAGCCAAGAATCAACGGCCACAGGATTTCCCATCCCATGGCGAACGCCATGCCGAACGCGCGCAGGATCTGTTCTGTCATGCTCATCGAATTTTGTTCTCAAATCGCACGCGCCAGAACGATCGCGCCAGCTGCGATCAGCACCACGCCGGCGGCGCGGCTGAGACGCTGATCGAGCGGCAGCAATTTCTCGCATGCGACATAGAGGGCAAGGCCGGCAACCCAAACAAGGTTCATGACCCCGGCGACGAAAAGCAGCAGCATGAGAAACCAGCAACAGCCGAGGCAGTAGGCGCCGTGGCGGAATCCCATCCGCAATGCTCCGACGGCGCCCGGTTGCCAGTGCCGGCTCAGGAACAGCACCGGGCTCTGGCAGTAACGAAGACAGGCGCTCTTAATAGGCGTGAACTGGTAGAGCCCTGCTGCAAGCAGGATGGCCCCGCCAAACCTGGTGTTGGTGCTCGCTGCCCCCATCGATAGCAGCCCGGCGCGTTCGAGCCCCCACTGTGCCAAGGTCGCGGCCGCGCTGAAACCTGCCCATATCAGGAGATAGCCGCTGACAAAAACCCAGGCTTCCGCCGCTGGACTGGCCGGCGCCTGCTGCTTGCGCTTGATTGCCGTGAACAGCAGGACCGTGGGCGTAGCACTCGGCACCATCATGGCGATCATCATGACCCACCACATGGTGAACATGAGCGCAGCGTCGAAAGCCGACCACGGCATCGGCTCCATCTCCATGCCGGCCATGCTCATGTCGATCCCGGCGCCGGCGGCCAGGTAAGCCCAGGCCAGCGCCATTGCTGCGGCAAGCCCGACGGCCATGATCAGGCGGTCGTGCCGCAGCACCTTTTCGAGCGCGGATGTGTCGCTCATGGGTCTCACTTCGGCCGCCGACGCGGCAAATTTGAAGCGCCGAGCTTTAGAGAAGCCTCAAACTGCGACCCCTTGAGGCGTCTGCACCACGTTGGCAAGCGAGCTGTGCGTGCCTTTGGTGTCGAACTTGATGGCCCCGGTCGAGTGGATGTTGGCGGAGGCGACCTCGGCGGACCTATGCTCGAAGCCTTCGGGCATCACCACCTGAATTCGGTGCGGCGCGCCTGTCACCGGGTTCTTGATCGGCTCGACCTCGGTCTCCAGCACGCCCTTGGCGACGAGACGCGCGACGCGTCCATTTTTGTCGAAGGAGAACTCGAAGGGCACGAACAGCGGATCATGGATCGTGGTCACGATCAGGCTGAAGATGTGGAACAGCGTACCCTCGGCCGAATTCTTGCCCGACATGATGTTGAAGAGAGCCTGGCGCTGTTCGGGCGTGGCGCGCTCATCGATGATCGGTTGCATCTTCCCGTTGCCCTCGTGCAGCGCTCCGGGAAAATCCACGGTTGCCGCGAAAACGACACCGTCGAGCTTGGTCCCTTCGAAATGTCCTTTGGTGATCCTCATGCCGACCATGCCTTTGCACGAGCCGTAGGTCGGCAGGGCATTGAAATCGCAGGGACAGCCAAATGCACAATTGCAGTTCTTCATCCATTCGCCTTCGAGACGCCAGTCAGATGCAGCCATGGCACTCCTCCCATTGCGTTGTCAGCTTACGATGCAGTCCGTTGAATATCCTCTTCAGCGTTAGAATGCCGGTCAATGCGAGCAAAAGCCGCACCGCATCCACGGAGCAGCGGATTGCGGCTTGAAAATGAGAGCATATCAGCCAACGTCCGCAGCGTACAGGCGGGGGCATGCATTAGCATCCTGGTTCGATCATCCTGGTGATTTCTTCGGGCGCGGCAAAGATCACCGAGGCCCTGTCGCCCATCATCCCGGCCGGCGTGATCGCGGGCGACCCTTTTTCAGGCCCGTCTTGACTGGAGTCTGTCTTGAATCGCAGGTTGCGTTCCCAGAAGGCCCGTGTCTTGCCGTCGTCAGTCGTCACGCGGTAGGTGTCGTGGCAATAGGTGATGGCCTTGACCTGTTGGCTCGGTTCGAGTTTTTTCAGGTCAGGCTCGCGTCCACCGCCCATCATGCCTCCCATCATCCCGCCCATTCCTCCCATGCCCCCCTGTTGCGCCGTCTGTTGCGGCGCTCCCGGCTTGGTGGCCTCTTTGAGGAAGGCGAGCAGGTCCGCACGAACACGGGTATCCTTGATGCCTTGGAAGGGCATGTCGTTATCCGGCACCATGCGCTGCGGATCGGTCAACCAGCCGTCGAGCGAACGGTCGTCCCAGATAATCCCTGACGATTTGAGCGCATCCGAATAGCGCTCGAAGCTCGATAGCCCACCGGCCTTGCGGCCCCACAGGCCGGCCAGGCTTGGCCCCGTCATGTTGCGGTCGGGCTCGAGCGAATGGCATGGCGCGCATGCCCGGAAATCCTGCTGGCCGTGAGATGCATCGCCTTTCTGGGCGAAAGCCGGCGAGACTAATGCGATCGTCGCGAGCCCGATCATTACGTACCTGCTCATGCTCAGCCTCCATCGCTTCAGGAACGAAGATATTTGATCAGCGCTGCTGCCGACAGGACCAACACAACAACGACCAGTAGCCAGAAGATCCCCATGCCCCACATCATTCCGGGCATCATATCGTTCATCATGATTCACCTCGCTTCGATTTAGGATGTAGAGGACGGCAGGGTCTTGTCGGCTGTTGCTGCGCCTTCGGTCGAGCCTCGCGTGACGCAGCTCATGCACCTGAACATCATCAGCATGCACGGAAGGGCCGCCACGAGGCGAAGCAGCGTGGATGCGGTCAGCCAGTGCCACTGCAGAGAGATGCCTGCGGTTACGACCACCATCGGCAAGAGGTACAGCGCGAAGCGATACCGAACGAGGTAACTTCTCAAACTATCGCCCGGCGAATTCATGCCACGGCTGATCGCGAGATTGCTCAGTTTCAAAACCATCCGAATGCTCCTTCAATTTTGATGGAGGAAGATTGGGAAGGGTTGCGACAATAAGTCTATCGCAACCCCTCGGCTTTCGGCCGATCACTTAACAGCCATAGAACCGCGCGCGATCACAATCGCGTATGTCGTTGCGCGCCCGTGGGCGTTAGTGGGATTTCGGACCGCCCTGGTACCGCCAGCCGGCCGCAGCGTTATTGGTAGTCGTCTGAGGCTGCAAGCGCGGCGCTTCGCGATCATACGCGAAGGCAGAATTCGCGGCGCCCTTCGCGACAATTCGGTCTTGTGCGCTCCGGCTGGCTTCGCTCGGCCAATAGCTCTTGTCCGAGATCGTCGAGCCCGCGTAGGCCGATGCAGATATTGCCATTAGCGGCAGCAACAGCGAAATCGTGGGAAGGCGTTTCGTTAACATGATCCGGCTCCATCATTGTTGGAAGCGCGTGATGTGCGCTTCTGATGATGAATTCGGAGCAGACCGTCGGTCGGTTACAAGCTCACACCGACGTGAAAGCAACGCGATTACCAATGCAAGAGCCGAGGTCCCAGGGCCGCCCCTGCCAAGGTGCACAGCACAATCGTTCCGCCGTACCACACCGCGACAAACGGCAATGAATCGTCTGTGCAATGAAAGGCATAAGCCATTGCGCTCACGCCGCCTGCAACAAGGCCGGCGACTGCACCGGCGCGAAAAAGGTTGGTTGGTGCAGCTCTTCGCACCGCAAAGATAGTCACTGCAAAAGGAACGATGGCGATGGTTGGAATCGACAAAAGGCATTCCAGCCACTCGCCGCCGACGACCATCCTGTTCCAGTGCGCGCTTGGCGCATCCGCAAGGCCGAGCATGCCCAGTAGCGCGATTGCCGCAAACGGCACGATAACCGCGAGCGGCGATATTCCGCGCGCGCTGCCGGGACGCGCAAGCCTGATGAGATACCGCAACGATACGCCAACCACCGCAAGCGCGAATGCAAGTTTCAATAACAGGAATACAGCGGCACGGGTTGTTGTAAGGTCGGCGCGGACGCCCAGCGCAACTAGCATGATGCCGAGCGCGATGACCGCTCCCGCGATAACGGCGATCGAGATTGTCCTTGCGACCCGTCCGCGCGCTATCGGTTCGACGTTTGTGCTGAGCATGAGAACCAGATCATCCGTCTTCATTTCTGGTCCTCCCGCGCAATAAAAGCCGCCAGCGACTGCAATCCGCGATGGATGTTGATCTTGACGCCCGACTCCGAGATGCCGCACCGCACGGCGGCTTCCGCTACGCTTCGTCCCTCCAGCTTCACGCATTCGATAGCGCAGCGCATTTTTTCCGGCAGCCGTCCCAGCAGCTTTCTGACGTCATGGGAGCTTTCGGCGTCGGCGTTGTCGTCTTGCGCCATGACCTCGGCACCTTCGTCGATCGGAACGCTCGCAGCCGATCGGGTCCGGCGCAGATAGTCGATGAGCTTGTACCGGGCGATCGTATGCACCCACGGCGTAAAGAGCTCGCGCGTGTCATAGGTGTGGCGCTTGAGGTGAACGGCAAATAACACTTCCTGCACCAAATCCTCAGCCTCCGTCGCGCTGCGTCCGACGCGGGCCAGCCTGCCCTTGTAATAAGCCCGGAGCCTGCGGCTAAGCCGATCGAGAAGCGTCCGATATGACGCTGCGTCACCGTCGAGGCTTGCGGCCATCAGCGCCTTGAGTTCCGCTTCGGTCGCCACTGGGCGTATCCCTGATTATTCGTGGCTGGATTAGCTTCGGTTACAGTTTTTGCCGAAAAAAGTCCTTTCCCCGAGATTGGCTCCCCGGGGATGTCTACCTCATTGGGCGGGTTCCGGAACGCGCCGACAAGGCTTGATCGGCTCGCTTACCGGCGGTGGGGGCATCGTCGCGAAACGATCATCGTTCGGCAACCGAAATCCCTTCACCAGCCCGAAGATCGCCGGGATCACGATCAGCGTCAGCAGCGTTGACGAAATCATGCCGCCGATCATCGGCACCGCAATGCGCTGCATGATCTCCGATCCAGTGCCGGTACTCCACATGATCGGCAACAGCCCCGCCATGATCGCGACGACGGTCATTATCTTCGGCCGCACGCGCTCGACCGCGCCCTCCATGATGGCGTCGTAGAGATCGCCCCGCGTCAGCGCGCGGCCTTCGATCTCGCGAACCGCCTTGATCTCCGCGAGAGCCTGATTGAGGTAGATCAGCATCACCACGCCGGTCTCCGCCGCGACACCGGCAAGGGCGATGAAGCCGACCGCGACGGCGACCGACAGGTTGAAGCCGAGCCACCACATCAGCCAGAGACCGCCGACCAGCGCGAATGGCACCGAGGCCATCACGATCATGGTCTCGGTGATGGAGCGGAAGTTGAGGTAGAGCAGCAGGAAGATGATCAGCAGCGTGACCGGCACCACGATCTTCAACCGTGCGGTGGCGCGCTCGAGATATTCGTACTGGCCGCTCCACATCAGGTAGTACCCAGGCGGAAACTGGATGCTGGCCTGCACCGCCCGCTGCGCATCCGCGACATAGCTGCCGAGATCGCGCTCGCGGATGTCGACATAGATGTAGGTGGCCAACTGGCCATTTTCGGTACGGATCGAGCTCGGGCCGCGTGCTGGGACAACCTTTGCGACCTCGCCAAGCGGGACGGCGCCCCCGGCTGGCATCGGCACCAGCACTTCGCTTGCGATGGCCTGCGGATTTTCGCGGAGATCGCGGGGGTAGCGCATGTTGACGGTGAAGCGCTGCCGGCCTTCCACCGTCGTGGTCACTGTCTGTCCGCCCAGCGCCGTTGCGATCGTGTCCTGAACGTCCTGGACCATGATGCCGTAGCGCGCCAGCGCCGCGCGGTCCGGGGTCACTTCGAGATAGTAGCCGCCGATTCCGCGCTCGGCATAGGCGGACGAGGTGCCGGGCACGCTCTTGAGGACCTGTTCGATCTGCTTGGCAAGCTTGTCGATCTCGACCAAATCAGTACCGATCACCTTGACGCCGATGGGGGTACGGATTCCCGTCGACAGCATGTCGATGCGTGCCTTGATCGGCATGGTCCAGGCGTTAGACACGCCGGGAAACTGCAGGGCCTTGTCCATTTCCGCGATCAGGCCATCGACCGTGATACCCGGACGCCATTCTTGCTTCGGCTTGAGGTTGACGACGGTTTCGAACATCTCGGACGGCGCCGGATCGGTCGCAGTCGCGGCGCGACCCGCTTTGCCATAGACCGAAGCCACTTCCGGAAACGACCGGATGATCTTGTCCTGGGTCTGCATCAATTCGCCCGCCTTGGTGACGGAGATGCCGGGCAATGTTGTCGGCATGTAAAGCAGCGTGCCTTCGTTGAGGTTCGGCATGAATTCGGTGCCGAGCTGGCGCGCCGGCCAGATGGTCACCGCCAGCACAACCAGCGAAAGCAGGATCACCAGCGTCTTGGCACGCATCACCGCCTTGATGAGCGGGCGATAGATCCAGATCAGGAAACGGTTGATCGGATTCTTATGCTCCGGGATGATCTGGCCGCGCACGAAAATCACCATCAGCGCGGGCACCAGCGTGACCGACAACAGCGCAGCCGCCGCCATCGAAAACGTCTTGGTGAACGCCAACGGGCTGAACAGGCGTCCTTCCTGCGATTCCAGCGTGAAGATCGGCATGAACGACACGGTGATGATGAGCAGGCTGAAGAACAGCGCCGGCCCGACTTGAGACGCCGCCGCAATCAGGATATCGATCCGCGAACGGCCCGGCTCGGCGCGTTCCAGGTGCTTGTGCGCATTCTCGATCATCACGATTGCTGCATCGACCATGGCGCCGATCGCAATTGCGATGCCGCCAAGGCTCATGATGTTGGAGCCTAACCCCAATAGCTTCATTGCGCCGAACGCCATTAGTACGCCGACCGGCAGCATCAGGATCGCGACCAGCGCGCTGCGGAAGTGCAAGAGGAACACGATGCAGACCAGCGCAACGACGATGCTCTCCTCGACCAACGTGTGCTTGAGGGTATCGATGGCGGCATAGATCAGGTTCGAGCGGTCGTAGACCGGCACGATCTCGACGGATTTCGGCAGGCTAGAGGCGATCTCCTTGAATCGCTTCTTCACGTTCTCAATGACGTCGAGCGCGTTGACGCCGAAGCGCTGCAACACGATGCCGCTGGCGACCTCGCCCTCGCCATTCAGTTCGGTGATGCCGCGCCGTTCGTCCGGACCCAGCTCGACGCGGGCAACGTCACGCAGCAGCACCGGCGTGCCGCCGTCGGTCTTGAGCACGATGTTGCCGAGGTCGTTGATGCTCTTCAGATAGCCCTTGCCGCGAATGACATATTCGAACTCCGAAAGTTCGACGGTGCGCCCGCCGACGTCGGCATTGCTGGCACGGATCGCATCCCGCATCCTTTGTATGGTGATGCCGAGGTCGCGCATCCGTTGAGGGTCTAGGATCACGTTGTACTGCTTGACGAAGCCGCCGACGCTTGCGACCTCCGCCACGCCTTCGGCCTTGGCGAGCGCGAATTTCAGATTCCAGTCCTGGATGGTGCGGGTGTCGGAAAGATTCAGTTCCTTCGACATCACCGCATATTGGTAAACCCATCCCACGCCGGTGGCGTCCGGGCCGATGGTCGGCGTCACGCCGGCAGGCAATCGCGAGGTTGCGCCGTTGAGGAATTCGAGCACGCGCGAACGCGCCC
>VAZG01000361.1 GCA_005885285.1 Alphaproteobacteria bacterium | reverse complement strand
TGGTGATTCGGCCGGATGCGCGGCAGGTTCGGTCCGCCTATCCGCTCTACGGCGGCATCCAGAATTTTCAGTAAGCGCGACCAGTGACTACGCTGCTCCTACGCCCGCCCCGAGGGGCGTAATGAAATGAGTTCCTAGATTTGACGCACCCCTTGTAATAGCCGCATGTCCCTGATCCAGGCCCATGGCTGACGGACTCGACACCACAATCGCCTTCATACTCGCCATCGCGAGCGTGATCATCGGCGTGGTTCTCGGCGTGGTCGCCCACCGAGCATACGAGGCTTTTCGGCACAGGGGTCGACGCATCTATCAGCCCCGCGTCTTTCGTGGCCAAGTCATGAAGCAGAAAGAATTCGAGCAGCTCCACGAGGAACTTGTGAAATGCGACCGCATAGAGGTTCTCAGCGACGATGTGCGTGAGTTGGTTGAGGATGTGTGGCCGGAGCTAGCTCACAAGCTGCCACCAAAGACGCCGCATAGCTGAGTTTGTGCGCGCTGTGACCGGCGCAATCGGCACATGTCCCAACAATAAAAGAGCGGCCCGGCGGGACCAAGTGCTGGCTCGTGGGCTATGTTGTTCGGCCGCAGCCTCCTATCATTTACAAAAAAGACCCCGCCTAAGGCGGGGCTCTTTAGCTCTTTGATCGATCGCAATGGCTTCGGCTAGTCGCAACGGCGCTCCCTGCGCGTGATCGTGCGGTTGCCCCGTTCGACCGTGGTAGTCACCATGCGACAGCGGTTTCGTGGGCCAACGTAGACACCTCCTGGCCCGACGCCGACTCCATAGTCGTTCCGCCGACGGTCCCTATAGTAGCGATCGTCGTAACGGTCCCGCCCGATCTGAACATCGATGGAGCACTATGTGGCAGGTGATCGAGTGTCCCAATGACACGATCTTCAGGAGACGGGTTTGCGCTTGGTGCGGCCACAGCGGTTCAACCGGACACCATTCTTCGCTGGCACCGTGCCGCCTCGGTCGCTGGAAATCACGGAAAGGAGAGCAGTCCGGCTCGGTCTCCGATTGCTTGTAGCGGCGAATTTGCTCGAAGCCTGTGCTGACCGTGCTAATATCGGCATGGAAGGTGGAGTCCATGCCAAGGATGGGACCACCCTTAGGCCCCGAGCTCCTGGCCATCAACAGACAGCATCGACGGGGCGAGAAGCCCGTTCGGCGCGCTCCACAGCGTTACCACAGCAACCGCGGGAACGCCCGGAGAGTCCAATGAGTATCGGATATTGGGTACTGCTCCAATTTTGCAGGTTGTCGACGACCTCGCTTCTGGCGGTCATCAGAGCCGTGCCGGTGGCTCTCATCATTTTTGCATTATTGTTCCCTGCCAACGCACAGTTCTGGGGAGATTCATGGGGCGGGCGGCAGCAGCAACGCCAATATTCCCCCTTCGGCGGCTTTTGGGGTGATCACTGGGGCGGTTGGGGTGATCGCCGGCGGGAAGGCCCCCGCCATCCGCGGCAGAGAGAACGGCAATCGGAGCGGGAGCAGGCGCCGGATTACTTCCGCGCACCGCCGGCCTCGCCGCGTAAGGATGCGACGACCAAGATCTTGGTTATGGGAGATGCGAACGCGGACTGGCTCGCCTACGGTCTCGAAGACGCCTTTTCGGAGCAGTCGGAGATCGGCATCGTGCGAAAACATCGCACTGATTCTGGGCTCATTCGCTATGACGCGCGCCGCGATAGCGATTGGCCACAGGTCGCGCGCGAGATCATTGCCGGCGAGAAACCCAAGTTAATCGCCATGATGATCGGAAACAACGATCGTCAGACGATCCGCGAGAAGGCTCCGGCTGCGCCTCCAACCGGCACACCGAAGGCGAATGCGCAACCGGCACAACCAGCGCATCCACCGACGCCGCCGGATCCGGAGCAGCAGCATTCCCCGGTGACACCGGACCAGGCGCGCCAGGCGGAATACGGATCGTGGGAATTTCACTCAGAAAAATGGGAACTCGCTTATATCAAGCGCATCGATGCCACCATCGCGGCGCTCAAGAGCGCCGGCATTCCGGTGATCTGGGTCGGTCTGCCGTCACAGCGCGGAACCAAGTCGAGTCAAGACTCGTCCTACCTTAACGAACTTTACCGCAGTCGGGCCGAGAAGGCGGGCATCATCTACGCCGACATCTGGGACGGCTTCGTCGACGAGTCGGGCGGCTACTCACCGCAAGGTCCGGACTACGAAGGCCAGATCCGTCGCCTGCGTAGTGGCGACGGGGTCTATTTCACCAAGTACGGCGCGCGCAAGCTTGCCCACTACGTGGAACGCGAAATCCAGCGCATCATCGGCAATAAAAGCGTGCCGGTCGCACTACCGATGCCAGCTAAGCAACCGCCGCAGGCGGTCAAACCGGGCGGGCCGGCCGAGCGGCCGATCGCTGGGCCGGTGGTCCCGCTCACGGCAGCGCCTGTAGAGCGGGACGAGCTGCTCGGCGGCGGGCACGGGACGCGTGCTCACGCTGGCGACGAAACCGCCAATCGTGTGCTGACCAACGGAGCGTCGCTTGTGACCCCGAGCGGCCGCGCGGACGATTTCAGTTGGCCGCGCGCAGACGTGGCGGAACCGCTCGTGGCAGAGCCGGCGAGCGCGCCGTCGGTTACCCCCGAGATCGCGGGGGCTCACGCTGAACAGAAGCCGCGGGCGCAGCGCCGCATGCGCACGTCGCATTCGCCGCGATAGTCGCAGCTTGAGGCAAGGCGCTCGATGCTGTCATCCAGGCTTTCGATGATCTGCGGCGAAAGCTTGGTCGGTGAAGGCCACGGGGTAGTTGCGTCGGGCGAGCGGATCGCTCGATCAAGCAGCTTCAGCGGCGAGATTTTGTGGGCGCCAATTCCAGGGCAATAGATCAGCAATCCGCTTGGCGGGATAATCCAGCAATCGGGCGAGCACGTCTGCGAGCCAAGTCTGCGGATCGATGTCGTTGAGCTTGGCGGTCTCGATGAGAGTGTAGATGGCGCCGGCGCGATGGCCGCCTTCGTCCGAGCCTGCGAAGGTCCAATTCTTGCGCCCGACCGCGATGCAGCGCACGGCGCGCTCGGCGGCGTTGTTGGACATGCACAGACGACCATCGTCGAGAAAGCGGATGAGCGCGGTCCAGCGCTTGAGGCTGTAATCGATCGCCTTGGCGGTCTCGCTCTTTCTGGAGAGCTTGGCACGTTGCTGGCGCAGCCAGCTCTCCAGCTCGGCAACGAGCGGGCGGCTCCGCTCGTTGCGCACCGCGCGGCGCTGCCCGGCCGAGAGGCCGTTGATCTCGCGCTCGATGGCGAACAAGGCATCGATGCGCTCGATCGCCTCGATTGCGATCGGCGCTTTCTGCAGCCGCGCCAGATCGAAGAACTTGCGCCGTCCATGCGCCCAGCACGCCGCCTCGATGATCGGTCCCGGCTTGCGTGCGGCCTCGTAGAGCCGGTTGAATCCGGCATAGGCATCTGCCTGCATCAGGCCGCTATAGCTCGCCAGATGACGCTCGGGATGCTCACCGCCGCGGTCGGGCGAATAGAAGAACGCCGCTGCCGGCGGGTCGAGCCCGCCGAACGGTTGGTCGTCACGCACATAAGCCCATAAGCGGCCCGTGCGGGTCTTGCCCTTGGCTTGAACCGGCACCGTCGTGTCGTCGGCATGGATCCGCTCCGCCGCGAAGACATGAGTCCGGATTGCTTCGACCAGTGGCCGCAACGTGGCTGCGCAGGCACCGACCCAATCGGCGAGCGTTGAGACGTCAAGTTCGATGCCTTCGCGCGCGTAGGCGGCGCTCTGGCGGTTGAGCGGCAAATGCAGGCAGTACTTGGAGAACAATACATGCGCGAGCAGTCCCGGCCCGGCGCGCCCGCGCGCGATCGGATGCGAAGGCGCCGGCGGCTGGGTGATGCTTTCGCAGGACCGGCAGGAGAACTTCTCGCGCACGTGCTGGATCACTTTCCACCGGCGCGGGATGAGCTCCAGCGTCTCCGTCACATCCTCGCCGATCTTGTGCAAGGTCCCGCCGCAGCAGGGGCAGGCCGAAGGTGCAGGATAGACGATGCGTTCGCGCGGCAGATGTTCAGGCA
>VAZG01000456.1 GCA_005885285.1 Alphaproteobacteria bacterium | reverse complement strand
TCGCGGCGCGTGATTGTCTGTTGCGCTACAAAGCCAAGGGCAGGGTGCTCGCGGTTACCTCGATCTACCGCGATGTGGCAAGCCTGCAGGCCGAGCTTGCAATGGAGCAAAACGCGCCGGTTTGACGGCA
This sequence comes from Alphaproteobacteria bacterium, assembly GCA_005885285.1. GTDB lineage: Bacteria > Pseudomonadota > Alphaproteobacteria > Rhizobiales > Xanthobacteraceae > Bradyrhizobium. The sequence goes on along the minus strand of VAZG01000456.1, from coordinate 13,372 downwards.
TCAAATACGCGTGTTGCGCAGGCCCTGTGTTCACGCACTTTCTTGACAGAGCGAGGCTACCCAGCTTCCTTTGATGTCGCTTGTGACGTCTTTGGGCTCCACTCGGTTTGAACAAGAATGCAAAACGAACCTGCAGCCATCAGGCGGCGTGATCTGCTCGCGCTGGTTGGCGCCGTGGCTGGCAGCGCCGCGATGTATCATGCGATGACGAGCCTGGGGTTCGCGTCGGAATCGCCCTATCAAGGTCCGATCAAGCTGGAGGGCGATCCGAAGGGCGCTTCCGTTCTCGTCCTGGGCGCTGGATTAGCAGGCATGACGGCGGCGCTTGAGCTGCGCAACGCCGGCTACAAGGTCCAGATCCTGGAATTCAACAATCGGCCAGGGGGCCGCAACTGGACCCTGCGCGGCGGCGACAGCTTCACCGAGCTCGGCGGCTTCACGCAGACTTGCGACTTCGAAAGCGGTCTGTATATCAACCCCGGGCCGTGGCGAATTCCCTATCACCACCGCGCGCTGCTCGACTATTGCAAGCGCCTCGGGGTTTCGCTCGAACCCTTCATTCAGCTCAATTACAACGCGTTGATCCATGCCTCGCGGGCGTTCGATGGCGCGCCGCAGCGGATCCGCGCCATCCGGGCGGATTTTCAGGGCCAGGTTTCAGAGCTGCTTGCCAAGGTCACCCAGCAAGGCAGGCTCGACGAAGCCGTGACCAGGGAAGACCAGGAAATCCTGTTGCAGGCGCTGAGGTCGTGGGGCGCGCTCGATCGCGATTACAGGTACAAGGCCAATCTGATCTCGGCGCAATTCCGCGGCTATGCCAGGGCTCCGGGCGGTGGGCTGGATGCCCTGCCGCTGCCGGGCGAACCGCTCGCCTTGTCGGATATCCTGAAATCGCGGGTTTGGCGCTATCTGCTGAACTTCGCCAACTATAATTTTCAGACCACGATGTTTCAGCCCGTCGGCGGCATGGATATGATCGGCAAGGCGTTCGCAAAAGAGGTCGGCGACCTCATTCGTTATAATTGCAAGGTGACGCGAATTCAGCAGGATAACCGCGGCGTCACCGTCAGTTATGTCGATACCGCAAGCCCGGCGGCCGTGCAGCAGGCGCAAGCGGATTGGTGCATTTGCACGATTCCGCTGTCGATCCTCAGCCAACTGCCGGTCGACGTCAGCGCCGCCGTGAAGTCAGCCATCGATGCCGTGCCCTATGCAGGTTCGGTCAAGATCGGCCTCCAGTTCAAGCGCCGATTCTGGGAGGAGGACGAGGCGATCTATGGCGGCATTAGCTATACCGACTTGCCGATCCGCCAGATCGCCTATCCCAACACCGGATTCAATCGTTCGGGGCGCGGCGTGTTGCTCGGCGCTTATATCTTCGACGGCGCCAACGCCTATGAATTTACCGCAATGACGCCGGCCGAGCGGGTGGCACGCGCGATCGAGTTCGGCGCCATGATCCATCCGCAATATGCGGCCGAATATGAAAACGGCGTTGCCGTGGCATGGCATCGGGTGCCGTTTGCGCTCGGTTGCAGCGGCGACTGGAGCGAGGAGGCGCGCATCACACACTATCGCAATCTGTGCCAGATCGACGGACGGATCGCGTTGGCGGGTGAGCATGCGTCCGCGCTTCCGGCATGGCAGGAGGGAGCTATTCTCTCCTCGCTCGATGCCATTGCGCGGCTGCATGATCGCGTGATGAGGACGTGATGCGGCAAAGTCGGCCCACTTCCAAAACATGGAGGCTTGGTGCCGCGGCACTACTGGCATCGCTGTCGGCCGCGGTGTCGGCCCAGGACGTCAGGACGTTCAGCTCCGGCTACCGCTTTGTCGAAATGACCGGCGAGGAACTGTTCGCCAATGTCTGTCAGGGCTGTCACATGAGCGATGCCGCAGGTGCAATCGGCGCCGGATCCTATCCGTCATTGGCCGACAACCGCAATCTCGAAGCGGCCGGCTATCCCATCTCACTCGTCGTCAACGGAAGGCGCGGCATGCCGCCGTTTGGCGATATGATGACGGATGGCCAGATCGCCGCTGTCGTGAACTATCTGCGGACGCATTTCGGCAACAGCTACCAGGACGTGGTGACCGCCAAGGACGTCCGGGACGCTCGCCGTTGAAAACGGAGACAGCAATGGGTTCGAGGACAGCGTTGGCTGGAAAAACCAGATGGAAGTTTCCGGCAATCCTGCTTTCGGTTCTCTTCGTTGCCGGTGGCGCGAGTGCCGAAGAGCTGACGCCGTCGCAGCAACTCGCGCATGATATCTACAAGGAGCTCATCGAAATCGACACCACCACCGCGACCGGCGATACCGCGCGCGCGGCGGAAGCGATGGCGGCGCGGCTCAAGGCCGCCGGCTTTGCAGAGGCCGACGTGCATGCGTTCTCGCCCGCGCCTCGCAAAGGCAACCTGGTGGCCCGTCTACATGGCAGCGGGGCGCGCAGGCCGATCCTCCTGGTCGCGCATCTCGATGTCGTTCCGGCTATCCGCGACGACTGGTCGGTCGAACCGTTCCAGCTCACCGAGAAGGACGGTTACTTCTATGCGCGCGGCAGCGCCGACGACAAATATATGGCGGCTTCCTTCATCGCCAATCTCATTCGATACAAGAGCGAGGGCTACAAGCCAGATCGCAACATCATCCTCGCGCTCGAGACCGACGAGGAAATCTTCGACCGCGATGGCCTCGGCATCCAGTGGCTGCTCGAGAACCACCGCGACCTGATCGATGCCGAATTCGCGCTCAACGAGGGCGGCGGGGTCGGGCTGAAGGATGGCAAGCCGATCAGGAACAGCGTCCAGACCAGCGAGAAGGTCGCGCTGACATATCAGCTCGAGGTCAAAAATCGCGGTGGCCACAGCGCGGTGCCGGTCAAGGACAACGCGATCTATCATCTGGCGGAAGGTCTCGTGCGGCTTTCAAGATTCAGTTTCCCGCCGCGCCTCAACGATACGACGCGGGCGTTTTTCGAGCGGTCGGCGCAATTTGAAAATCCGCAGGTCGCGGCCGACATGCGTGCGGTCATGTCGGACAAGCCGGACCCGGCAGCAATGTCGTTTGTCCGGCTCGCCGTCAATCCGGTCTACAACGCGTTGCTGCGCACCACTTGCGTCGCGACCATGATCGAGGGCGGCAATGCGGTGAATGCGTTGCCGCAGCTCGCCAGTGCCAAAGTCAACTGCCGCATCATGCCGGGCGAATCCGTCGACGAGGTCAAGGCAACGCTGGAGCGCGTGCTGGCCGACGACCAGATCACGGTCACGCAACTCGACAAGGCCACGCTCAGCGCGCCATCCGCGCTCAACCAGGAAATCATGGGCGCGATTGAAAAACTGTCGGGTGAATTCTGGCCCGGCGCGGTTGTGCTGCCGGTCATGAGTGCGGGCGCCACCGATGGCAGTTTCCTGCGCAATGCCGGGATCCCGACCTATGGCCATTCCGGCATGGCGATCGACATCGGCGAATTCCGTATTCACGGCAAGGACGAGCGTGTTCCCGTGAAGTCATTCTATCAGGGCAGCGAATATCTCTATCGTCTGGTGAAGACGCTGTCCGGAGGCGGAACCAAATAGATTGCCTGCCTGCAATCTTCCCGCTGGCAATGTGCGCCTCAGCCTCCTAAATGGAGTTGGTCTTTCTTTGAGGCATTTCGGGAGAATTTTAATGATCCTGAAGGGCGCTTTTCTCGGATTTGTTTGCGCGGCATTGCTGGCATCGTGCGGCGCATCGGTTGCCGACGGGTATCGTCCCGACCAGTTCCTCGGCCTTGATCTTTCGCAAGCGGTGCTTTCGCCGATGCCGCTGGGGCCGACTACCGAATTTGCGCCGGTCGCGGTCGAGGCCGACACCGATCGCAATAGCGAAGCATGGTGGGCGCGCAATGAACTGAAGACCGAGCCCAGGAAAGTGGCGGTTCAACAGGTGAGAGCCGCGCACGTCCACACGGTGGCGCCAGTTCACACCGCGGCGCGCGTCCGCATTACTGCGCCGGTTCGCAATGCGCGGTCCCAAGTCGCGGTTCGAACAAAGCTCGGGCGGCGGCATGGCAATCCCCTTGACGCCCAGGCCTTCGATAGCCGCGTCCAGCGCTGGCCGTGCAAGTCCGGCGGCATCTGCAACTGGAAGCGGTCGGCCGAATAAGCGCCGCGGCGCGTTGTTCCCGAGTCATCCGTCTGTCGCAAAACCGTTGACGGGGAGTCAAAAAACCGTCGGCCAGGAGTCAAGTTGAGCGGGCAACCTTCGTCGTGATTCGACGAAGGTTTTCCGAATGGCGATTGCGATAGGCGCGAAGCGGACCCTGACCAGACGTCAGTTGCTGGCCCGCTCGGCCTCCACGGTTGCACTCGCAGGTTTAGGGGGTCTCGCAAAACCCTATCTCAGCCGTGCCGCCGATCGCCCGCAAATTTCGGGCGGCATTCAATCGGGCGATGTTTCCGCCGGCTCCGCCGTGGTGTGGGCGCGCACCGATCGGCCTGCGCGGATGCAGGTGGAATGCTCCACCGTCGAAAGCTTCAACACCATCCTTTGCGCGGCATCATCCGACGCGATGCCCGACCATGACTTCACCTCGAAGGCGCTGTTGGAAAATCTTCCCGCCGGGCAGGATATCTTCTATCGGGTGCGCTTTACGGACCTCGCCGGAAGCGGCATCGCCGGCGAAACAACGGTCGGGCATTTCCGCACCGCGCCCTCGGTGCACGATTCAATTTCGTTCGTCTGGTCCGGCGATACCGCGGGCCAGGGCTGGGGCATCGATCCCTCCCGCGGCGGCATGCGCACCTACAAGACCATGCTGGAAAACCGTCCCGACTTCTTCATTCATTCCGGCGATCACATCTACGCCGATTGCCCGGTGCCGTCGGAATTGAAGCTGCCGAACGGTCAAATCTGGCGCAACATAGTGACGGCTGAGAAATCCGAGGTCGCGCACAGCCTCCCACAGTTTCGCGGCAACTATAAATACAACTTGCTCGACGAGCACTTGCGCGCCTTCCACACGCAGGTGGCAATGTTCGCCCAATGGGACGATCATGAAGTGACCAACGATTGGTCGCCGATCGGCAGTGTCGACGCGACCGGGTACGACGAGGACGGCACCTCGCGCCTGGTGGCGCGTGCGCGCCGTGCGTTCTTCGAATTCATGCCGATCCGGCCTGTCGCCGGGCAAGCCGGCCGCGTCTATCGCAAAATCGGATATGGGCCGCTGCTCGACGTGTTCCTGATCGATATGCGCAGCTACCGCGATTCGACCTGGAACAAGCGTGACGACCACAGCGACACCTATATCCTGGGGCCGGCACAGCTCGCCTGGCTGAAGCGTGAGCTCGCGGCCTCCAATGCGACCTGGAAGGTGATTGCCGCGGACCTGCCGATCGGCGTGATCAGCGAGGACGCAATAGCGCTAGGCGACGGCCCGCCCGAGCGGCGCGAGCACGAGATCGCCGATCTATTGTCGTTCATCAAACGCGCCGGGGTCAGGAATACCGTGTGGCTGACGGCCGACATGCATTACACGGCCGCGCATTATTACGATCCGAACCGCGCGGTATTTTCCGATTTCGAGCCGTTCTGGGAATTCGTCTCGGGCCCGCTGCATGCGGGGACATGGGGACCGGGCCAGCTCGACAACACGTTCGGACCTTCGGCAATTTTCCAGAAGGGGTGCAGCGCGGAGCAGGGCGAAAACCTCGCACCATGCTTCGGGCTGCAATTCTTCGGCCATGTCGAGATCGACGGCCGGTCCGGCGTCATGACGGTGACGCTGAAGGATGTCGACAATCGCGACCTTTGGTCGGTCGGCATCGAACCACGGCCGGACGCGCGGGTGCCCGGAATCCCGCCGCAGCATTCCTGAGCAGTCTGTTTAGTACGTGGTCGCAACATCTTGATTTAAGTGGCCTTGATCCGCCCCGTGCTTCGCGGGCACACTGCACCCGGCGGGTCCGCCATCTCTTTCTTTGCTTCAGCCAACACTTGCTTTACGCGACGTCGCCGTGCTCGTCCGGCGGCGAACTGTTCAGGAGCGACCCATGGAAGATCTCAAAACCCAGGGTATCAGCTTGCCGCGGCTGGGGCTCGGCACGTTTCGCATGCAAGGCGATGTTTGCCGCGCCGCGGTCGAAAGCGCGCTTGCCCTCGGCTATCGCCATATCGATACCGCGGAAATGTACGCCAACGAGGCAGCCGTTGGTGCTGCAATTGCCGCCTCTGGCGTCACGCGTAGGGATTTGCACATCACAACCAAGGTCTGGAACGAAAACCTCGTACCCGACGCGATGCGCCTGGCGTTCGACAAGAGCCTGAAGAAGCTGAGGCTCGATCAGGTCGATCTTTACCTGGTGCATTGGCCGGCCCCAATCATGAACCTGCCGGCGATGTTCGAAACCCTGATGAAGCTGAAGGAAGAGGGCCGTACCCGCGCCATCGGCGTTGCCAATTTCAACGTCGCGCTGTTGAAGACCGTGGTCGAGGAGATCAAGGCGCCGATCGCCTGCAATCAGATCGAGTATCATGTGATGCTTGATCAGACGACGGTCAGAGAATATCTCGCCGCGAAATCAATTCCGCTGGTGGCCTATTGCCCGCTGGCGCAGGGCCGCGCCGCTTCCGACGAAACGCTGGTTGCGATCGGCCGCAAGCATGGCGCCAGCGCGGCCCAGGTGGCGCTGAAATGGCTGCTCGATCAGGACGGCGTCGCCGCGATTCCGAAGGCGTCGCGCCGGGAAAGCCAAGAGGCCAATCTCAATGCGCTCAATGTCGGCCTCGACGATGAGGACATGAAGGCCATCGCAGGCCTGCGGAAGAACATGCGCTGCGTGAATCCCGGCTTCGCGCCCGCGTGGGATTGAAGTGGATTTGTAGGGTGGGTAAAGGCGCACTTGCGCCGTGCCCCACCAAGTTCGAAACACAAATGAAAGTGGTGGGCACGCTTCGCTTTGCCCTCCCTACGGAGTCCTCTCGCTGACAAATAATAAATCAAACGAAAAAGAATGGCCCCTTGCGGGGCCATCCCTGTGTCGGCCTTAGTAGTTGTAGTTGTGGCGATGTTTGACGATCACGACGCGGTCGCGATGATGCCGCCAGCCCTCATGCCAGCCGTGGTCGCGGTGCTCGCGGAATTCGCCATGCTCACGGAATTCGGCACGGGCGCCGTAGCGGTCATGGTCGCGATGCTTGATGATCGTGGTCTCAGCGCTGGCAATTGACGGCGCCGCGATCGCGATCGCACCGAGCGCTGCGATGGCATATCCGAACTTCTTCATAGGGTCCTCCTCCATTTCACGAGAGATTAAACCTCGCATGAGGAGGAACGTTCCGGAGGGAACCGCGAGAGAATTCTGAACAGCTGTTCAGCTAACCGCATTTATATTGCGGTGGCGTCGGATTGCCGTTGCCGGTGAACTTGCCGTCCTTGATGGTGTACTGGCCTTTGCGATCGCGATTATACATCGCACGCAGGGTGCCGTCGGGCTGCATCATCAATCCATATTCGCGCCTCTGCTTCAGCGACGGAAAGTAAACGCGAAGGTTCAACATGCCGTCGTCGGAGACCTTGGCGCCGACAACTTCGTTGTCGTCCTTCTCGTCGCCGAAGTCGCGGCGAAACATGAGGCGGCCGCCTCGTGCAATCGCATAGATCAGGATAGTCCCCCTATCGCGGTCGGGCGCCAGCGAACAGTCCAGCGACCATGAACCGATCAATCCCCATTTGCCGGCTGTCTCGGTCACCGTGCTTGCGGACGCACCGGGCGCGAGCGTCAGGAGCAGCAACGTCGCGAGCGTTATCCGACTTGAATGACGGCCGGTCTTTCGCATCGCAGCTCTTTCCCGTGCAATGATCGACCATCGAACCTAGCCTTTCGATTCCGGCGCAAATAGGCCGGGATGCCCGGCGGGAGCTTGCGGAAAGCAGGTCGACGGCGCATCATTTGCTCACGAAAAACAAAATTTGGGGGGAGCGCCATGTCCGCATTGTCACGCCGTCGTTTTCTTGAGCTGACGGGTTCAGCCACTGCCGTGGCGCTATCTGCAAGTGCTAACGCCGCCATGGGGCCGAACGACAAGTTCGATCTCGTGATCAAGGGCGGCGACGTGCTCGATCCCAGCCAGTCACTGCGCGGAAAACGTGACATCGGCATCCGCTGGGGCACAGTCGAGGCGATCGAGGCGGAGATCCCCGCCGCGCGGGCGTCGAAGACCATCGACGCGTCAGGCAAATTGGTGATGCCCGGGCTCGTCGACCTGCATTGCCACGTCTACCCCTATGGCTCGGCGATCGGCATCCCCGCCGACGAACTGGTGCAATTTCAGGGCACGACGACGGTCGTGTCGGCGGGCGATGCCGGGGTCAACAACCTGGCGGCGTTGCGCCGTTACATCGTGGCGCAGTCACGGGCGCGGATGTACGCCTTCGTCCATATCGCCAACAACGGATTGTCGGCGTTCCCGGTCGCCGAACTCTACAACATCGACAATGCGCAAGTTGAGGCGTGCGCGATGGCGCTGGCCGAAAACCCGGACTTCCTGATCGGCGTCAAGGTGCGGATGTCGGAGAATATCATTTTCAAGCATGGCGTCGAGCCGTTAAAGCGCGGCATCCAGGCCTGCGAGATGTGCGGCTGGCCGGCGAAGATGATGGTGCATATCGGCGGCGTCGAAACCAAGGAACTGATGTCGAATATCCTGGACCTGTTACGTCCGGGCGACGTGCTGACCCATTGCTATTCGGGCTTTCCCAACATGTCCGGCGTGTTCACCAATATCGTTCAGGATGGCAAGCTGTTGCCGGCAGCCCTTGCCGCCAAGCAGCGTGGCGTGATGTTCGACGTCGGCCATGGCGGCGGCAGCTTTGATTTCACGGTGGCGGAGGCGGCTATACCCGCCGGCTGCACGCCGGACACCATCTCGTCCGACATGCACGTGTTCTCGGGCAATTCGCCGGGCATCCCCTTCCTGCCCAACGTGATGAGCAAGTTCATGGCGATGGGCTTTTCGCTGGAGCAGGTGGTGACGATGGCAACCACGGCGCCGGCCATGATCATCAACCGCGCGCCGAAGATCGGCACCTTGCAGTTGGGGGCGCCCGGCGACGTCGCGATCATGGAACTGGTGGAAGGGCCGGTGACATTCGTCGATACCCGCAACAACAAGCGCGACGGCAAGGCCTACTTGAAGCCGATCCAGACCGTCATCAACGGCGTGCCGTTCGGCAGGCCGTATCAGGCGCCGTTCGCGGTGCGCTGAAGCAGGTGCGCGAAGCTCATGTCCTCGCGCGCCTCTCCACATTGGCAATCCGCTCCGGCACGCCAAACTCCCTGCGGCAGACGTCGGCGAGCACGGCGACGCCCTCGCGGATCTGCTGATGCGACGGGCTTGCAAAGCACAGCCGCAGGCGGCTGCCGGCATGGGACTTGTCAGTCGACCATTCCGGCCCGGGATTGATGGCGACGCCGGCCGAAAGGGCTGACTGGTAGAGTTTCAGCGTATCGACATTGTCGGGCAATTTCACCCACAGGAAGATGCCGCCCTTGGGCGCTTCGAATTCGGCCGAGGTACCGAACTGCTCGTTGAGCGCCTCCATCAGCGTGTCGAGCTTGGCGCGAAGCCCGTGCGTCAGTTTTGGCACATGCGTGGTGAAATGCGGCGCGCAATATTCGGCCAAGACCATCTGCTCCAGCGCGCCGCTGCCGGCATCGGTCTTTAGCGCCAGCATCCGCGACAGCATCGCCCAGGGCGCCACGATGAAGCCGACGCGCAGCGCCGGCGCGATCGATTTGGAGAACGAGCCGATATGGATCACGCCGCCGTTCCTGCTCATGGCATGGATCGCGGGCGGGCGCTTGCCGTCCCAGATCAGGTCGGCATAGCAATCGTCCTCGAAGATCGGCACGCCATAGGCTTCCGAAAGCTTCAGGAGCTCGGCGCGGCGGGCCACCGGCATGATGGTGCCGGTCGGATTCTGCACGGTCGGAATGGTGTAGATGTATTTCGGCGTGATGCCGCGGCGATCGAGGTCGGCGAGCGCCGCCGCCAGCGCGTCCATCCGCATCCCCTCCTGGTCGAGCGCGATGCCGACCATGTTGACGCCGAGCCGGTTCAGCCGGTTCAACGATCCCTGATAGCTGTCACGCTCGATGATGACGGTATCGCCGCGCGCCAACAGCGTCGCGTTGACGAGATCGAGCGCCTGCAGCGAGCCGGACACGATCAGTATGTCGTCGGCCGCGCAGTCGATGGCGGCATCGCGCTTCAATTTCGCAGTGAGAAATTCGCGCAACGGACGATAGCCCTGCGGACCGTGGGCAAGCCCATAGGTCGCGAGCGTCTTGCCCTCGCGCCTGAGCACGGCGCTGGCGGCATCGATCAGGCCGTCCACCGGTACCTGCTCGGGGTCGTTGTTGCCGCCGACAAAGCTGTATTTCGCAAGGCCCGTCCATCTCGCCGCGGGCGCGGGCAGCCCCGCTGGCAAGAGTGGAGCGAAGTCGAACGGTGCGGAGGTCATGGGCCGCGTCACTCCCTTGTTTTTGGTTGGGCTCGATCCTAGACAAGTCTTGCACGCTTGTCCTTATGCGATTGTCGGCGGCGCTGCGACACCAGAGCCGTGCTGCCCTGCGTAATGATGCTGGCGCAGGCATCGGAGTCCGGCTAATCCTCCCGGCACCAGAGCGAGAGACTTTAAGATAATGCCCGATACGATCCAGGAAGTACTGCAAGCCTTTGCCAGCGGCGAGCTCGTCGTCGTGACCGACGACGATGATCGCGAGGGCGAGGGCGACCTGATCGTCGCGGCTTCGCTCTGCACGCCCGAGAAGATGGCGTTCATCATCCGCCACACCTCGGGCATCGTCTGCGCGCCGATCACGAGCGAGGACGCGCGACGATTGCGGCTCGACCCGATGGTCGCGCATAACGAATCGAGCCACACCACCGCGTTTACGGTGTCGATCGACTATAAGCCCGATGGCGGCACCGGAATTTCGGCGGAAGAACGCGCCTCCTGCTGCCGCGCGCTTGCCAACCCAAATGCCGGCGCCGGTGATTTTGCGCGGCCGGGACATATCTTTCCGCTGATCGCGCGTGACGGCGGCGTGCTGTTGCGCTCGGGCCATACCGAAGCTGCAGTCGACCTCTGCAAGCTGAGCGGCCTACCGCCGGTCGGCGTGATCTCTGAATTGATGAACGATGACGGCACGGTCATGAAGGGCGGGCAGGTGGCGCGCTTTGCCAGTGCCCACAAGCTCAAGCACGTCACCATCGCCGATATGATCGCCTACCGCCAAGCGCGCGAGAAGCTGATCGAGCGGGTTGCGACCTTTACGACCGAGAGCCCGATCGGGCCGTTGCAGGGTTACGCCTATCGATCGCCATTCGATGAGATCGCGCATGTCGCTTTCGTCTATAACGGGGTGGGCGACGGCAGGAACGTGCTGACCCGGTTCCACAAGCCCAACATCGTCAGGGACATCTTCACCGGGCATAAGCGCATGCTCAACGTGCTCGATCATTTCAAGAGCGCCGGCCGAGGCGTCTTGGTCTACCTGCGCGATGGCGCCGCCGGCGTTCCGGTTGCACCGCTGCCGCAGGAAAAATCCGCAGAGGCCGACCGCAACCGGCAATGGCGCGAGGTCGGTGTCGGTGCGCAGATCCTGCGTGATCTCGGCGTGACCTCGATCCGCCACCTCACATCGTCGGTGCACGACTACAAGGGATTGTCCGGCTTCGGCATCGAGATCGTCTCCAACGAACAGCTTGAAGCTTGAACACCGTCATTCCGGGGCGCATCAAAGATGCGAACCCGGAATCTCGAGATTCCGGGTTCGCTCGTTGCACTCGCGCCCCTGAACGACGGAACAGATCATCGTCCAATCCATTTGCTCTTATGCGTCAATCGCTTTAAAATAATTCCATGATACGAAAGGAATTCTCATGAGCGTGCGCCCTCAAACCAAGGACAAGCCGTCGGCGGTGAATTTCCAGTGGGACGATCCGTTCATGCTCGACGAGCAGCTCACCGAAGACGAGCGCATGGTGCGCGATACCGCGCGCGCCTACGCGCAGGACAAGCTGTTGCCGCGCGTCACCAAGGCTTATCTGGAAGAAAAGGTCGATCGCGACATCTTCCATGAGATGGGTGAACTCGGCCTGATCGGGATTACGCTGCCGGAGGAATATGGCTGCGCCAATGCGAGCTATGTCGCCTATGGCCTCGTCGCGCGCGAGATCGAGCGGGTGGATTCCGGCTATCGCTCGATGAATTCGGTGCAGTCCTCGCTGGTCATGCATCCGATCTACGCCTATGGCGATGAGAACCAGCGCAAGCGATACCTGCCCAAGCTTGCGACCGGCGAATGGGTCGGCTGCTTCGGCCTGACGGAGCCTGATGCCGGCTCCGATCCCGGTGGCATGAAAACCCGGGCCGAGAAGGTATCGGACGGCTACCGCCTAACCGGTTCCAAGATGTGGATTTCCAACGCGCCGATTGCCGACGTGTTCGTGATCTGGGCCAAATCTACCGCACATGACCACCAGATCCGCGGCTTTGTCCTTGAAAAAGGCATGAAGGGGCTATCGGCGCCGACGATCGGCGGCAAACTGTCCTTGCGCGCTTCCGTGACCGGCGAGGTGGTGATGGATGGCGTGGTGGTGCCGGAGGAAAACCTGCTGCCCAACGTTTCCGGGTTGAAAGGGCCGTTCGGTTGTCTCAACCGCGCCCGCTACGGCATTTCCTGGGGCGCGATGGGAGCTGCGGAAGACTGTATGCACCGCGCGCGGCAATACACGCTCGACCGCAAGCAGTTCAACAGGCCCTTGGCGGCAACCCAGCTCGTGCAGAAGAAGCTCGCGGACATGCAGACCGAGATCGCGTTAGGCCTGCAGGCGTCTTTGCGGGTCGGCCGCCTGATGGACGAAGGCAAGATGGCACCGGAGATGATCTCGATCGTCAAGCGCAACAATTGCGGCAAAGCGCTCGACATCGCGCGCATGGCTCGCGACATGCATGGCGGCAACGGCATCCAGATTGAATATCACGTGATGCGCCACACCGCGAATTTGGAAACCGTGAACACCTATGAAGGCACCCATGACGTCCACGCCCTGATCCTGGGCCGCGCTATCACCGGTATTCAGGCATTTGCGTAAGCAACCCACCGTCATTCCGGGGCGCGCCAAGGGCGCGAACCCGGAATCCCGAGCCGTATCATTCGATCCCTTCGAGATTCCGGGTCTGGCTCTTCGAGCCATCCCGGAATGACGTCAAAGAAAATATCCCATGGCTGATACCGACGACGTCCCGTTCAATCGCAACTTTCCGCTTAGTCCAGGCGTCGTCGACGAAGTCCGGCCCGGCGTGCGCAGGATCCTCT
>VAZG01000050.1 GCA_005885285.1 Alphaproteobacteria bacterium | reverse complement strand
CCGGGAGACCCAATCGAGCAGGTCTATTTTCCCGTTAGCGGCATGATCTCATTGCTTGCGGTCATGCAAACCGGCGAAGCCATCGAAACCGGCATTGTTGGCGCCGATGGTCTGCTCGGAGGGGACGCCGCCATCAATGGACATGCATTTGGACAGATGACAGTCCAACTGAACGGCGCTGCTCTGACGATGCCCAAGGCTCAATTTGTGGAGGCCTATCTTAAACACCCGCACCTACGAAACTTAGTCGATCGGTATCAGGCGACACTTATGATGCAAGCGCAGCAGAATGCGGCTTGCCACGCCCTCCATTCAGTCCGCAGTCGGCTTTGCCGCTGGCTCCTACAATCCCAGGACCTGATCGAAAGCGACACGTTCATCCTGACCCAGGAATTTCTTTCACACATGCTTGGCGTGCGAAGAAATACCGTTTCGATCGAGGCTCATGCCGTGCAGGGAGCAGGGCTGATCCGGTACAGGCGCGGACATATCACTATCCTCAACCGTGACGGCCTAGAGGACTGTGCCTGCGAATGCTATTCGGTGATCCGCGCAGAGACCGACAAATTTATGGGGCCGGCTAAGACCCACTCCGAACCGGACGCCTGAAGCTCGCCACCTCGTTATCGCCCAAACCGTGTTCGTCCTCTTGCTCGGCCGCCCTGGTTTGAAGTTCCGACGCCATTTCTCGCAGGCGCCCAGCCATCCCCAGATCAAAGGTGGCTCGCGACATGGCAATGAGAATTTCAGCCTGCTTACGCAGGTATGCACCATGGATCATTGACGAATTTTCTTTGGAACGGGGCGCTATTCCAAAACTGACATAGTGCCCTTTCCGTTCCAAAACTATCTTGGAATGACTACCGCCACTGTGGAAAACGGGATTCTAGAGTCGGGTATCGTGACGACGACCGAATCTGAGCGATGTCAGAAGAGAATTTGTCCCTCGCCTGAGGATGGTGGCCCATCCTGGCGGATGTTTGAGCGAGCACCAAAGGCCCCGGCGGCCCGCCCCCGGGGCCTTTGCGTGCCGATGTCCGTTGCTGGCACGCAGCGGACAAATCGAGCCAAGTTCGCGATGTCCGCTTTCGGGGGTAAAAAGGACAAAGTCCAAGCAGGGCGCGAAGTCTGCTTTTGACCCAATGTATGGTCCGGCCGTGCGTTGCAAGAGAAGTTCTTCGAGTTGGCGGATGTACGGTCTTGCATCAATGTATCCGGCCTTTGATTGGAACCTTTTGTGCTCCGGGCCATCATGGATATCAGCGCGCGTGCGATCTCGTTAGCGGTCAGGCCTCAACGGGCCATTTGGGTCACCAGTGTTCGCAAGCGCCGGGAAGACCGATCCTCCATCTCGTTTTCGTTCTCTCGCAGACCTCGGCAGGTAAGACGTGTCGGTGACTGATCACCCGACTTGCAGCTTGCTCGCCTCGAATGCTCGACCGTGAGCCAGGACGCTCCAAGCAATGCGGGCGAGCTTGTTGGCGAGCGCGATAGCGAGAACATTGTGATGTAGCCGCTTCTTGGCCGTTTCGAGCCAAGGCTTGAGCCCGTGACGATCCCAGCTCTTCGGCTTGATCAATACGACCCACGCGGCCTGAACGAACAGAACGCGCAGGTAGCGATTCCCACGTTTCGATATCTTGCCGAGGATGGTGCGGTCGCCGGTTGAGATTTGCTTGGGGACCAGGCCCAGCCAAGCAGCAAAGTCGCGGCCTTTCGTGAACGCATCCCCGGTGCCGACTGCGGCCACCATCGCGCTAGAGATGATTGGCCCAATCCCCGGAACGGTCATCAAGCGTTCGCAGCCCACATCTCGGCGCGCAAGAACCTCGATCTCACTCGACAGACCCTCGATACGCTCATCGAGCCGCCGCCAATCGCCTGCCAGGTCCTCGATAACACGCAACATGCGAGGTGACAGAGCGTCGCAAGGCGCGGCGAGAATGCGCGGTAACTCGGTGCGCAAGAAGCGCAAGCCTTGACGCACGGCAACGCCGCGCTCCAACAAAAAAGCACGGATCTGATTGATGATGCCAGTGCGCTGACTGACCAACCGCTCACGCACCCGGTGCATCGCCTGCAAATCGAGCTGCTCGGCGGTCTTTGTCGCGACGAACTTCATAGTCGGGCGCTGTACCGCCTCGGCGATCGCTTCGGCGTCCCGGAAGTCATTCTTTTGTCCCTTCGAATACGGGCGCACGTACTTCGCCGGCATCAGCCGAGCGTCGTGTCCGAGCATCTGCAGCTTGCGGCGGAGATGATGCGCACCCACGCAAGCTTCCATGCCGATTAGACACGGCCGCAGGTTGGCCAGCCGTGTTTCCACCTGCCCGCGTGACCACTTCTGCCGCAGCACGATTGCGCCACGTTTATCGTGCCCCACCACGTGAAACGAGTTCTTGCCGATATCGATGCCGATCACGGCGATTCCAGAATTGAGCTTGTGTGGCATTGGCGTGCTCCTCGTCTTTGGCGCCCCTTGCCAGGTTCCCTTGCTGGCGGGGCCGGAGCACGGCCGGACCATCCCATTAGCGGACATTGACGGGACTGAAGTCCCGCAGTGCAGCGGCGTAGTGTGCGCTATCGTTTTGGGACTATTATCCCCACGGGCGCTACGGCCATCGCGTCACGATGTGGGCAGCGCCGTAAGCACTTGCAGAGGGAACCCTGCCCTTTGTCCGGTTGACGCTATTCCCGCTCTGGCAGTCAGCGACGGACTGGGCACCATCGAAAGGGAGAGGAACTTATGTCCACCGAAGATTCCGACCGCGATGATGCAAGAGCCGCTGCAATTGAGGAGGCGCTTGGCGGCATCGGGCAGCGCATCTCAGAGGCTGAAGCTGCTTCGGAAGTCTGCGAGTGCAAGCAAGGCATGTTCGCTCTGGCGGCCACCCGGCGTCAGCTTTTTGGCGGCGCGGGTCTCGTCGCCGCGGTCGGTATGACGGGGATCCTACCGCGGACCGGCGCGGCCAAGGCTCCGCCCGGCGCGGTCGAATATCCGGTGCCGGCCGACTCCACCAAGGAGCAAGGGCGGATGATGGGCGAGGACGGCGGTTATGGCTCGCGTTCGCAATTCGAGAGCGACGTGCGGTGGGCTAACCCGACGCGCACGGCGTCCTTCGCGCCGCTGCAGAACGGCTACGGCGTCATCACACCATCTGGTTTGCACTACGAGCGTCATCATGGAGGCATTCCCACTATCGATCCGGCTCGGCATCGCCTCGTGCTGCACGGCCTGGTCGACCGGCCGATGAAGTACTCATTGGCTGACCTGAAGCGGTTTCCGACCGTGTCGCGCACTTATTTCATGGAGTGCTCCGGCACGACCGGCAGCGAGATCATGAAGGCGCGGGAGCCAACCGTGCAGCGCACCCATGGCCTGGTTTCGACCTCGGAATGGACGGGCGTGCCGTTGTCGACATTGCTGCGGCAGACCGGGTTGAAGCCCGGAGCCGCCTGGGTGCTCGCAGAGGGCGCCGATGCAGCGGTGATGACGCGCAGCGTCCCGATCGACAAGTGTCTTTCCGACGCGCTCGTCGTGTTCGCGCAGAACGGCGAAGCGATCCGACCGGAACAGGGTTACCCGATGCGGCTCTTTCTCCCGGGGTGGGAGGGAAACATCTCGATCAAATGGCTGCGCCGCTTGGAGGTCAGCGACAAGCCGTATTACACGCGCGAAGAGACATCGAAATACACCGACCTTGTCACCAAGACCGGCAAGGCGCGGATGTTCACCTTCACCATGGAGGCAAAATCGGTCATCACCTTCCCCTCCGGCGACATGAAGCTGCCGGGGGCGGGATTCTACGAGATCACGGGACTCGCTTGGTCCGGCCGCGGGAAGATCGCGCGCGTTGAAGTATCGACTGACAGCGGGAAGAATTGGAGCCTAGCCGCACTGCAGGACCCGGTGCTGCCGATTTGCCAGACGCGCTTCCGTTTCCCTTGGATATGGGACGGAACGCCCGCGGTCATTCAAAGCCGCGCGACGGATGAGACAGGATACTCGCAGCCGACCCATCAACAGCTGATCGAGGAGCGCGGCCCGCTCGAATCCGGTTCGTTGTTCTATCACATGAACGCCATCCAGAGCTGGGCGATTGCCCGGGACGGGAGCGTGAAGAATGTGCACCCGCTCGGCTGATCGTCCTGCATCTCACCAGAGGATCTGGCTCCTTGCCACCATCGTGCTCTTGGTGGTGGCGGCGCAGACTGGCATCCACGCGCAGGGATACCCGACGAGGTTTGAGTTCGGCACCCCGGCCACCGAACAGGATATTTCTGCCGTCGCGATCGCTATTCCCGCGGACGGCGCCGGCCTGCCAGCTGGGAGCGGCGACTACATGAAAGGAAAG
>VAZG01000455.1 GCA_005885285.1 Alphaproteobacteria bacterium | reverse complement strand
CTGAACCCCATCGAGCAGGTCTTCGCCAAGCTCAAGCACTTCCTGCGAAAAGCTGCCGCCCGAACGGTCGAAACTGTTTGCCTCGCCATCGGCGAGGTTCTCCAGCTCTTCACGCCCGAAGAATGCGCAAGCTACTTGGCAAACTCAGGATATGGAGGAACCTAACTTCATCACGCTTTAGACTGCGCACGCCGCATCAGCTCAGCGGCCAAATGAAAAAGGCCGCCCACCAGCCTTTTAATTGACAACCAGCAACGCCAAGGTGCCGACCAACGTAACAAATGCCGCGGACGCCGTTATAAGGCATACCTTTTCAAAGGTGGCCATGATGCTTCCCCTACCCAACATCTGCGCATGGGGAAAAACAAAAATGGCGATTCTCTATCTGTCGGTTCGCTGTCGGACGTTTCCACAGAAAAAATTTTGGGACGTGTTAGCAACCGAGACTAGCGACACACAACGCCGCCTGAGCGGAGTATAATCGCTCGGCGGCGCTGCGTATTTCCCGTCTGGGCCCTCAAATCCCCAGCACGGACATTTCCGCACGAACCGCGCCCAAATTCAACGAAACCCATATCCGTAAAACTACGGCTGGGAACCTTGGGGTCGGACGACAGCGATGACTGGCTTGGAGCCTTACTGATCCGAGCGTTCAGTTCTGGCGCTCACCTTCACCAGTGGGTTGGTCAGCGGCGCGTGCGCGGTGCGAGCGGACTGGGCAGCCGACGCGCACCAGCGTTTCATCCGGATCAGCAACGGCTAAGGGCACCGCATTTAGGTGCCCTTAGTTTGGTCGTTCAAATTAGCAATTCGGCATTCCAGGCGGCCGCCCAGCAGCATTCGCGCTGGAACTGGTGCCGCTAGAACCGGAAGCGCCGGAGCCAGCGCTTGAAGATGATCCGGGCTGGGTTGTTGATCCGACCGTGCGGCCGCTCTCTCCAGACGGTCCAGTAGCGTTGGTCCCGCTTCTATCGCGAACCACGCTGCTGCTCAGGTCCCAGCATTGATTGTTTGCGGAGCCGCTCGAACTTGAGCCCGTTCCGGTTCCTTGTGCGTTTGCGAAGCTGGCGACCGCGAGCAGCGCAGCGCCGGAAGCCGCAGCGAAAATGACTCTCTTCATGATGTTCCCTCGTTGGTTTGATCGACTCGAACTCCAGTAGACGTCAATGCGCTCGCTGACATGCGCGTTCCCCTCGGCCCGAAAAGTGCCGACAAGGGGTCGGCGGCCGAACCACCTAGTGATGTTACCCGGAGCTGTCGCACACCGCCGTGTCCTCTGATCCAGCCGATCCCGCCCGCAAGCCATGCAATTTTGGGATGGCGTGAAAGGCTGGGACGCGATACGCGAGAAGGTAACAAAGGCCATCACGTAAAATTGCGAGAGGACGAGATGAACGAAGCGATCCGGCCAGCGAGAAATGTCGAGCTTGGCGCGAGCACCGAAGAATTTCAAAACCTTCACGAGTTCATCCGCAAAGCCCGCGCCAACCTCAACCAGAATGCCTGGGACTACATCGTCGGTGCCGCCGAGACCGAAACCACCATGCTCCGCAACCGCATGGCGCTCGACGAGATCGCGTTCCGCCCGCGCGTGCTGCGCAATGTCGCCAAGGTCGACGCCTCGGTCGAACGCTTCGGCCGCAAGCTACGCCTGCCGGTGATGCTGGCGCCGGTCGGCGCGCTCGAGATCTTCGATCCCGGTGCTGCCGCAAGCGTGGCGCGCGGGGCCGGCCGGTTTGGCGCGGCGCATATGCTCAGTTCAGTCTCCGAGCCGGGCCTCGAGAAGGTCGCTGAAGCGGCCCCCGACGCGCTGCGCATCTTTCAGCTCTATGTCCGCGGCGATGACGCGTTTGTCGAGGACTGCGTCAGCCGCTCGGTTGCCAACAACTATGCCGCCTTCTGCCTCACCGTTGATACCGCCCATTACAGCCGGCGCGAGCGCGACATCGCCAAGCGCTATGTCCGCGCCAGCCGCCTGCGCGCCACCGGCGGCGACTTCCAGAAGGGGCTGGAGTGGCGAACCGTGAAATTGATCAAGGACAAGTACAAGATACCACTCATCATCAAGGGCATCGCCACCGCGGAGGACGCAGCGATCGCGCTCGATCACGGGGTCGAGTGGATCTATGTCTCCAATCACGGCGGACGCCAGCTCGATCACGGTCGGGGCGCCATGCATGTGCTGCCCGAGATCGCCGATGCGGTGAAGGGCCGCGCGCGGATCATGGTCGATGGCGGCTTCTGCCGTGGCAGCGACGTCGTCAAGGCGATCGCCAGCGGCGCCGATATCGTCGGCCTCGGCCGCATGCAATGCTGGGCGCTGGCCGCGGCCGGTGAGACCGGCATTCATCGCATGCTGGAATTGCTCGAGGACGAGGTGGTCAGGACGCTGGGCCTGCTCGGCGCCACTTGTTTCGCCGAGGTCAACAAATCCTGCCTGCATCCGGCGACCGCCACCAACATGCCAAGCGTGTTCAGCGCGTTCCCGCTGCTGGAAATCGAGCCGTACCGGTATTGATGTGCGAGAAGCTGCAAGCCTCATGATCCCTGCCCGCGTTGCTCCCGGCTCGGCCGATGCGCTGTTGTTCGACCTCGGCCGCGTGGTGCTCGATATCGATTTCAGCCAGGTAGTCGCCTGCTGGGCCGCTCACGCCGGCTGCGAGGCAGCGCATCTCGCGGGTCGATTTTCCTGGCGCGACGAATTCTATCAGCGTCATGAGAGGGGCGAGATCAGCGACGCCGAGTTTTTTGCCGCGCTCCGCGCATTGCTCGGCGTCGAGCTATCCGACGCCCAGTTCCTGGAAGGGTGGAATAAAATCTTCGCCGGAGAAATGCCCGGCATCGCGCAGCTGCTGGAGCGCGCCGCGCAGCGTCTGCCGCTCTACGCCTTTTCCAACACCAACGGCGCCCACGCCGAGCATTTCTCGCAAGCGTACGCCGATGTGCTCGGACACTTTCGCGAAATCTTCCTGTCTTCCTCGATCGGACTCCGGAAACCGGACGCGGCAGCCTATGATCACGTGGTGAAAGCAATCGGCGTTCCCGCGCAGCGTATTGTGTTCTTCGACGATCTCGCCGAAAACATCGAAGGCGCGCGGGCGCGGGGACTGAAGGCCGTTCACGTCAAATCTGCCGCCGACGTCGCGGCTGCGCTCGAGGCGCTCGGGATTTAGGAGTTTCTGCCAGTGGCGTTGATGCCGGTCACTGAGGCGCTTGCCGCCATCCTCGCGGGCGCCGAACCATCAGCGGAAGAAATGGTCGCGCTGGATGCGGCCTATCACCGCGTGCTGGCGCGCGATGTCGCTGCTTTGCGCACCCAGCCGCCGCAGGCGATGTCGGCGATGGACGGCTACGCCGTGCGGGCAATGGATGCTTCGCACCTGAAGGCGCGGTTGAAAGTGACCGGCGAGGTCGCGGCGGGCCGCCCGTTCGAACGCGCGGTCGGTCCGGGCGAAGCGGTGCGGATTTTTACCGGCGGCGTCATCCCTGAAGGCACTGACGCCGTGGTGATCCAGGAAGATACTCTTGCCGACGGCGCCAGCATCATGATCACGGAAGCCGCCGTGCGCGGACGTCACATTCGCCCCGCCGGCGTCGACTTCAAAGAGGGCGACGTCCTCCTGACCCGGGGAACCCGTCTTGCCGACCGCCATCTGTCTCTTGCCGCCGGCATGAACTACCCGGAACTTCCGGTTCGCCGCAGGCCCAAGGTCGCGATTCTTGCGACCGGCGACGAACTGGTGATGCCGGGCGAACCCTTGGGCCCTGGCCAGATCGTCTATTCCAACGGTTACGCGCTGCGGGCGCTGGCCCGCGCCGAGGGCGCCGAGACGATCGATCTCGGCATCGCCACTGACACGGCAGAAGCGACCAAACAGTGCATCCGCCGCGCTCGCGATGCCGGCGCCGACATCCTGGTCACGACCGGTGGCGCCTCGGTCGGTGATCACGACCTCGTCAAGCCATCGCTGGAGGCGGAGGGCGTCGCAATCGCGTTCTGGAAGATCGCAATGCGGCCGGGCAAACCGATGATGCACGGCCGGCTGGGCGCCATGCGGGTGATCGGCCTGCCGGGCAATCCGGTGTCGTCCTACGTGTGCGGCTTCCTGTTCCTGGTGCCGCTGATTCGCGCCCTCTCGGGCCGCGCCGTCATTCATCACGCGCGCGAGACGGCGATGCTTGGCCGCGACGTCGCCGCCAACGACCAGCGCGAAGATTACTTGCGGGCCCGGCTTGAGGAACGCGCGGACGGGGCGTTGATCGCAACGCCGGTCAATCATCAGGATAGTTCCCTGCTCGCGAATCTCGCTGCGGCACGGGCACTTGTGATACGCGCGCCATTCGCGCCCGCGGCCAGCGCCGGCTCGCCTTGCGACATCATGCGGCTGCCCGAATAAGCCGCCCGCGCGAGCCTTGTTCGAACCTTGTTCGAGCCTTGCCACAAAACCGGCCACGTTCACCGGAAATTAAGTGGTTGCGGAACACATATCGAACATATAGTGTCCGTTCATGATTTGTTTCGAGACCGTGATGTCCAGTGAACGCCTGATGATGTCTACGAATGGGAGCCCTGCTCCCCATCACCTTGGAATTCGTGGTCTTGAAATCGTGACCTTGGAATCGCGACTTTGGAATCAACGACACTATTCAAACCGGGGGACTGCTCGAGATGCTCACGCGCAAACAGTATGAACTACTGCGTTTCATCAATGAACGGCTGAAAGAGGCCGGTGTGCCGCCCTCCTTCGACGAGATGAAGGATGCGCTGGACCTCCGCTCGAAGTCGGGCATTCACCGCCTCATCACGGCGCTGGAGGAGCGCGGCTTCATTCGCCGCCTGCCCAATCGCGCACGCGCCATCGAGGTGATCAAGCTGCCCGAGGTTTCCGCTGCAGGCAACAGCAGCCGCCGCGGCTTCACGCCCAGTGTCATCGAAGGCAATCTCGGCAAGGTGCGGGGCGGGAGCGCTGACGATGGCGAACGTCCGGTTGCCGTGCCGGTGATGGGCCGCATCGCTGCGGGCACGCCGATCGAGGCGTTGCAGACCCGCAGCCACACCATCAGCGTGCCGCCCGACATGCTCGGCTCCGGCGAGCACTACGCGCTCGAAGTGCGCGGCGATTCGATGGTCGATGCCGGCATCCTTGACGGCGACATGGCGCTGATCCAGCGCAACGAGACCGCGGAGACCGGCGACATCGTGGTGGCGCTGATCGACGAGGAGGAAGCGACGCTCAAACGCTTCCGCCGCCGCGGCGCCTCGATCGCGCTGGAGCCGGCCAACACCTCCTACGAGGTCCGCATCCTGCCGCCGAACCGGGTCAAGATTCAGGGCAAGCTGATCGGGCTGTACCGGAAGTACTGATCGCGCCGCCCAGCGCCCTCGGGGCTCGTTCCGAGGGCGGCGGCCGATTTCGGCTGGGCGCCGGCATCTCCTTGCCTCTGGGACGACCAATCGGGCCCCCAACGCGCAAAGATTATCCGCTCCTGATTGATAGTCCTTCGCTTCTCGCGACGATTATCAAACCGGGATCGTAACGCTACCTCCTTGCGATGCAAGACGCGAAGCACAAGCGCTTCACGTCTTGCGACCGACACGAGGAGACAACCATGCGAAAGATCATCTTAACGGCCCTCGGCGCGGCATTAATGGCCGCTTCGACCGCACAAGTAGCCGCGGCTGCGCAGCATCACCACGCCCGCAAGGTAGCGCGCGATTTCGGCAACGCCGATAACACGGCCACCTCGCCAGCGCAGCCCGGCTGGCATTACAATGGTTATTCGGCGCCTGCCGGCCACTGAAGCTTATCCCCCGGTGACGCCAAAGAGCCTTGGCGCAGGCAGGGCCCTGGCGCTGGCAGGCTGGGCTTTTTGCGGCGTGCTCGACTTCGGCCGAACGCCGCCAACGGATTTGTGATCGGGTGCGCCGGTGCCGAGTCCTAGAAATGCCCACAAGCGGATCGAACCTCTTCGTTGTTGTCCACTTATAAAGGACAGAGGCCCGCGCCTCCCGTAGCATGATCGATCGCGACAGATACGAAGCGTTTGCGCGGAAGATGATGCGTTAGGAAAAAGCAGAGGCACGGGTTGGCTATCTCGAACGAGGAGCAATCCGATGTGTGACTATAGTCTGCACGCTGTGGCTTCCCGCCCTGCTGAGGTTGGGGAAACGTTGATGACCACCACCTTCCGCGGAACGTCGACGCGCGGTTTCGCAAGTGAGCGCGATCCTGGCGTCGCTGTCTGCATGCTTCCCGGAACGGAATTGGCGTTCACCGAGAACGTCAAATACGACAACCGCTGGATCTGGACCAAGACCATCAATTCCCGGGTGGGAAAATTCGGCAAGATCGACCCGCAGGTTCGGGATCGGCACCATGACGCCATCGAGTTTCCCGATGGCAGCTATGTGCTGGTAACCCAGCTGTGCGAAGGACAGCGCGCAACCGTGCTGCAATTGCCAGTGACCAACAGGGTCGCGGACAAGGCACAGCCGACTGCGGAGACGCCCGCACCGACGACGTCGCTCTCCGTCGACTGACTCGATCGCACGGCGCGGCCTTGAGCAGGATGACGCTTCGAAGGAAAGTCATCCCGCTCTAGGTGGTGCCGCGTCAGTCGTCGGCCTGCAAATCGGTTTCCGCCGGCGTGGCGTCGCGCGGGACGGTGGGGGTCGGCCTGAGGATCGATTCGGCTTCAGTGTCGCCAGCCATCGCCGGCGACCATGGCCGATCAAGTCCTCTGGGCTTGGCCGCGTCCACGGCAAATCCGCCGCCGGTCCGCCGCAGCGCCATCGCACCTTGCCGTTGCAGGCGGCTGCGATCGATCACGGCGGAGGCGCACGTGCGCGGCGCCTGCTTCGTCGTCACCAGCAACGCTGCGCGCTCGCAATCGTCCGCCAACGCCTCCGGACGCAGTGCTAGCGCGGCGAGCGCGCCATCGGCCATCGCAACAACGCAGCCGGTATCATCGCACGAGACGCGCTCTGACAGCGTGGGATCGGAGGCAGCGCGCGGAT
This sequence comes from Alphaproteobacteria bacterium, assembly GCA_005885285.1. Lineage (GTDB taxonomy): Bacteria > Pseudomonadota > Alphaproteobacteria > Rhizobiales > Xanthobacteraceae > Bradyrhizobium. Next base: position 11,255 of record VAZG01000455.1, on the reverse strand, counting down.
CGGCATCGGCTGCAAGCCACTCTTTCATGAGAAACGCGTCCTTGGCCGTCCGCATAAAATGCAGCCGTCCATCCACGCCGCGGGCAGCCACGTTGCGGCCGTCGCCGGAGATCAGGACATCGGGCTGCGGCACAACAAGGACCCAGATCACCGAGAGTGCCAGCACGGCGGCACCCGACCAGCGCAGCGGCGTGCGCAACAGTCCCATCAGGATGATGCCGATGCTCGCGGCGATCAATGGTCCAATTCCGAACGCGGCCATCCGCCCGATGGCTCCCGGCAGCGCCGCGACCCATCGCGTGACCGCGATCATCCAATCGATGCCGAGCCCCATCAACCACCAGAAGAAGCCGTCGAAGCCGAACGGCATTGCGGCAAGGCCGAGCAGCCCCGCCGGCATCACCAGCGCCGAGACCACCGGCATCGCCGCGAGGTTGGCGAGCACGCCGTAAGGCGTGACGCGATGGAAGTGAAAGGCGGCATAGGGCGTGGTCGCAAGTCCCGCCACCAGCGATGCCAAGACCAGCGTCACGATCTCCCGGCCGCCCCACAAAGCAACGCGCGCACTCGCCGAGCTATCGGGCGTGGCAAACAGGCGCGGCATGCCGATCTGCACCAGCGCGACGAGCCCGAGCGTTGCCGCAAACGACATCTGGAAGCTCGGATGGACCAGCGCTTCCGGCGCAATCACCAGCACGATCAGCGCCGCCACTGCCAAGGTTCGGAACGTGATGGCCCGCCGATCGACCATGACGGCGATCAGCACCACGGCGGTCATGAAAAACGAACGTTGGGTCGCAACTTCGGCGCCCGACAGCAACAGATAGAAGGCGGCCGCGACCAGCGCCGCCGCCGCGGACCATTTCTTGATCGGCGCACTGACGGTGAGACCCGGGATCAGCGCCAGCAGCGCGCGGACGGCAAAGAACACGACGCCGGCAACGACCGCCATGTGGTAGCCGGAGATCGACACCACATGACCGAGGCCGGAGATGAACATCGCATCATTGACAGGCTCGGTGATGGCATCGCGCCGCCCGGTCAACAGCGCCGTTGCGATGGCGCGCTTGTCGCCATCGAGCGTCGTTCGTATCCGCGCATCGATCGCATCGCGCAACCCCTGCATGACGGCCGCATAACGCAAGGCGAGCCCGCCGTTGACCCGCGGCTCGACGGTTTTGATCGCGCCCATGGCAAAACCGGACGCCCCGATGCCTTGAAAATAAAGATCGCGCGAGAAATCGTAGCTGCCGGGCCGCAATGGCGCCAGCGGCGGCTGCAATCGTGCTTTCAATTCGACGAAGCTGCCGACCTCCGGCGCCGTGCCTTTCCTGACCGACAGCCGAACGCGTTCGAGCTTGATTTGCCCGCGCGGGCTTTCCATCTCTGCTACCCGCAGCACAAAGCGATCGGTGCGCTCGCGGATATCCCGCGTCTCGACAAAGCCGGACAGCGTTACCGAATAAGCCGGCCTTGCCAGCACGGCGTGCGCAAGATGCGCGGTTCTTAAGGTCGCGACCGCAAAGCCCGCGGCGATCGCGGCGATCATGATGGCTGCGGGGAATAACTTGTGCCGCCGAAGAAAAAACGCGGCCGCGCAAAACGCCACTGCGGCGGCAGCGGCAACGGTGAGGACCGGCTCATGATCCGCGGCAAAGTAGAAGGCGATGCCGGTGCCGAAGGCAACGGGTACCCACGGCAAGAGCCGGCCGGCGCCGGCTTCGGCGCGAACCCATTCACGCAAGGTTTCGACGAAAGGCGACCAGGCACGAAAGCCTGATGGCGCAAACGTGCCTGCCTGCGCGGCGCTTCGCGGCGGCCAGGTGCCGGCAATTCCTTGGGCGCGATGTGGCGCCCCCTCCCGCTCGGCCATGCGGTTACACCGGTTACACCTTACGATCTCTTGCGGGTCGCGAGGCTACCGGAAGCCATTACCAGCGGGATAGTGGAACGGATGCAGAATGCCGTTAGAAAGATACGTCTCAGCCCTTGACTGCAACTTCCTTCGCAAAAGTGTCACGCAAGCCGATCGTCCGGTTGAACACCGGACGCTCCGGCGTCGAATCCGGATCAGGCACGAAATAGCCCTGCCGCTCGAACTGAACCGGCCCGCGCGGGCCGGCTTCCACAATCGCAGGCTCGATGCGTGCGTCGCTCAGAATCTCCAGCGATTGCGGATTGAGATCACCAGCGAAATTGGCAGCGTCGGGACTGGGTTTTGTGAAAAGCTGATTGTAGAGGCGGATTTCGGCCGGCCGCGACTGTGCCGCCGAAAGCCAGTGCATGGTCGCCTTGACCTTGCGCCCGTCCGGCGCGTTGCCGCCCTTGGTCGCCGGATCGTAGGTGCAGCGGAGTTCGACGACCTCGCCGGCTGGGTTCTTCACCACATTATGGCATTTGATGAAGTAAGCATAGCGCAGCCGCACTTCGTTGCCCGGCGAGAGGCGAAAGAATTTCTTGGGCGGGTTCTCCATGAAATCGTCGCGCTCGATGAAGAGCTCGCGGCCGAACGCGATCCTCCGCATACCCGCCGCGGGATTGTCGGGATGATTGACCGCCTCCAGCTCCTCGAGCTGGCCTTCGGGATAGTTCTCGATCACGACTTTCAAGGGCCGCAGCACCGCCATGCGCCGCAGCGCCGTGCGATTGAGCTCTTCGCGGATACAGAACTCCAGCATGCCGACATCGACCACGCTGTTTGATTTGGCCACCCCGATGCGCTTGATGAATTCGCGGATCGCCGCCGGCGGCACGCCGCGCCGCTTCAAACCGGCAATGGTCGGCATCCGCGGATCGTCCCAGCCCGCAACATGGCCGCCGCGCACGAGTTCGGTCAGCACCCGCTTCGAGAGAACCGTATAGGTCAGATTGAGGCGGGCGAATTCGTATTGATGCGGCTTTGACGGCACCGGCAGCTTGTCGAGCAGCCAATCATAGAGCGGCCGATGGTCCTCGAATTCCAGCGTGCAGATCGAATGCGTGATGCCCTCGATCGCGTCCGACTGGCCATGGGCATAGTCGTAGCTCGGGTAGATCGACCATTTGTCGCCGGTGCGCGGGTGCGTGGCGTGCAGGATGCGGTAAAGCACGGGATCGCGCAGATTGATGTTGCCCGATGCCATATCGATCTTGGCCCGCAGCACGCGGGCGCCGTTCGGAAACTCGCCCGCCCTCATCCGGCGAAATAAATCGAGATTTTCCGCAATCGACCGCTCGCGAAACGGACTGTTCTTGCCCGCTTCCGTCAGCGTGCCCCGGGTGAGCCGGATTTGCTCCTGCGACTGGTCGTCGACATAGGCGTCGCCGTTGCGGATCAAAACCTCCGCCCATTCGTAAAGCCGCTCGAAATAATCCGACGCATAGAACAGGTTCGAGCCCCAGTCATAGCCAAGCCAGTGCACATCGGCCTGAATTGAATCGATATATTCCTGCTCCTCCTTGGTCGGATTAGTATCGTCGAACCGCAGGTGACAGCGCCCGGCAAATTCCTGCGCGATGCCGAAATTGAGCGCGATCGACTTGGCATGGCCGATATGCAAATAGCCATTCGGTTCCGGCGGAAACCGGGTCACGATCTGCTTGCGCCTGCCCTGGTCGAGATCGGCCGCAACGATGTCGCGAATGAAATCGCGCCCCGCCTCGGCCGTTACCGTTTCTGTCGTCATCACCTGTTCCTGTTCGGAAAATCAGTGAACCTTCTGCCAAATTCGCACGGTGTGGCCAAGCCTTCTTAACAACGAGGCCTGCTTGCGAGGCTTTAGTTATGTACGGTTCCTGCTATACACCACGCCGCCTACGCCCATAGACCCGCTCACGCAATGACTGATTCCGTCGTCACCCGCTTTGCCCCCTCGCCGACCGGCTTCCTCCATATCGGAGGCGCCCGCACGGCGCTGTTCAATTGGCTCTATGCGAGGAAATTCGGCGGCAAGATGCTGCTGCGGATCGAGGACACCGACCGCGAACGATCGACCAAGGAAGCGATAGCAGCCATACTGGACGGGCTGAAATGGCTCGAGCTCGATTGGGATGGCGACGTCATCTACCAGTTCAGCCGGGCCGCGCGCCACCGCGAGGTGGCCGAGCAACTGCTCGCCGGCGGCAAGGCCTATCGCTGCTACGCGACGACGGAACAACTGACGGCGATGCGCGAGAAGGCGCGCGCCGAAGGCCGCACCCGGCTCTATGACGGCATGTGGCGCGACCGCGACTCGTCGGAAGCCCCGGATGGCATCAAGCCGACGATCCGGCTTCGCGCGCCCCTGACCGGCGAGACCGTGATCGAGGATCAGGTTCAGGGCCGCGTGGTTTGGCAGAACGAGAACCTCGACGACCTCGTCCTGCTGCGCGGCGACGGCAACCCGACCTACATGCTCGCCGTCGTGGTTGACGATCATGACATGGGTGTCACCCATGTCATCCGAGGCGACGATCATTTGATCAACGCCGCGCGCCAGAAGCAGATCTACGATGCGCTGGAATGGTCCCTTCCCAGCATGTCGCATATTCCGCTGATCCATGGGCCGGACGGCTCGAAGCTATCGAAGCGTCATGGGGCTTTGGGCGTCGATGCCTACCGCTCGCTGGGATATCTGCCGGCGGCGCTGCGCAACTACCTGGTCCGGCTCGGCTGGAGCCATGGCGACCAGGAGATTTTTTCGACCGAGGAGATGATGGCGGCGTTCGACCTCTCGGGCGTCGGCCGCTCTGCCGCGCGATTCGATTTCGCCAAGCTCGAGAACCTCAACGGCCACTACATCCGTCACGCCGACGATCAATCTCTCGTGACCATGCTCGAAGGCCTGCTGGACTACATCCCCAACGGTTCCGACCTCAAGGCAAAACTCAACGACACCACATGCGCGCAATTGCTCAAGGCCATGCCGAGCCTGAAGGAGCGCGCCAAGACGCTGATCGAGCTGATCGACGCCGCCGATTTCATCTTCGCCGACCGCCCGCTCGAAATGGAGCCCAAAGCTACGGCCCTGCTGACGCCGGAGACGCGCGAACTGATCGGCAGGTTGCGCCAGGCGCTGGAGACGGTAACGCCCTGGAGCGTTGCGACCACCGAAGCGGCCATGCGCGCGTTTGCGGAAGCCAACAATCTCAAGCTTGGCGCGGTTGCCCAGCCGCTGCGCGTGGCGCTCACGGGCCGCACGACGTCGCCGGGAATATTCGAAGTGCTGGCGGTTCTGGGGCGGGAGGAATGCCTTGCCCGGCTGAAGGATCAGGCTACCGCCTAAGGGCTGACGTGCCAGGCTTGCGGCCATCTTGCAGCGCACACGCCGATAAGATACCCCTTTAGGAGACAGCTTCTAGACAAACCGGCCCGCCTCGCTATCTCGTCAATAAGCGCCAAGGACGGGTGGTTTTCTGCAACGACTTCATCGGGGACTTCACGATGGACGCAAAATCCAGCACCAAAATCGCAACGCTGACGGTCGGCAACAAGACCTACGATTTCCCGATTTTGAGGGGCACGATCGGGCCCGACGTCATCGATATCGCCAAGCTCTACGCCCAGTCCGGGATGTTCACCTACGACCCCGGTTTCACCTCTACCGGCAGCTGCCAGTCCAAGATCACCTATATCGATGGCGACGCCGGCGTCCTGGAATACCGCGGCTACCCGATCGAGCAGCTCGCCGAGCGCGGCGACTTCCTCGAAACCTGTTATCTCCTGCTTTACGGGGAGCTGCCAACCAAGGCCCAGAAGGACGACTTCGACAGCCGTGTGATCCATCACACCATGGTCCACGAGCAGATGGCCCGCTTCTTCCAGGGTTTCCGCCGCGACGCCCATCCGATGGCGATCATGGTGGCAGCCGTCGGCGCACTCGCCGCCTTCTATCACGACTCCACCGACATCACCGATCCGCAGCAGCGCATGATCGCCTCGATGCGGATGATCGCGAAAGTCCCGACGCTGGCAGCGATGGCGTACAAATACACCATCGGCCAGCCGTTCGTCTATCCGAAGAACTCGCTGAGCTTTGCCGAGAACTTCCTGAATATGTGCTTTGCGGTGCCGTGCGAGGAATACAAGATCAATCCGGTGCTGGCGGATGCACTCGACAAGATCTTCATCTTGCACGCCGACCACGAGCAGAACGCCTCGACCTCGACGGTGCGCATCGCCGGTTCCTCCGGCGCCAACCCGTTCGCCTGCATCGCCGCCGGCATCGCCTGCCTGTGGGGCCCGGCGCATGGCGGTGCCAACGAAGCGGCGCTCGCGATGCTGGCCGGCATCGGCACGGTCGACAATATCCCGGACTTCATCAAGAAGGTGAAGGACAAGAACAGCGAAATCCGGCTGATGGGCTTTGGACATCGCGTCTACAAGAACTACGATCCGCGCGCCAAGATCATGCAGAAGATGTGTCACGCCGTGCTGGCGGAAACCGGCCACGGCGACGATCCGATGCTCAAGGTCGCCCTGGAACTGGAGAAGATCGCGCTGCATGATCCATATTTCATCGACCGCAAGCTGTATCCAAATGTCGACTTCTATTCGGGCATCACGCTGAAGGCGATGGGTTTCCCGACCTCAATGTTCACTGTGCTGTTCGCGGTCGCCCGTACCGTCGGCTGGATCAGCCAGTGGAGCGAGATGATCGAGGACCCGCAGCAGAAGATCGGCCGCCCGCGACAGCTCTACACCGGCGTCACGCGCCGCGAGTACGTCGATATCGCCATGCGGAAGTAAGAGCGCATGAGCTTAGCCGATGCGCGCCGATAGGCCCGAAAGAGCATAGAGCCAGCCAAGCAGGCTCACGACCGACAGCAGCGTCGTCATCGAGACGGTGGCTGCGACCAGCGGTTCCTCGACCTTGTACTCCCCGGCAAGGATGTACATCGTCTTGGCCGTCGGCACCGCGGCGCAGATCACGGCGGCAATCGTGTAGAGCGGATTGAGCCCCGAGGCCACGCACAGGCCATATACGACTATTGGCATGATCACCAACTTCACGGCGGCCAGAGCGGCGGATGCTGCGAGGTTTGAGCGCACTCCGTCCAGCGACAGGCTGAGCCCTATCGCAAAGAGCGCGCACGGGGTAAGCGCGCCGGCGAAGATGTTCATATACGCCGCAAGCGGCGCCGGAAGCGGCAGGCCACCGATCGTCCAGGCGAGCCCAAGCAGGGTGGACAGCATCATCGGATTGAGCACGATCTGCTTTGCCAATAAGCGGATCCCAGCAGGCGGACCGCGGCGGCCGGGCCCGACCTCTAACAGGATCACGGTAGCCGGGAACATCACGGCCGCGACGAACACGGTCGCGATGGCGGCCGGCAGTACGGCAGGCTGGCCGTAGATGGCATGCAGAATCGGCAGCGCCACAAATCCGGTATTGGTCATCGCCGCCGCCATTCCATACATCGTGCTGCTGCCGAGGTCGCGCTTCCAAGCGGTGCGAACCGCCATGAATACCAGCACGAAGCACAAGAGCGAGCCGCCTCCGAATGCCAGCAGAAAACGCCACTCCAAAAGGTTACGCGCCGGCTCCTGTGCCACGGTGACGAACAGCAGCGCCGGCATCGCTACGTTATAGGCAAAATGCACGAGCCCGTCGGCGAGCGAACGCGATATGTAACCGAGCTGTCCGGCCAGCCAGCCGGTGACGATCACCGCGAAGACGGGGAGTACCAAGTCGACGACTTGCATCCGCTCTATCCCTCGTTAGCGTTGCACCAACGGCGCTGGTTCCCTTCTGCATCGATATCCGAAAGATCACCGCAAAGATACGGCCTTGCCCTTTGCGCAAACCTTCAAAAAGCTTCATCTCTAATTGGAGCGCCGCGATTTCCGCATCGTCTTCAGCACGATATCGGCGGCCCGCACGCTCGGCGACGCGCTGCCGGTCGACATGATTGAATCGATCTTTGCAAAAGCGTCGACCTGCCGCTGCCGCAAGGGAGAATCACTGAGCACATCGTGCAGCGCCGGTGATAGATTTTCCGGCGTGCAGTCCTGCTGGATGAATTCCGGCACGACATTGGAGCCAAGAACGAGGTTGGCCAGAATCACGGACTGTACCTTGATAGCGCGCTTGAGGATCAGCGCCTCGGCCGCGCCGACCCGATAGGCTGCGACCATGGGCACGCCGGCGAGCGCGAGCTCGAGCGTCACGGTGCCGGATTTCGCAAGAGCTGCGTGGGCGATCCGGAATGCTGCCCTTTTTTCGGTCTCACCGATCACGATTCGCGGCTCGACCGGCCAGCCCTTGGCGCCGTCCCGCACTGCCTGCTCCAGATGCGGCATGGTCGGAAGGATCAACTCGAACGGGATGTGTTGGCCGCGCAACAGGCCGAGCGTCGCGCCAAACACCCCCATATGATGCCCGATCTCGCTGCGGCGGCTTCCCGGCAGCACCAGCAAGACCGGCGGCGCTTTGCCCCGGCGCGCTCGTTCCTCGGCGTTGGGACGAAGCGTCGCGAGATGCTCGCTCAGGGGATGACCGACATAGCTGCAGGGCGGCCCGCGCAGCTTGCGATAAGCCTCCGGCTCGAACGGCAACAGCGCCAGCACGTGATCGACATAGGTGACCATCGCGCGCGCGCGTCCCTGGCGCCAGGCCCAGACCGAGGGCGATACATAGTCGATGATCGGGACCGAGGGATCGCGGGCACGGACCCGCCTGGCCACCCGATGGGTGAAATCAGGGCTGTCGATGATCACGAGAATATCGGGCGACGCATCGATGACGGCGGCCGCGGTCTGCCTGATCAGCCGCAGGATCTTTGGCAATTGCACCACGACCGCTGCAAGCCCCATGATCGACAATTCCTCGATCGGAAACCGCGAGGTCATTCCCTCAGCCGCCATCGCACGGCCGCCGACGCCCTCGAACTGAACGGCATCGCCGAGCCGCTGGCGCAGCACTTTCATCAGGCCGGCACCGAGCCGGTCGCCGGACTCTTCCGTGGCGATCAGGAAAACCCTTCGCCCGATATGCCTGGACGCGCGTGTGGGCATCAGCCGGCAACACCCGTGACGAACACACCGGCGGCGTCGGCCGTCTCGATCATGGCCTGCGGTTCGGCAACGATCGTAACGCCCGCCGCGATCGCTATCCCGGCGAGTTCTGCCTTCACCGCACCCTCGACAGTCCGCGGGCCGATGGTCGGAAGATCGAAGCGCAGATCCTGCCCGCGCTTGGGCATTTTCACCAGCACGCCGCGGCGCGGCGCCGCGCGGATCCGGCCTTGCTCGCGCAAGTGCGCAATCCGCGTCAGCAACGCGTCGGTGCCTTCGATATCCTCCACAGCGACGACGTGGCCGTCGATCACGACGACGGCCTGACCGATGTCGAAGGGTCCAAGCGCGGAAAGCACCTCGCGCCCCCGTGCGATATCGGCGGCCGCATCGGCATCGGGCCCAGCGTGAGTGAGCGAGCCGACCGGCACCAAGAGATCAGGCGCCACATCCTTGATCCCGACCATCCGAAAGCCGTCGCGTTCGAGGATGCGACCGATGCCAGAGAGCAGATGATCGTCGCCGCCGCGAAACGCCGCGAGCACATGGCCGATCACGCGAAGCGTGCCCCAATCAAGCCTGATCTCGGACAATGCCGGCCGTACCAGCGTGCCGATGAAAATCAGGTCGCGGCAGCCCTCGCTGCGAAACAATCTTACCGCGCGCCCAATCTGTCCAACCGATATCCAGTGGTGACGAAAGCGTTCGACGCCGCCGGGATCGCACGCGCCTTTCAGCGCGAACAGCACACAATCGATGCCGCGTGCTTTCAAGCAGTCGGCGACCGCAAACGGCATCGCTCCACCTGCCGCGATCAGGCCGACCGGCGATGTGACCTGCAACGCCTTGTCGGTCATGGCCGCATCATCAATGCCGGCTGCCGTCGTCGGCCGGAAGACACAGCGCGCGGTGCTTGGCGTCACCGATAAAGGTCAGGATCTCGGCGATCGCAGGATCCTCGGATGCCATCGGCTGTACCTCGATCAGTCGTTCGGCGAAGATACCGGGCCCGTGAAATAGCTTTTGATAAAATGCGCGCACCGTCGCGAGCCGCTCCCTGGTGAATTTGCGGCGCTTCATGCCGATGATATTGAGGCCTTCGAGGCTCGCATATTGACCGTTGACCAGCCCGAACGGAATGACGTCGCCGCGAACGCCGCAAACCCCGCCGACCATTACCTGTGGACCAACCCGCGTGAATTGGTGCACCGCCGACAATCCGCCGATGAAGACGAAATCGCCGATCTCGCAATGGCCGCCAAGCGTGGCCGAGGTTGCGAAAATCACATCATGGCCGACTTGGCAGTCATGCCCGACATGGCTGCAATTCATGAAATAGCCGCGATCGCCGACCCGCGTGATGCCGCCGCCTGAGACTGTGCCGGCATTCATGGTCACGGATTCCCGGATGGTACAGTCCGCACCGATCTGAAGCTTGGTGAGTTCGCCGCGATAGCTCAGCGATTGCGGCGGCGTGCCCAGCGACACAAAGGGATAGATCGTGCAGCCGTCGCCGATCGTGGTTTGCGCCGTGATGTGGACGTGACTGATCAGCTTGCAATTGGAGCCGATGACGACGTGGCGACCGATGATGCAGTAGGGACCGATCGAGGTGCCCTCGCCGATCACAGCGCCGTCCTCAACCCGCGCGGTGGGATCGATCGTGCTCATCGAATGATTCGGTACCGGTTCGCATTAAGTGCGGATGTATTTGATTTTGCAGTGGTTAGCGCGCAGTTCCGGGACTGTCCAGTGACGTATCGTTACGGCGTGTTTCGCCACCGAGCCCGCAAGGCGCGGTAAAGAAGCAATTGAAATCGGAATCGAGATTGAAATGCGCGTCCGAGGCGGTATTGGACGTCAGGTCATGCTGCCGGGCAGGAAGCAGCGGATGGTAATCCCCGACGCGTCCTTGATTCGCCAGACCATGGTTCGACCTGCACGGTTTGGCTCCGTGATGACAGCATCATCCGGGACCATGATCCACTGTCCATCGAGGCGAACACGGTAATGGCCGTCCTTGGATTCCCAGTCCGGATCGGCAACGAGAAAACCGTCCGCATCCGAGCAACACAATCCTTTGGCACTTTTGAGGGAATCGAACCACGGCTTCAGCGGCGATCCTGCGTAACGGCCGTCGTCGCGCGCCGTTGCGCTGCCTGTCAGAACAGCAGCCACGGCTACCGCCGCCATCGAGGTTTTGACAAAATTCATCAATCCACCTCGCCGACGAGGGCCCCGGTAGCCCCTCGTCCGAACGGTTTCATAAGCCCCAAATTGG
>VAZG01000049.1 GCA_005885285.1 Alphaproteobacteria bacterium | reverse complement strand
GGAAATGACCACCGTCTCAACCAACCCAAGAAACTGGAATGTAGGCCTCATAGGCTACGGCGAAGTCGGCCGCATTCTGGCCGAGGACCTGCGCCAGCAACACGTCAAGGTGATCGCCTACGACATCAAGCTTCGCAGCGATCAGGCCGGCGGCGCCTTGCGCGATCACGCCGCGCAACACGGCGTTGCGCTCACCGCCTCTCACGCCGAACTTGCAGGCCAGGCCGACTTCATCGTCTCCGCCGTTACCGCGAGCCAGGCCGTGCCGGTGGCGCAGGCTTGCGCCCCAACGATGAGGAAAGGTGGCTGGTTCCTCGACTTCAATTCGGCATCGCCCGGCGCGAAGCGGCGCGCGGCTGAGCTGATCGACGGCAAAGGCGGCCACTACATCGAAGGCGCCGTGATGACCTCGGTGCCGCCGAAGCGCATCAAGGTGCCGCTGCTGCTTGGCGGCGCGACCGCCGAGGAGCTGGCGCCGATGCTGGTCGAACTGGGCTTCGACGCCAAAGTGGCGAGCCAGGAGCTGGGCGTTGCGTCAGCGGTCAAGATGTGCCGCAGCGTGATGATCAAGGGCCTGGAGGCGATGGTGATCGAGGCTTACACCACCGCACGCGCCTACGGCGTCGAGGACGCCGTGCTGGCGTCGCTGCAAGAAACCTTTCCCGGCATCGACTGGGAGAAACAAGGCGCCTACTTCTTCCAGCGCGTGATCGAGCACGGCCGGCGCCGCAGCGAAGAAGTCCGCGAGGTGGCGCAAACCGTGCGCGAGATCGGGCTTGAGCCATGGTCGGCGCAAGGCACGGCCGAGCGCCAGGCCTGGGTTGCGGATCTCGCCGACCAAGGCCTGTTCGGTGCGAAAGGCACGCAGATGTTTGCCCGCAGTGCCGACTGGCGTACCGAAGCTGACCGCATCCTCGCCGCCATTCAGTCGAACAATCGCAGCAAGACCTGAGCAACCCTGCCGTCACGAGCCCGGCTTGTCGACCGCGCCGCCGCTTTCGGCCCAATCCTTGAATGCGCCGGCATTATACACCTGCCCATAGCCCATATCCTTGAGCTGCTTGCCGGCGAGCGCGGAGCGGCCGCCGGAGGCGCAATAGAGGATCACGGTCTTGTCCTTTGAAAAATTCTTGTCGTGATAGGGCGACTCAGGGTCGGCGCGAAATTCCAGCATGCCGCGCGAGACATGCACTGCGCCGGCAACCTTGCCGCTCTTTTCCAGCTCGGGCGCGTCGCGCACGTCGACCACCAGCGCGTTGCCCTTGCCGATCATCTCACGCGCTTCGGCCGGCGTGATCTTCGGCACCGCGGCATTGGCCGCCTCCAACATCTGCTTGACACTTATCGCCATCTTACCCTCCATGGCTCCCAGCCCGCTTTGAAGAGTTTTGTTCGCGCAAGTGCGCGTTTGCCCCCTCTACCGAGAGCCTTACGCGAACGCGGTGGCCAGGAACGCGGCCAGGATGCCGCCGATCAACAAATACTTCACCGCATAATAGGCGCGCTTGTTCCACGCCTTCATCCGCTTGCCGACAAGCCGCACGTGGTAGACGTAACCGAAGACGCGGTTGAGCCAGCCGACGCGCTCGCCCTCTTCGTTCTGCGTCGCGCTCTCGTTGATGATGTTCCTTGAGACCCAGCGGTTGACCGCGGTCATCGCGCGCGTCTTCAGCGGGCGCTCGACATCGCAGAACAGGATGATGCGGTCATCGCTGGTGGTGTTCTCGGCATAGTGCAGATAGGTCTCGTCGAACAACAGGTCCTCGCCGTCGCGCCATGAATAGGACTGGCCGTCGATGAAGATGCGGCATTCTCCCGGCGATTTCGGCACCACCAGGCCCAGATGATAGCGCAGCGAGCCGGCATAGGGATCGCGGTGCTGCACCAGCCTGCCGCCCGGCGGCAGGTTCGCAAACATCGCGCCCTTCACATTGGGAATGGTGGTCAAAAGCTCGACCGTCTTGGGGCAATTGGCGAGTGCCGACGGCAGCACCTCGTCGTACCATTTCAGATAAAACCGCTTCGATCCCGTTCGGAAGAACGAGTTGAAGCCCCAGTCGTTGTACTTGTCCGCGGCCTTGATCTGTCCCTGCGCAAACAGATGCAGCGCCTCCTCGCGGACCATCTGCCAGTTGTCGCGCAGCACATTAAGCTCGGGGACCATACCAACCTGGAGGATCGGCCGATTCGGCACCGCCGAGAACAGGTACATCAGCACGTTGTAGGGCGCCATGATGGTGGAGTGGTCGGACACCTGCCGCCAGAAGCCGAGCCGCACCTTGCCGCGGAAATGCACGGCGACCGCCGAGCCGACGAAGGCCCAGAGGATGAGGAATTGCGGTGCAAAGAGTCGCATCACCATGATGGACGCCCCCCGGAACCGAAATATGCGGGGCATCTTTAGCAGGTTCGCCGTGTCACGCTCAAGGCGGCAGTCTGTTTCCAGGACTATGTCCGAACTGCCACACCAGGAACCGTTATAACCCGTGAATGATGCCGGCGTCGATCAGCAGGCGGTTGAAGCGGCGTGCTTCCGCGCCGGCCTGGCACGCATAGAACATGCCCTTGCAGCGCAACATGATCTGTTTCTGCTCTTCGAATGACGGATCGAGCGGAATGCCTGCGGCCTCCTGGATGACGAGCGGCAGATAGGGTCCGTCGATCGTATCCATTTCAGTCGGGCTCTCGACCGGTTCGAAGTTGACCGCATCGATCGCGTAGTAGGTCGCGTAATAGCGCGGATCGTAATTCTCGAGCTTCCTGCCAATACCGGCCTCGTCGAGCGCGGGATCGAGAATATGCGGCGAGAATTCCGGCTGGTGATCGCCGTAACGCACGATCAGGAACGGCTGGCCTGCAAACTTCTTCTTCAACGCGGCGAGAAACGTCTTGTAATCGTCGGCGCTGATCGCCTGCCGGCGCAGATATTCGTCGATCACCGGTTCATTGCCGGGCCCGCGCCAGGACGGCATCAGGTCGGGGCGAAACTTGGTCTCCCAGGGAAAATGATTGGCGGCGAGATAGACGAACGCAAACAGCGGCGTCTTGGGGGGCTGCTGCGACATCAGCGACAAGGCCTTGTCGTAAAAGAAACTGTCGGGCTCGACATCCTTGGCGCCGAGATCGTGCGCGTCGTAGAAATGCTGGATGCCGGTCGTCAGCTGGAAGGCCCGCGCGCTCATGAACGCGCCGAAGGCAGGATACAGAGAGATCGTGTCATAGCCGCAGCGGCGCAGCGCCAGCGGCAGTCCGCGCTCGACCCGGCCGGAGGCGATGCGGGTCACGAAATAGGCGAACCGGCCGAACGAGCGCGACGAGAGTCCTGCGAGCACATTGTATTCGGTGAACCAGCTCGGACCGCCATTGCTCTCGGCAAGGAACCTACGCTCCTTGCCGTCGAACGATTTGAAATGGCTGCCGTAGCCAGCCGGCACCTTGATCCCTTCGGCCTGACGAATATCGAAACTGGATTCATCATGGACCATGATGATGTTCGGCCGCGGGCCTTTGGGCTGGCAGGAATCCACGAGCGGCACATTGAGATGCTCGGTCGCGACGGCGTCCGATTCCATGAAGCCGGAATGGACGAAATCCGACACGGCAATGACGGCGGAGCGGGAAAATTTCGACAGATAGCCGTCGTCGTAATAGCCGCGCCAGGCCTCATCCGGCCACGCAACGGAATATGCGACCAGCGACGCAAGGCAGGCGAGCTTGCAGGCCAACGCCGGCAGGCGGCGGATGCGGAACGGGTCGAGCCACCACAGCGCATACATCAAGGGGATCGTTACCAGACCCGCCGAGATCACCGACCAGCGCAGATTGGGGAAGATCGTAAACAGGAATGCCGCGGTGTCACGATCGATCACCATCAGGTCGACGAAGTTCGCGGTCATCTGCACGACGTCGTGCTTGAGCCGCGACAACAGCACGAGCACCACGACCAAGGTCAGCGACAGCGCTCCCGACAGGGCGGGACGCCGCAACAACGCAATCCAGAAGAAGTTCAGGATCCCCCACGAAAGCAAAAAGCAGAGGCGCGACCCGAAATCGGCCTCAGTTTGCAGCATCAAGACCAGCGCCGCCACATGCGGCGCCGCGACGGCCAATAGCCTGAAAATGCCAAGGGAGGCGCCCGCGGAGACGGCGGTGGCCAATGGGCCTGGATTGGGCGGGGACGCCATCTGCGGGGACGCAACTAGAACCCGGCGCTGCCTAAAGCCTTGGCTGGCGATGACCAGGAGACCGACGCCGCGGCCGGAACCCGCGGGCGTGTCACAAAAATGTAATGGAACCGTCACTGCAGCGCAATGGAGTGACCCTTTGACCTTTGATCTAGAAGGCTATTTTTACCGCCAGTGCTGACTGGGCAGCCGCCCCTGCTCACGCGGGGACCTCAAGTGGAACC
>VAZG01000454.1 GCA_005885285.1 Alphaproteobacteria bacterium | reverse complement strand
GATGGATTTGCAAGGAGTCGCTTCAATTGCAACCGCGGAAACCAAAACCGCGGGCGAGCATCTCGACGTTATCGATCCGGTGCCGGCAAACCCGATAGTCTTGACAGCGTGGACCGTGCTCGATGCGGCCAACGATCTCGATGATCTCGCGACGGTCGAAGCTTGTCTGCGCGTCATCGACGCGAGTTTCAAGCGGACTCTGCCCGCGCGTTCCGACGTCCACATCATCTTTGATTTCTTCAATTGAGACAGGGGTAGTCGCGCTCACAAGGACGTTCAGCGGTTACGTCACCACCGCCCGCTTCGGCTCCACGATCTCGAACATCCGCGGGAATTCGTCCATCAGGCCCATCAATTCGGCAAGCCGCATTGGATTGCCGCTGACGTCGATCTTGCCGGCCCCGACCGCTTCCGGAAATGTCGTTTGCTTGGCAATCACCGCATCGAGCGTGCCGCGCGCCAGCGTGAAGCCGGCGTCCGCGCGCTCCGCCTGCACACCCTCGGCATAGGTCAGCGCGCAATTCTCAAGCGTGAGCACAAAACTCTCCCTGGTATCGGTGAACTTCCAGTTCAGCACGATATGCTTGCCTTCTGCCTTGGGGCCGTTGAGACGGACGCCAAGCACATCCCACAACTGCCCGGTGCGCAGCGCCGCCAGCGTTTCGCGCGGCATCGGCGGTCGTGGCGGCGTCTTCGGCATCCCTTGCCGCAACTCCTGTGCGCCGAACAGATAGGCGTTGCGCCAGGTCGCGCTTTCCGCGGCATAGCCGAGTTGCTCGAAAGTATCGGCGAGCAGCGCGCGAGCCGCCTGATTATCCGGCTCGGCGAATACCAGGTGACTTACCGCCTGCGCGACAAAGCGGAATTCGCCTTTGACGAAATCCCTGCGCGCCCGCGCCAGGATCGCCTCGCCGCCGCCCATATACTCGACATATTTCTTGCCGGCCTCGACCGGCGGCAGCGGATCAAGATTGACCGGGTTGGCGTCATACCAGCCGAGATATTTCTGGTAGATCGCTTTCACATTGTGCCTGATGTGGCCGTAATAGCCTCTGCCGTGCCAGGCGCCCTCCAGGCTCGCGGGCAACCGGATGGTTTCGGCGATCTCGGTTGCCGTCAGGCCGTGGTTCATCAGGCGGATGGTCTGGTCGTGCGCGAATTTATAGAGATCGCGCTGCTGGCGGATCATGGTGTCGATGCGTTCCTTTCCCCAGACCGGCCAATGATGCTGGCCGCACATCGCCTCGGCCTTGCCGCCCCACATCTGCAGGGCCTCGCCCAGATATTTCGACCACGCCAGCGCGTCGCGCACGTCGGCGCCGCGGAACGGCAGCAGGTTGTGGAAATTATGCGTGCAGTTTTCCGCGAGGTTCAACAGCTTGTAGCGCGGGATGTAAAAATGCATTTCCGCCGGCGCCTCGCTGTTTGGCGCCATCTGGAATTCAAATTCGACGCCGTCGATCACCCGCTTGTCGCCGGTCGCCATGATCAGATCGGTCGGACGCAATAGCGCAACCGAGCCTGCCGCCATCGACTTGCCGAGGCCGCAATCGACCTGCCCATGCACGCCCTTGGCCAGCAGCGGCCCGAACTGATATTGCGCGCGTCGCAGCATCGCCGGTCCGGCGATGATGTTTTCGGAAACCGCGTGCTCCATGAACAGATTGGGCGCGATGATCGGCACGCCGCCGCTTGAGAGCATCTCGTCATCGAGCACGCCGCGCGCGCCGCCCCAATGGTCGGTGTGGGTGTGACTGAAAATGACCGCGGCAACCGGGCGCTGGCCGCGGTGCTTGAAGTAGAGCTGCAACGCCGCGCGGGCGCCCTCGATCGAGGTCAACGTATCCACCACGATCACGCCGCTATCGCCCTCGATCAGCGTCATGTTGGCGATGTCGAGGCCACGCACCTGGTAGACGCCGGGGACGACTTCGAACAACCCGTGGCCCATGTTCAGCCGCGACTGCCGCCACAGGCTCGGATTGACGGTCGCGGGCGCTTGCGCGGCTGAAAGGAAATCGTAGGGCTCGAGGCTCCAGACCACCCTGCCCTGCGCTGAAGTGATCTTGGCATTCTCGATGGTGCCGAGAAAACCCCGCGCGGCATCGTCGAAGTCGCTTGTATCCGAAAACGGGAGCGCGTCGAGCATTGCCGCGTTTTGCGCAATGACGGCGGCCGAGGCTTCTTTCGGCGTCTCACGGGACAGGTCACCGTTGGCTGCCTCGGTCATGTTGTCCTCCTCACGCGCAAATCAAATGAAGTGGTTAGCCGGGATGCGCGGCAGGGCGATCCGTCGATCGACCGGAGGCACCGAACTGGAAATGCGCTAATCGTACGACGACGGCCCGCTGTCGCGATAGGCCCAACAGGCGTCCCGCGGCAGGCAAATCGGCGTTTCAGCGCCGACCTGATGGCGCGCCGCGGTGCCGAGTTCGAGCACCTCCAGGCGGTGGCCGAACAAATCGATGTCGTAGATGGTTTGCGTGCCCTGGTAGCGGCGATCAACGACGCGCGCGGTGAACGAATTGGCGCCGTCCTCTTTGCCAATCGCGATATTTTCCGGCCGAAGCGCGATCCGCACCCTTTCGCCCGACGTGAGCGGATGCAGCAACGCCGCGTGGGCGCGCTGCCCGCCGCCGAATTCGACCACGCCGAATTCGCCGTTGCGCTCGACCAGCGTGCCGGCAAGCTCGTTGGTGGCGCCGGTGAAATTGGCGACGAACAGATCGGCCGGCCGGTTATAGATCTGGTCCGGCGTGCCGATCTGCAACAGCTTGCCGTCGCGCATGACCCCGATGCGGTCGCCGAGCACAACCGCCTCGGCCTGGTCGTGGGTGACATACAGCGCGGTCATGCCGGTCTGCTTGAGGATGACGCGCAAATCGTCGCGCAGCCGCAACCGCAATTTGGCGTCAAGATTCGACAAGGGTTCGTCGAGCAACAGGAGCTGCGGCCGGTAGACGATGCTGCGCGCCAGCGCCACGCGCTGCATCTGGCCGCCCGATAGCGCAACCACCGACCGCTCGGCATATTCCGATAACCCGACCAGCTCCAGCACCTCATCGACCTTGCGGTTGGCCTCGGCTCGCGTGAACTTGCGATGCTTGAGCGGATAGATCACGTTCTGCCGCACGGTCATGTGCGGCCACACCGCATAAGACTGGAACACCATGCCGAGATCGCGCGAGCGCGGCGGCACCAGGATGCCGCGCTTGGGCGACGATACCACCCTGCCGGCAATGCTGATGTCGCCCGAGGTCGGATGCTCGAGGCCTGCGACGCAACGCAGTGTCGTGGTCTTGCCGCAACCGGACGGGCCCAGCAGCACGACGATCTCGCCGGCCGGCACGACAAAGCTGACGCCGTCGAGCGCCGGCCGGCCGATCGCAAACTGCTTGCGCAGGTCGGTGACCTCGAGCGTCGCCGTCATGATTTCACCGACCTTGCGAACGCCTCGATCACTGGCGGTAACCGTAAGTCTTGTCCCAATCGGCGACCCAGGCGCCATGCAGCTTCACATACTGATCGAAATTTGGGTACCAGACCTTGACGATCTTGGGATCGAAGCCTTCGGGATAGACCGGCGACACCTTCAGGGACGTGAGATTGCCCTGCTCCTTGATCATGAAGGTCTGACCCTCCTTCGATAGGCACCAGTTCAGATACAGCTTGGCGGCGTTGGGATGAACCGCGGTCTTCGGAATCCCGGTCGCGTAAGGGTTGGCCGGCACGCCCTCGGGCGGGAAGACCATCTTCACCGGCGCGCCCTCCTTCTGCTTGGGATAGACCGCGTTGTAGAGTAGCGGGCCCATGCCGATTTCGCCGCGCACCAGCGCATCCGACATCGGCGCACCCGATGGATAGAGGATCGGGTGGGTGGCGGCCTGTTTCGCCCAGTAATCCTCTCCCAGCACCTGGCGCTCGAACATGATGCGGGTCCAGGTGGTGCCGCCGGACTGCGCGAACACCTGAGCGGTCAGCTTGTCGTATTGCGGCTTGGTCAGATCCATCCAGGTCTTCGGCGGATCCTTCACCAGTTCGGTGTTGTAGGCGATCGACCATACCACCGTGGCGCGTGGCCAGAATTTTGGCGAGACCAGCGATGCGGGATCGTAATCGGCGGCATTCGGCGGGGCGTAATCCTGGAACAGGTCGGCCATCGGCAGCATCAGCGCACGATCGGAATGATCGACGATATCGGCAATCAACTTGCCGGCCGCGGCTTCTGTCCTGACGCGGGTGATGAGCTGGCCGCCCGGCGCGCGGATCATTTCGACCTTGATTTCCGGAAAGCGCTTGTTGAATTCCTTGATGACGTCCTGTTCGACCTCAGCGTAGTTCGCGGTGTAGAGGACCAACTTACCTTCCGCTTTCGCCGCCGCGATCAGCTCGGGCGAGCCGAAGCTCTCCTCGGCTAGCGCCGGCGCCGCGCCAAGCGCGAGGCTGAGACCGGCGACGACTCCGAGTGCGGCGATCTTTCCGTACATGACCAATCCTCCCATTTTCATTGTATTGTTGTAATCCGATTTATCTAATTCGCTGTGCAATGTTGCCCTGGGCAGCACTTCGCGCCAACCAGTTTGCACCGCCAATGAGAACGCCGAGCAAGACCGTTTGCACCAGGCTGAACGCCGCAGTCTTGCCGACGTTGCCGCCCTCGTAGTAGTCGAGCAGCAAGACCGACATCACCATGGTGTTGCTGGTATAGAGAAACAGCGACGAGCCGAGCTCGCGGATCGACAGCACGAACAACAGCGTCATGGAAGCGATCACGCCGGGCCGCGCCAGGGGTAATACGATGGTGCGGACAGTGCCGAGCACGCCCTTGCCGCAGACCCAGGCCGCCTCCTCAAGCTCACGATGGATTTGCAGGAACGAGGTCGACAGCGCCTTCACCGTATCCGGCATGAAGCGCGCGATGAACGCCAGCGCCAGGATCCAGATGGTGCCGTAGAGCCCGCCGGGAATGCCGATCCACGCCCACAAATAGGCGACGCCGATCACGAGGCCGGGAATGGCGACCGGCACGGTCGAGATCAGGTCGATCGCGCGGCGGCCACCGAGACGGGTGCGGTGAATGGTATAGCCGATCGAAAACGCCAGCGCGCCGCCGACAATCGCGGTGATGATGCCGACCTCGACCGCGTTGTAGATCGAATTCATCGTCAGCGGATTGTCGAAGATGCTGTAGAAGTGCATCAGCGAATATTGCCGCATGTCGAACAGGCTTGCCGCGTCGCGGATGAACATGAATTTGCGGAACGCCGCCACGATCAAGGCCAGCATCGGCAGCACCACGACAACAATCAGGTAGATGATGCCAAGCGCGAAGGTGAACCAGCGCCACGGCCCGAGATCGAGACTGCGAGGCCGGAACGCCTTGCCGGCGACGGTGGTGTAGCTGCGGCCGCTCAGCACCTTCTGTTGCAGGAACACCAGAAGACCGGTGACCATCATAAGGATGATCGCGACCGCGGCCGCCGTGTTGTAGAGCGGCGGCGACCAGTTGGTGAGCTTGAAGATGTAGGTGGTCAGCACGTTGATGTTGCTGGGCGCGCCCAAGACCGCCGGCACGCCGTAAATGCCGAGCATGACGATAAAGGACAACAGCATGCCGGAGACGATCGCCGGCATGATCAGCGGAAACGTCACCGTGAACAGCGTCGAGAACGCGCTGGCGCCGGAAATCTCCGCGGCCTCTTCCAGGCTCGGATCCATATTGCGCAGGGCGGACGCGGTGAACATGTAGACATAGGGTGCGTAATAAATGCCGAATACGAACACCAGCCCCAACATCGAATAAAAATCGACATGCCAGTCGAGGCCGGCCCATTTGAACAGGGTGTTGAGCAGCCCGGTCTTCGGCGAGCCCAGGATCGACCAGGCGACGCCCGCGACCAGCGGCGGCGCGAACAACGGAAGGATGCTGGCCGCGGCGATAAAGCCCTTGAACGGCGTGTTGGTGCGCACCACGATCCAGGAAAACAACAGCCCAATCGCGACCGCAATCAAGGTGCCGCCGCTGCAGGCAACGAGCGTATTGAACAGCGCCTCGGCGACGTTCGGATTTTGCAAGACGATCAGGAAATTGGCGATCGACAGATGGCTCAGGCTCAAGCCTTCGATCACCGGGTTGGTGTCGGTCAGCGCGCCGAGCAGCAAAGTGAGCACGGGATAAACGACCAGAAAGCCCAGGATCGCAAGCAGCGCCGCGACCCAAAGGCGCGCCATCATGCCCCTGCGCCGGCCCTCAACGCCGCTCTGCACGGCTTCGATACGCCCGCCTGGCTGGTGGTTCAAAACGCGCGTTCCCCTCACCTGTGACGCCCGTCTTGTTGGTGCGGCCGCCCATCAGTCGAAGCCTAGGGGATCGGGTTCCGTCCGGGAAGGTAGCAGAAAGTCGCGCGTAAGGGAGCGTATGCCGCGCTGCGGTACGGCCGATCGAGGTGCCGATGGTCGCCGGACTAGCGCGGCACCGCCAGCGACGCCAGCTTGGAAACATCGGCCGCCTTGTCGATTCCCCAGATCGCATCGATCAGCGGTGCCGCATCGTAGCCCGCCTCCCAGCCGGCGGCGGCCGTTTTCAGCTTATGCTCCAGACCGGCATCATCCATCGGATTGACGTCACTGCCGCGCGCCGCCACTTGCGACAATTTGTGGATCGCGCCGTCGGCGGTCGTGATGTCGACCGCGGCCGCGATCGTGGAGAACGCGTCATCGCTGATAACCTCGACCTTGCCTCGCAACGCCAGCACATCGGCGTCGCGCACGCAGGCGTCGGTGAACTGGTCGAGACCGGCCTTACCGCTCGTGAGCGCGGCCGCAACCGCGTGCTGCACGCTCACTTGGGATGCACGCCCGCTCGAAACATACGGACGATCCGTGCGCAGGCTCAGCAACGGATTGCCGCGCACCACGACGCGCGTGACTTCGGCGGTAGGGTGATCGCGCCGCCAATCGAGCACGCAATCGAGCACCGGATGGATCACGAACCCGCACGGATAGGGCTTATACGACGTCGCCATGATCTCCCAGCTCTCGCCCAGGCCATCCGTGACGACGGCCAAATCGGGCGTCTCGTTCAAGGCATGGTAGAATCCCTGTACGCCTGTCAACGGCTCCGGCGGGCCGTCGAAGCCCTTGCTCGCCAGCAACGCCGACCACAGGCCGTTGCGCGCTGCGTTGCCGACGCTGAGGCTCTTTGCCGGCGTGCCGAGAGCCTCGCAGAGGCCGGACGATTGCGTGGCAGCAGCGCCAAGCGCCCACACCATCTGCCGCTCGTCGAGCCCAAGCAGCTTCCCGCTCCCGGCCGCGGCGCCGAACACGCCGCAGGTCGAGGTGATGTGCCAGCCCCGGTTATAATGGCTGGGCGAGATCGCAAGACCAATGCGCGCCTGCACTTCGTTGCCGAGGATGAAGGCGAGCAACAGCTCGGGCCCGCTCACCTGTCGCAACTCGGCGAGCGCGAGCAGTGCCGGCGCCACCGGCGCGGTCGGATGAATCACCGTGCGCACATGGGTGTCGCAGAAGTCATGGACGTTGGCGCCGGCTGCGTTGAGGAAAGCCGCGGATAGCGCATCGAGGCGCTCGCTGCGTCCGATCACGGTCGCCTGCTTGCGATCCGAAAATTCCTTAAGCGAGCGCAGCGTCATTTCGATGGGTGCAGTGCGGCAGCCGGCGAGTGCTACCGCAAAGAAGTTCATCAGCGAGCGTTTGGCCTGATGCGCGACTGCCGATGGAATGCCTTCCCATCGCGTCGCCACAACAAAGCGCGCAAGTTTTTGCGTAACGGCTGACTTGTCCGACATGCTTGCCCTCTTGAAGACCCGGCCGGGAGCATCGACCGATCAGCGCCAAAGCACAACCGCGCCGCCGGTAGACCGGACACGAAATAGTGCACTATGCTGCCGGCCGCGAGACAACGACCCGACCCGAGATGCGGGTCAACAGAAAACGATCCGGGAGGCTGAGGCCGTGCGAACACATTCGAGGCGCGTTGCGCTCGCCTTTGCGTTGACGACGGCCACATTGGCAACGGCGTTCGCCGCGGACGCCGACGAATATCCCTCGCATCCAATCCGGCTGATCGTGCCCTACGCCGCCGGCGGCGGCGCCGACTCGGTCGCGCGCATCATTGCCAAACGGGTCGGCGAGACGATCGGGCAAACGATCGTGATCGAGAACCGCGGTGCCGGTTCGATCATCGGCACCGATCTCGTCAACAAATCCGAGCCCGACGGCTACACGCTGCTGCTCGGCCAGTCCGGACCGATCTCGATCAACCCCGCCGTCTATAAAAAGCTGCCTTACAATCCGCTGAAGGATTTCGCGCCTGTCACGATGACCACCTCCTATCCTTACATCATGGTGGTCAATCCGAAGCTTGGCGTCAAAACCGTGCAGGAGTTCGTTGCGCTGGCCAAAAGCAAGCCCGGCGAATTGAACTACGGCACGACGGGTATCGGCGCCGCCAACCATCTCCTCACCGAGCTGTTCGACAGTAAGGCCGGGATCACGATGACGCATATTCCCTATCGCGGCACCGCGCTTGCAGTGACTGATCTGATCGCGGGCCAGGTGCAGGTCGTGTTCGCCGATCCGGTCTCGGCGCTGTCCCACATCAATGCCGGCACCCTGCTGGCGCTGGCGGTCACCAGCAAGGACCGCTCGCCGGTCGCGCCCGATGTGCCGACGGTTTCGGAGAGCGGCTATCCCGATTTTGACGCCATCGCCTGGCACGGGATTCTGGCGCCGGCCCATACACCGCCTGCCATCATCGACAGGCTCAACGCCGAGATCGTCAAGGCGCTGAAGGAGCCGCAAACCAGAAGTTTACTGGAAAAGCAGGCGATGCAGATCGTCGGCAGTTCGCCGGAGGCCTTTGTCTATTTCATCAAGCAGGATATGGCGCTCTGGAAGCAAGTGGCCGATCAGGCAAAGGTGGAAGTGAGATAGGCTCTTCGCACATCCCACTTCCTTAGTGTCTGTCCCCACTGATGGCGACTATTCGGCAGGCGCTGCCGCCATCTCCGGATGCGAAACGTAATGTTGGGTTGAACCAACCTTGCTCAGCGCGAACAATCCGCCCGCCACGACGGCATAGGCCAGCGCGACCGCGGGCGTCACGCCCAATCCGCTGCCGACGCCCACCGCCTCGCCATGCATGAAGCCGAAGTAAGTGAGCACCGCGCCGGATAGCGCAAACGCCCCAGCCTTGGCGAAATCGCGCTCGATCACGAACACGCCGATCGCACCCAGCACGAGGCCGGCAAGGATCGAGCCGCCGCCCATCACTTCCAGACCGTGATAGAGCACGCCCTGCTGCGGCAGCGCGGCGATCGCCGCGGTCTTGACCGCTGCCACCTTGTCGGCGGCGAGACCGCCGACAGCTTGAGCCGCACTAATGGTCGATCCGAGCATGGTGTCGATCTGCAGCTTGGCCCAGGCCGCAAGGTGCGGCGTCAACGCCAGCACGATGGCGGGCGCGTGCTTGACCGGCGTGGTCTGGAACGCCTGTGCGCCGATCAGCATGCCGATATAGAGCAGGATCGGCGAGATCGCGACCACCGGCACCAGCGCCAGCAGCACCGAGATGATGCCGAACCAGGACAACAGCACCACCATGATGCCGGTCGCGGCCGAATAGCCGATCCGTCCGCCCATCGCCTTCCAACCGGGATGGCCGATATAAACCGCGTTGATGAAGGGGTTGCCCATCAGGCAGCCGATCAGGCTGACGACACCGTCGGCGGTGAGCACGCGCGTGGTCGGATATTCGTCGCCGGCCGCTTCCGCGCTTTCGACATTGTCCATCGCTTCGACGAGGTCGTAGATGCCAAAGGGTACCGCGGTCACCAGGATGATGCCGAGGAATTCGAAGCCGGAGAAGACGTGGCCGACCGCGGGGATCGGCACCGAGAAGCCAAAGCTCGCAAAGGCGTCGCCGAGGCCCTTGACGCTCAAACCGCCGATCCCAAGGCCAAAAATGTTCGAGCCCCACGCGATGATCATGCCGACCGCGATGGCAACGAGCCCCGCAGGAATGCCTTTCGGATATTTAACGCCGCCAAACCAGCTCACCAGGATGATGGCAAAACAGACAAGACCGATCTGCGGCGTCATGTACATCTCGAGCGCCGGACGCATCGAGATGAAGGTCACGGACACGCCGGCCAGCGTGCCGAGCAGCGCGGCGCGCGGCGTGATCTTTCTGATATAGGGCGCGATAAAACCGCCGATCATCAGAATGAAGCTCTGGAAGAACACCCAGACCAGACCCGCCGACCAGCCCTTCATCGGATCGCCGGTCTTGATCGTAATCGGCAGCATGATCACGAAGGTGACGATGAACATATGCGGCACGCTGACGCCCGAGGGCAGCGCGCAAACATCGCTGCGACCGGTTTTCTGCGCCAGCCGATAGGCGAGCCACGCATAATAGAAGGTCGAGAGGCACATCATCAGGCCGAGGGCGGGGAGGATACGGCCGAACACCAGTGAATCCGGCATCTTCAGCACGAAGCGAAGAAGCCCGGTCAGCACCAGCATGTTGACGAGAATATTAGTGCCAAACCCGAAAAAGGCGTTCCAGTCGCCTGGCGTCCATAACACCGGTTTGAAATCTGATTTACCTGCCGTCCCCGTCCCGCTCGTGCTCATCCTGATGCTCCCGCTGCCAGCGTCTGTGATGTCTCCGATGCCATTGCCTTGAGAACTGCGGCCGAGTCCGAGACCCAGCCGAAGATGCCACCCTGGGCCTTGATCATTTTCAGGCCCATCTCGTGGAATTCGGGGAAATAGGAGGCGCAGCCGTCTGAAAGCACGACGCAGCGATAGCCGCGGTCATTGGCTTCGCGCACGGTGGTGTTGACGCAGACCTCGGTGGTCACACCGCAGACCAGCAAATTCTCGATGCCGTATTTCTGCAGGACGTCGCTCAACTCGGTGGCGTAGAACGCGCCCTTGCCGGGCTTGTCGATCACGATCTCGCTGTCGAGCGGATAGAGCGCGGGAATAATGTCATGGCCGGCTTCGCCACGGATCAGGATCCGCCCCATCGGGCCGGGATCGCCGATGCGAAGGCTCGGCGCACCGCGCTCGACCTTCGCCGGTGGCGCGTCGGACAAGTCAGGCAAATGGCCTTCACGGGTGTGAACGACCAGCATGCCCATCGCGCGCGCGGCGCTGAGAACCGCGGCGATCGGCTTCACCGCGCGCGCCAGCCGGAAGACGTCGTTGCCGAGTGTCTCGCCGAAGCCGCCGGGCTCCATGAAATCGCGCTGCATGTCGATGATCACAAGCGCGGTCGATGACCAATCCAGATCGATCGGCTCCGGCTCCGCAGCGACCGTGCCCACACGTGACTTTCTTGAGTTCGCCATCACCATACGCCCCCCTCGGCGCAAGAACTCTCGAAGTCAGTTAAGCAAGCGCCATGCCATTGTGTACAACGCGGTCGTGCGTTGCCGCGTTCGCAAATCTCCCATGTTTTCAGCCGGTTGTATTTTGAAGGCGCGTCTGCTTATTCTCTGTGCGCAGGTTTCGTGACGAGCATTTGCTTATTCGTTGAGCGGTGTGTTCGGCGCGCGCATTGACATTGGCGGCACATCCTCTTCACTGATCCACCGCATCGAACGGAGCACGCAAGATGACGCTGATGCAGGTTGGGCTGGACGACAAATACCGCCTCGACGCGAAGCGAATCTATCTCTCCGGAATTCAGGCCCTGGTGCGACTGCCGCTGTTGCAGCGCGAGCGCGATCGGCGGCAAAACCTCAATACCGCGGGCTTCATCTCGGGCTACCGCGGCTCGCCGCTCGGCATGTACGACCACGCGCTGTGGCGGGCCAAATCGTTCCTGCAAGCTCACGACATCGCTTTCGTCCCCGGCCTGAACGAAGATCTCGCGGCCACCGCGGTGTGGGGCAGCCAGCAGGTCGGGCTGTTTCCCGGCGCCAAGGTCGATGGCGTATTCGGCATCTGGTACGGCAAGGGACCCGGCGTCGACCGCTCGGTCGATGCCTTGAAGCACGCCAATTCGGCGGGATCGTCACGGCACGGCGGCGTGCTTGCGCTCGCCGGCGACGATCACGGCTGCCAATCCTCGACGCTGGCGCACCAAAGCGAGCAGGTGTTCGCGGCCGCGCTGATGCCGATCCTCAACCCGGCGACGTTGCAAGATTACCTTGATCTCGGCCTCTATGGCTTTGCGCTGTCGCGTTATTCCGGCTGCTGGGTCGGCTTCAAGGCGATCGGCGAAACAGTCGAGAGTTCCGCTTCGATCTACAGCGATCCGTCCCGGGTCGAGGTGGTGCGGCCGACCGATTTCGAGATGCCGCCTGATGGCCTCAACATCCGCTGGCCCGATCCGCCGATGGAGCAGGAGCGGCGGCTGTTCGGTCCTAAAATGGAAGCCGTCAAGGCCTTCGTCCGCGCCAATCAGCTCGACCGTATCGTGCTCGATGCAAAGCCGGCGCGGCTTGGCATCGTCGCCACCGGCAAGGCCTATCTCGACCTGCGGCAGGCGATGGCCGATCTCGGCATTACCGATCGCGACGCCAAGGCGCTGGGCCTGCGCATCTATAAGGTGGCGCTGACCTGGCCGCTGGAAGAGGTCGGCGCCAAGCGCTTTGCCGAAGGGTTGCAGGATGTGCTGGTGGTCGAGGAGAAGCGCGGCTTTATCGAAGACCAGCTGATGCGCATTCTCTATAATGTGGACGCCTGGAATCGTCCTTCCGTGGTCGGCAAGCGCGACGAGAGCGGCGCGCCGTTGTTGCCGAGCGAAGGCGAGCTGACGCCGACCATGGTCGCATCCGCGCTGGTCGCACGCCTGCGTCGGCTCGGTCATCAAACCCCCGTACTCGAGCAGCGGCTGGCGCGGCTCGAGGCGTTCGAACACCCAGCCAATGCGAGCGCGCCGATCGCGCTGCAGCGCTCGCCGTTCTTCTGCTCCGGCTGTCCGCACAACACCTCCACCAAATTGCCGGACGGCAGCCGCGCGATGGCCGGCATCGGCTGTCACGGCATGGCGCTTTATGTGCCAAGCCGGCGCACCGCGACGATCACGCAGATGGGCGGTGAAGGCGCCAACTGGATTGGGCAAGCGCCGTTCACCAGTGAAGACCACATCTTCCAGAATCTCGGCGACGGCACCTACACCCATTCCGGGTTGCTGGCGCTGCGTGCCGCCTCCGCGTCCGGCGTCAACATTACCTACAAGATACTCTATAACGATGCGGTCGCCATGACCGGCGGGCAGCCGGCCGAAGGCAGCTTCACCGTCTCGCAGATTGCGCATCAGGTCTGGGCCGAAGGCACCAAGCGCCTTGCGATCGTTTCCGACGATCCCGGCAAGTACCCGAAAAACTATTTCCCGCAAGGCGCGAGCGTCCATCATCGCCGCGAGATGGATCAGTTGCAGCGCGAGCTACGCGAGGTCAAGGGATTGTCGGTCCTGATCTATGATCAGACCTGTGCCGCGGAAAAGCGCCGCCGCCGCAAGCGCGGGCTCTACCCCGATCCGCCCAAGCGCGTCTTCATCAACGACCTCGTTTGCGAAGGCTGCGGCGACTGCTCGCAGACCTCCAACTGCGTCTCGGTGCAGCCGCTCGACACTGAATTCGGACGCAAACGCCAGATCGACCAATCGAACTGCAACAAGGACTATTCCTGCGTCGACGGCTTTTGCCCGAGTTTCGTCACCGTCCATGGCGGCGCGCTGAGGCGGCCCAAGACGGGGTCGGTCGATTCCACCCAACCGTTCGCCGATCTGCCGCTGCCGCCCACCCGCCAACTCGATGCGCCCTATAACATCCTCGTCACCGGCATCGGCGGCACCGGCGTCATCACCATCGGGGCGCTGCTCGGCATGGCGGCGCATCTCGACGGCCGAGGCTGCTCGGCACTGGATTTCACGGGGCTCGCGCAAAAGAACGGCGCGGTCATGAGCCATGTCCGGATTGCGCGCGCGCCGGAAGACATCTCAACCGTCCGCATTGCCTCGGGCGGCGCCGATCTCATCCTGGGCTGCGACATCGTGGTATCCGCGGGCACGACCGCGCTAAGCCGCGTCGAGCGCGGCGTGACGAGGGCTTTCGTCAATGCCGATCTGCAGCCGACCGCAAGCTTCGTGATGAATCCCGATATCGATTTCGAGATCAACGCGATGCAATCGGCGCTTGTCGACGCCATCGGCGACAACAACCTCGACATCATCGACGCCACCGGCATCGCGACCATCCTGATGGGCGACAGCATCGCGACCAATTCATTCATGCTCGGCTACGCGTTCCAGAAGGGCACCATCCCGCTGTCGCAGGAAGCGATCTTGCGGGCGATCGAAATCAACGGCGCCGCGATCGAGATGAACAAGCAGGCCTTTGGCTGGGGACGGCTTGCCGCCCACGACATCTCGCGCGTTCGCAGCGTCACCCAGTTCCGTTCGCGCGCGGTGACCACCACCCGCACGCTTGACGAGACCATCACCTATCGCGCGCGATTCCTGGCCGGCTACCAGGACGCGGCCTATGCCGACCGCTACCTCGCAACCGTCGCCAAAGTGCGCAAGGCCGAGGCTGCGGCTGCGCCTTCCTCCACCGAGTTGACCGAGGCGGTCGCCAAAAACCTGTTCAAGCTGATGGCCTACAAGGATGAGTATGAGGTGGCCAGGCTTTACGCGGACGACAGCTTTGCCAAGAAGCTCGGCGAGAGATTCGAAGGCGATTTTCGCCTCAAATTCCATCTGGCGCCACCGATCTTCGCGCGACGCGACAAGGCGACAGGTCATTTGCTCAAGAAAGAGTTTGGCGACTGGATGATGCCGGCGTTCCGGCTACTCGCGAAGCTCAGGTTTTTGCGCGGCACGGCGTGGGATCCGTTTGGCCGCTCGGCGGAACGGAAGGCCGAGCGAAGGCTGATCGAGGATTACCGCGCCATGATCGAGCCGCGCATCGCGAGCCTTACGGCCGAACAGATTCCGCATCTCGCGCGATTGGCGCGGTTACCCGAGATGATCCGCGGCTACGGCCACATCAAGGAGGCGAGCATCGCCAAGGCTGCGGCCGAGAAGGCGCGGCTCGAAGCGGAAGTGGACAACAACCGCTTTGCAGCCGCGGCGGAATAGCACCGCATTCGCCTAACCCTGCCGCGCCGCCGGCTTGCGCTCGATCGGGTGAATCTTGACCGACCGCAGGCGACCCAGGCGCAGCACCTCCATCTCGAGCGTGCGGCCGATCCGGTCGCGGTCGAGCACGCGGATCAGATCATCGACGCCGTTGACCTCACCGCGATCGAGCCTGATCACGACATCGCCCGGCAACAGGCCTGCCTTCGCTGCCGGACCGTCCGGCTCGATCTGCGCGAGTAGCGCACCCATCTTGTTGTCGATACCGGCAACCATCGCGTGCTGTCGCGGGATCGGCGCGGTCTGGCCGGCCACGCCGATATAGGCACGCCGGACATAGCCGTGGCGGATGATCTCCGACAGCACGAATTGCGCGGTATTGCTCGCGACCGCAAAGCAGATGCCTTGCGCGCCGTTGATGATCGCGGTGTTGATGCCGATCACCTCGGCCTTGGACGACACCAGCGGCCCGCCAGAATTGCCGGGATTGAGCGCGGCATCGGTCTGAATCACGTCTTCGATGATGCGTCCGCTCACCGAGCGGATCGAGCGGCCCAGTGCCGAGACCACGCCCGCCGTGACCGTCGATTCAAACCCCAAGGGGTTGCCGATCGC
The DNA here is from genome assembly GCA_005885285.1 of Alphaproteobacteria bacterium. Classification (GTDB taxonomy): domain Bacteria; phylum Pseudomonadota; class Alphaproteobacteria; order Rhizobiales; family Xanthobacteraceae; genus Bradyrhizobium. The sequence continues at coordinate 4,219 of VAZG01000454.1, read as the reverse complement.
GACCACGAGCTGGCCGCGGCGCAGGGTTTTGGAGTTTCCGAGCGAGGCATAACGCAGGTCCCGCGCGCCATCGGCGCGCAGCAGCGCTAGATCGGTGTCGGAATCCACCCCGAGCACGCGCGCATCGGTGACGATGCCTTCAGTATCCCGCAAGCGAATCTCTTTCGAGGCGCCGACCACGTGGCTGTTGGTCAACACCAGGCCGTCCGGCGAGATGACGATGCCGGAACCGAGCCCGCCTCGCTCGCGTAAGGTACGGACTTTGGGCCCGGTTTCGACACGGACCACGGCCGGCCCGACGCGCTCGGTCACGCCGATCACGGCATTGGAATAGGCGTCCAGCAGGGCTTGGTCGTTATTTTGGGGGTATTCGGTTGCCCGCGATGACAGCCCGTCATCCGGCATATCTGAGGTAAAGTCCAACATGGCGAAATTCCTTCGGGCATATCAAATGGTGCGGCGCTTGCGAGGACGCAAGAGCCTGCCCCTCACGGTACCCGCCGCCACATCGCCGGGCGCGCCTTCACGGGATCGAGCAGCGACCAGTCGCCCTGCTCCAGCGTGTACCCTTCGGGAAACGGCGGCCGCAGCTCGAGGCCGAGCGAACGCAGCACGCGGTCGTCGCGATAGTAACATTGCAGCACTACGCGGATGAGCGTGGCTGCGGCCGCGCCGCCGGAGTTGCGGAATTCCTTCGCGACCGTCTCGCGCCTCGCCGGATCGAGACCGGCGAGCGGCTGTCCGGCGAGACGCGCAAGATGATCCAGCGCCTCGCGCACGGGCTCGGTATCGCGGCCGAGCGTCGCCACGATGTCCGCCTGGATTTTCGGGTCATCCGCGCCCGGCACTTTATATTCGGCGCTATCGGGAATGATCATCGCGGCAAAGCTACGCAAATCGTCGCGCTGGGCTGGCGTGAGAGCGGGCTTCGTCAACATCACTTCCTCAGTCAAAGAGATTGGCGAGGCGGCTCTTCATCTGATCGGCGATGTAGAGCGCGATGGCCTGAATGGTGGAGGTCGGATTCACCCCGCCCGAAGTGACGAACACGCTGCCGTCGACGATGAAGAGATTCTTCACGTCGTGCGACCGGCCCCATTCATTCACGACCGAGCGCTCGGGATCAGTCCCCATCCGTGCGGTGCCGAGCAGATGCCAGCCGCCGTAGAGGATTGGACAGTTGACGCAGATGTCGGTGGCGCCGGCGGCGGCGAGCACCTCTTTGGCGCGCGCGACGCCATGTTCCATCATCTTCGCGCTGTTCTCTCCGATCGTGTAGTCGACCTTTGGCGCCGGGATGCCATGGATGTCCTTGAGATGCGGATCGAGCGTGACGCGGTTGTGCTCTTCCGGCAGATCTTCGCAGATGGCGGATAGTTGCAGCCGATGGCCGTTGAGGCGGCGGAATACCGCATGATGCGCGGCGCCCCACGGCAAGATGCCCTTGGCCTCGCTCATGACGGCTTCCATCACAGGCCCGGCGCCGCGGCCGAATTGAAACGCATAGCCGCGCACGAAGCCGCGCGAGAGGTCAGTCTCGTAAAACTCCTTGCTCCATAGACAAATCGGCGGCGCGCGGTTGCTGTCGGTCACTTCCTCGACAAAGCCGTACACCTGCGCGTAGGGGTGAAACATCAGGTTCTTGCCAACCAACCCTGAAGAATTGGCGAGACCGTTGGGAAAACGCCCCGAGGCGGAGTTCAACAATAGCCGCGGGGTGCCGATGCCGTTGCAGGCGATGATGACGACTTCGGCGCCCTGGAACTGCTCGACACCGTCTTTGTCGTAATAGACGACGCCCGACGCCATGCCATGCTCGTTGGTCGTGATCTCACGCACCCGGCAATGCGTGCGCAGCTCGACGCCGGCGCGGAGCGCCGCCGGCCAATAGGTGATGTCGGTCGAGGCTTTCGCGCCTTGCGCGCAGGCCGGCGTGCAGTGGCCGAGATTGATGCAGCGCGCCCTGCCCTCATAGTCTGTGGTTGCGACCGTGGTATCCGACGGCCACCAGTGCCAGCCGAGCTTGTTCATGGCTTTACCGAGCGCCGCGCCGGAGCGGCCAAGCGGCAGGGGCGGCATTGGCGGTTCGGTCGGCGGAAAAGCCGGATCACCGGATAGTCCGGAGACGCCCATCATCCGGTCGTTCTCGGCAAAAAACGGCGCCAGCGTATCGTAGTCGATCGGCCAGTCATCGGCGACGCCGTCGAGCGTTTTCACCTTGAAGTCGGAGGGATGCAGGCGCGGAAAATGGGCCGTGTACATAACGGTGGAGCCGCCGACGCCGTTGAAGTTGACGACCTTGATCGGCGAGTTGTCGTCATTGATCGGGTAGTCCTCGGGGCGGGCGCGGATATTGGGGCTCGGCGAATAGTCACCGAAGAAGCGCGCTTCCCAGTCGCGACCCGTGCTCGGATACGCCGCGGGATTCATCCAGCCACCCTGGTCGAGGCAGAGGATATGCATTTTGGTCTCGGCCAGGCTCCAGGCCACAGCCGCGCCGGAAGCTCCGGCGCCAATGATCAGGACATCGACGGCTTCGTTCATCAGGCATGCCACTCCCTGCCCTCGCCTCTTCGCGAGCGATCAGCGGTTTGACGATAGGGGCAGATGTGGCGCCGAGTAAAGCCGGCCAGGACTCAACCCAGCACATTCCTCCAACCCTGCCACGCATGGATAGAGGGTTTGTTCGCCGCGACGAGACCGGGTAGCTTTATGTCAACGTTAGAAGCCTTACGGGAGTAACGCCACGTGGCCGCCGCGCGCCTCGCCCAATCCTCATCCGACATGGCGCCTGCTTTGGACTACGACGCCATCATCGTCGGCGCGGGCATGTCGGGCCTGTACCAGCTCTACCGATTGCGCGAGCTTGGGATGAAGGTGCGCGTGTTCGAGGCGGCTACCGGTGTCGGCGGCACCTGGTACTGGAACCGCTATCCCGGCGCGCGGTTCGATTCGGAAAGCTATTCCTACGGCTACTCCTTCTCAAAGGACTTGCTGGAGGAATGGGAGTGGTCCGAGCATTTCGCCGGTCAGCCGGAAACGCTGCGCTATCTCAATTACGTCGCTGACAAATTCGACCTGCGGCGCGACATCCAGTTCAGGAGCCGGGTGACGGCCGCTCGCTATGAAGAGGAAACGCGTAGCTGGCGCATCATGCTTGAGGACGGAAGTCGCTTCACCGCGCGTTTCCTGATCACTGCGATCGGCCCGTTGTCGACGCCCACGCTGCCGCGGATCGAGGGTCGCGACAGTTTTCAAGGAAAATCCTTTCACACCGCGCGCTGGCCGAAGGAGCCGGTGGATTTTGCAGGCCAACGCGTCGCGGTGATTGGCACCGGCGCAACCGGCGTGCAGACCATCCAGACCATTGCGAAAGAGGTCGGACATCTCACCGTGTTCCAGCGCACGCCCAACTGGTGCGCGCCGCTGCACAACGGCAAGATCGATGCCGAGACACAAAAGAGAATCAAGACGGGATATCCCGAGATGTTCGCCCGGTGCCAGGAAACCTTCGCCTGCTTCATTCACACACCCGATCCGCGTGGCGCATTCGAGGTTTCGGACGAGGAGCGCGAGGCCTTCTACGAAAAGCTCTATGGCGAACGCGGCTTCGGGATCTGGCAGGGTAATTTCCGCGACATCCTGATCGACCGCAAGGCCAACGCAACGATCAGCGATTTCGTCGCACGGAAAATTCGCGAGCGCGTCAAGGACCCCAAGGTCGCGGAAAAGCTGATCCCCAGGAATCACGGCTTTGGCACCCGACGGCTGCCGCTCGAGACCTTCTATTATGAGGTCTACAACCAGGACAATGTCGAACTGGTCGACCTTAGCGAGACGCCGATCGAGCGGATCACGCCGGACGGCATCAAGACCACTGCCCGGAAATACCAGTTCGACATCATCGTCTTCGCGACCGGATTCGACGCCATCACGGGCGCCTTCGACAAGATCGATTTCCGCGGCACCGACGGCATCCGCCTGAAAGACAAATGGAAGCGCGGGCCAGAGACCTATCTCGGCCTGATGGTCGACGGTTTTCCCAACATGATGATGTTGATGGGACCGCATACCGCGCTCGGCAACATTCCGCGCAGCATCGAATATAGCGTCGATTGGGTGACGGGCTTGATCGGCTTTGCGCAAGGGTCCGGCCTTACGCGCCTCGAAGCCACCACCGCCGGTGTGGAGACCTGGACCGAGCACGTCAAGGCGCTCG
>VAZG01000453.1 GCA_005885285.1 Alphaproteobacteria bacterium | reverse complement strand
GACCAGCCAGTCACCTCGTCGACGGGCCGCAGCTGATCGGGGCGCCGCGCGCCCCATAGGGCCGTGCTGATACCCTGGTCGAGCATCCAGCGCACCGCCAGGTGAATGACGCGCTTGCCGAAGCGTTGCCGAGCAAGCTGATCGAGCTTCTCCACAGCGGCCAGATATTGCGCAAACCGCGGCTCGCGGAATTTAGGGTCGCTGCGCCTCAGATCGTCGCCATCGAAAACCGTATTCGCCTGCATTCGTCCGGACAGCAGCCCCCGGCACAGCGCGCCATATCCGAGCGTCGCAATCTTGTTCCTGCGGCAATAGGGCAGAAGGTCGGTTTCGATATCCCGTTCGAACAGATTGTAGGGCGGCTGCAGCACGTGAAGCGGCGCAACGCGGCGAAATCGCTCCATCTGGAGCACCGAAAAATTACTCACTCCGATGGCCCGGATCTTCCCCTGCTCAAATAGCGCGAGCATCGCTTCCGCGGTTTCCTCAATCGTCACCAGAGGATCGGGCCAGTGAACCTGATAGACGTCGATGTAATCGGTTCGAAGTCTCCGCAAGGAATCCTCAACCTCCCTATTGATGCGGGCACGGCTGGCATTGCGAGATACTTTTCCGTCTTCCCATTGCAGTCCGGCCTTGGTGGCAATCAACACGTCCTTGCGCAGCCGGGCCTCAGCGATCGCCTTGCCGACGATCTCCTCAGAGCGGCCAAATCCATAGACCGGAGCAGTGTCGACAATGTTGATGCCATGCTCGAATGCGGCGCGGATGGTGGCGATAGATTCAGCTTCGTCGGTGCCGCCCCACATCCATCCGCCAATGGCCCAAGTGCCGATCGCAACCGGTGATACCTTGAGCGACGTACCGGGAATATCGATAAGCTCCATTCTCGCTTCGATAGTTTCTGCTTGATCGGCCATGATACTGTTCCTCCTTCGAGTGCGTGCGCCCTAAGGCGCATGAGTGGCAGATAAGTCGAACCTCAATCAGTCCGCAGCGTCCGAGGGCACAGCGTACAGACCGGCCTCCTCCGCAGCGATAAGCCCCAACGCCGTCCAGTCGAGCTCGCCGTAGCCACGCGCGATACCCGTGATCAACCGGTCCCGGACCACGCCAACTGATGGCATGGGGGCACCTGCTTTCTCCGCCTCCGCGAGCGCCAGGCGCACATCCTTGAGCACGAGGGGCAAGACAAATCCCGCGGCGTAGTTTTGTCTGGCGATCTTGTCGCCGTAAATCTTGTGCGCACGTCCGCCGAACATTGTGCTCGTCATAAGATCGACGAAGGGCTGCGGGTCGAGTCCACGCTTTCGGATAACGGCAACGACTTCTCCCAGCATTTCAAGTGCCGTCGCGCTCAACATATTTCCGAGCAGTTTGACGAGGTTCGCATCCTGCGGATCAGCACCAACCACAAACGTCCGTTGCCCGAGAGCGTCGAGGATCGGTCGGCAGCGCTCGACATCGGCCGGCGCGCCGGCGGCGACGATGAACAACTGGCGCGCCTTTGCGGCATCCGGATTCCCGAACACTGGCGCCGCGACATAGCCCTGTCCGTGCCGCGCATGCTCGCTCGCCAGGAGCGAGGCGGTAGCCGTGCCGATCGTGCTCATCGATAGATGTATCGCGCCGGGCATCAAACCCGCAGCAAGACCATCGAGAGCATCATCACGGCGACCGAACACGACTTCGCGGACGGCATCGTCGTCCGGCAGCATGCTGATGACGAGCTCGCAATCGAGCAGATCGCCGATGTCGGTCGTCGGCCTGAGACCGAGCGTCTCAAGTTTGCTAATTTGATCCGGACGCCGGACATACGCGATCACCCGTCGTCCGGCAGCCGCGAGGTTAGCGGCCATTGCCGTTCCCATATGCCCCAGGCCGACAAAGCCGATTTCGCCTACGACCGGCGGCCGACCGACCGATTCAAAGCCGCCCCGGCGCTCATGAGGCGGATTCCCGGGCAGACTTCCGAAGGCGAGAGGAGAACAGGATTCGTGCTTGGACATGGCGGCTCCTGGCCGACTGCAAGCACACCTTCCGGTGCGCGTTTTGCGAGGGACACATTCCGCTATCTGGTGGCGAGCGGATTTTGCGCTTGTCTCAGCTTGCCGCGCTCATGAGGTTTCTTGCGCGGATCTTCACAAAGACCTTCGCGCAACCTCGGCGCTCGCCCGGCCAAGGACCCTGCAGGCGCGCTTGGAATAAAATCGAATTTAGTTGTCTGAACGCCAATTTAATGGCGCCGAAACTCCATCCGCTTACTCTGACGCTACGTGCCCCAAAGGGCAGACGCAGACGAGGTCTTTCCATTTGCGAGCGACGACGACGGCTTTGATAACGGCGTGACCCCACCATCATTCCCATGCGCTCCACGAGAAAATGCCGGCCGAGGACGAAAGCCAATGCCCGTACCAGGAACAATAATGGGTGATATTGGCGTCGGCCTTCCCGGGTTTCTTCCCTCATCTGGACCGATCGTCCAAATCACGCCGCCCGATATCGCGCGTCGCCGACTGGCGAGTTGGGGTGTCATACAAGCGGACACGGTAAAGGTTACCCGACGCGAGACATTCGAGGACGCCTTTCAAGCTGGACGCCATTTGCTGATCGCTTACGAACGCGCAGAACGGGATGATGGGGAAACACATATCGAAGGCTTGCCGAAATCGACTCTGCGCGAGTTCAATTGCAAGCTCAGCTTTGTGCCCGCCGGGCATCGGTTCTATGGATGGCAGAGGCCGCGGGTGCTGACGCGCGTCACTTATTTCTACATCGATTCGCAAGATCGGTCGTTTGGTCTGGATCCCCCCAGGATCAGTCCCCGCTTGTTCTTCTTCGATCAGGCCGTCTGGGACACGGCGCTCAAACTCAAGGCCGAGGTCGGCAATTCCGATCCAGGCAGCGGCCAGTACGCAGAGGCCTTAAGTCTCGTGCTGATGCATGAGCTCCTTCGATTGGAGCGAACTGCATCTGCTGCGGCAAGGCCGGTTCGTGGCGGCTTGCCCGCGTGGCAACAGAAGCGCGTGGTAGAATTCATCGAGGAGCATCTTGCGGAAGCCATTTCGTTGGCAGCTCTCGCCGAGCTCGTTGATCTCAGCCTCTACCATTTTGCGCGCGCCTTCACACAATCGTTCGGCGCGCCTCCGCATCGCTACCATATGGCGCGCCGGATGGATCTCGCCAAAAACCTTTTGCAGATGCCGACGCTCTCGGTGACGCAGATCGGAAGCCGGATCGGCTTTCGCGAAACGAGCTCGTTTACGAGGGCGTTTCGAAACTTTACCGGACTTACGCCGACCGAATATCGGCGTCAGCGAGAGGGTTAGCTTTGCGAAGCCACAGGAGGTAAAGATGCGCAATGATCTTCAATATGGTCGCAAGGACGCGGCGAAGCGCTGCGCCATCTGTAGCGAAAGGTTTGGTCTCATCCGGCACTACTCCTGGCGAACTGCCCTCTGTTCAAAGAGGTGCGTCGATCGCTTCAGGTCCCGCGAGGCGGTCGACCGCAGATGGTTATTTCGACCTTGCGCCGCCAGACAAACAGTTGCGGTTGGAATTATACGACTTCGAAGCGAGGAGGCTGCGAAGTGAACGTTCTATGCCAGCTGCTCCTGTTGAGCTGTCTTGTCGCCTATTGGCGGAGCCAGCCACGCAAACCACACTAGGAGGCGCCATATGAGATTCATCCTGGTGAATGGCAGGACCCCTTGCCGGCAATCTTCATGCACGCTGTGTGGCAAGCAGATCGGCGGGAGCTATCTGCGAGAGATCGCAACGCGGCTCCCCTATTGCGATCCTGATTGCTACGCCGATCATTGTGAAGGCGCAGTTCTGGCCATCGAAAATCATGCGAGTGCGTCATACGCGAGTCTCGCCATATCGAGGGACTAAGCGATGGTGCACCGGTCAACTGCGCGAACGCTGCGGCGTTCTCAAACTGCCTTGGACGTTCGACGCTGTTTCTTTCGTCGTCGATTGGCAGTTTGCGAAGAAGTTCGATGCCTACGCGGGCCTCATGTTCTCACAGGTCAATGGCGGCCTGGCGAACGGTTTCCTCCATCCCAACACGATCGATCCCACGGTCGGCCTTCGCTTCCGTTTCTGAAAAGTCAATCAATGGACCGGAGGGCGACCGGCACGATCAATCCGAGCTACACCTAAATGGAGAGCCCACAATCAACCTTTGGCGCGCGCCATTGAGCGTCGACATCGTTGCCACCAATGCCGTTCGGTTTGGCCAAACGCCCCACGAGCTGGTCATTCGGTAACGCAGGATCGGCCTGCTCCAATACTGTTACATTCGATGTGGTGTAAAAGGCCGGAACCACCAAGGGTACGCTAAGCGCAATGCCGAGCGTTACCGCAATTGTGATCGAGTCCTGTTTTGTGAGATTCAACATGTTGAACTCTATTTAGAATCTGTATGATCTGGCGCGCCGCGTGAAAGCTTGGCGGCGCGCCCGTGCAACATCGAACGTCAATCGTTATATTTCGGTCCGCCGTGATAGCGGTACGCATTGGTCGCGTCCGTCTCTGTCGCCGCGGCACGATCAGCATTGAACGCGTAGACTGCTTGCCGGTCTGAGGGCGCGGCCGTTTCTGCAAACGCCTGTCCTGAGATCGTCATCAGCATCACCATTGATGCGGCTAAAGCGAGATTTATCGTCATGGCTCTGTTTCCTTTTGGTGTCGTCCTCAGATTGCGGACCGCATCACAGCGTAGGGAATGCCGATGCAGTCGACGTTGATATGGACCTCCAATCCGCTGCTGCCATTAAATTCTGGTTCAAAAAGCACCTAGGTGCGTCCAACACTGCACGCAGATCAAGGGTGTTGGCGAAGGCCCGATGCAAAGGGTTGTTGTATAAAAAAGGATTTATTGGTCTCGAAAGGGCCCGCCGCCTATCTGGCTGAGACGGCAAACGGGAATAGCGGCAATGAAATTTATTACCGCAAGACGGGATGTATTGAGAACATTCGCCTTGACGATGGCGACAAGCGCGATTGGTGTTGCCTCGACGGCAGCCAGGCCCGCGGCAATGGCAGTGGGATCCACGTTGATGCCTTCTGGGGCCGTGCATCTTGAAGCGTTGAGAGAACGTTTGGCGCAGGTGCCGCGCCGTCGCAATTTCAAGACCGTACCGATGATCCTAAGCCATGCGGAGCAATGGGATCATGAAGCTTTGACCGACGTTCTCTCTTACGGGGCTGCGCAAAGACAGGTCTGGGACAATACCGACATCGAAGGCCCATGGCTCAACCTGATGCGTAATGCGCTCAACTCGCAGATCTGGTCGTTCAACCATCCGGATTTCCTCGCGGTTTCCGTGACCCACGGGACGGCGCAGCTCGCGCTTTACGATCAAGCCATGTGGGACAAATATCAACTCACGAAACTGGCCGGCGAGAACTTCAAGACCAACACGCTGATTTTCGAGCACAAGGCGGTGGCTACCGGTCCGGCAAATTACGAGGATCCCGCGGGGCTCTTCTCCGGGGATGATAATTCCATACCAGCGCTGATGCGGCGTGGCGTGGTTTTCATGTCCTGCCACAACGCGATCTGGGAACAAGCAGCAGCCCTTATCAAGCTCGACATCAATCCTGACAGGCTCTCTCACGCCGCGCTCGCGGCAGAATTGACCGACCATCTGGTGGATGGCGCTGTTCTGATCCCCGGCGCCGCTGGCACACTGCCCGAGTTGCAGCAGGTCGGCTTTCACTACGCAACGTAACACCGATGACTGCGCTGCTCAGGCCAAACCCCCCGCTCATTTGTAAGAACGCTTATCTAAGGCAATCAGGAGAAGTCGCATGGCCATGATCGAATGGAACACCTATCGCCAGCAGCTGACCGTCCGGATTGGCGAAATTGCCAAACTCAGCCCTGACACGATTAGGGGCTATCAGGCGCTGACTGCCGCGGGCCAAAAGGCTAACCTGCTCGGGCCAAAGATCCGTGAGCTCATTTCGCTTGCGGTCGCAGTCACCGTCCGGTGCGACGGCTGTATCACCGTGCACGCCGAAGCGGCGGCGCGTCACGGCGCCTCGCGGGAAGAGATTGCTGAAGCACTTGGCGTCGCGACAGCCGTCAACGCCGGTGCCGCCCTCGTCTATTCTACGCGCGTACTAGACGCCTACGAGCAGGTGACGGCTGCTTGACGACCCTCCGCTGACCGTTCGCTAGTTCCTTTCTGGATGGGTTGCGCCCGAGCTGAAGTTAGCACTTGAACACACCCGACTAGCGCCGGATCATAGCCGCTCTGTTGAGCCGGCTCCCGCCGATCACATTGGCACCGGCGCATACGGGCACGCAATCTCGACGACACACCCAGCCCCTGGGCGAATGGTGAATCGAAAGCCGTGCAACTTCACGATTGCCGCTACCAAGTTCAGGCCAAGACCCAAGCCCGATGTGTGTCTTATCTTGTCCGACCGGTAGAAACGCCTCAAGACGGCGTCGCGCTCGTGTTCGCTTATGCCAGAACCAGTGTCCTTGACGCGCACGATGATTTCACCATTGCAGCAACCCAATTCGATTTCGACTCGCCCGCCGGCCGGGGTATATTTGACGGCATTGTCGACAAGGTTGGCGACAGCCTCGATCAAAAGATCTCGGTCACCATAAACACTTACTTCTCGCGGCGATTGAACGACGAGGTTGATGCCTTTGTCTTCCGCTATCGGCTCATACATGTCACCCACTTCGCGCACGAGGTCCGATAGCGCGACTTTTCCGAAGGCAGCCGACCGCTGGCTCTTCTCGATTTCCGCTAGTCGCAAGATGGCGGTGATGATAGAGAGCGATTGATCGAGCGCGTCTATCGTCTTGTCCGCAACCACCTGCAGCTGCTGCATTGTGCCGGCGCCGGTGCGACCGCGCTCAAGCATGAGCCTCGCCCGCGTAAGTGGCGTGCGCAGGTCGTGTGCGATGTCATGGCCGACGCCCGCGAGGGAGTGGATAAGAGTTTCCATCTCGTCGAGCATGCCATTGACGATCACCGCAAGTTTGGAGAAGGGATCGTCCGTGTCGTCATGCGGGAGCCGTTCGCGCAGGTTGCCGGCGACGATGCGTTGCACCCGTTCGTTGACCTCCATGATGCGCTTTCGGGCACGAGCGCTCAGCATCACGCCGACCGCAACGCAAAGAAGCACCGCGGGAAAGAGCCCGAGTGCGAGCGCCGAACCAACGACGCGTGCGATCTCCTCGATTTCATCGGCATTTCGTCCGATCACCAGCAGGTTGCCATCGGGCAAACGTCGCGCGATCAGGCGGACCGCCTGTTGCTCTCGGCCGCTTCCGTCGATCCGGCCGACCACGGCGTTTTGTGCCGTGCCGTCTATCTTGAGACTGGGTGGCTCGCTTTCCACGTTGCCTGCGATCCTGTCGCCATCTGAGCCAAACAATCCCACGAGCCGAATGCGAGCCGGATCTTGTCTTAGACTCTCGTTGATTGAGTCGAGCCTCTGCCTGGGCGACAAGCCGGCAAAGATGCCCATCTGCAAGCCAATCACGCCGTCGGATCGCACAGACAGGTCATGCTTGGTTTTCAGGTAGACAAACCCGAGCAATGCAACGGTAAATGCTGCAAATACGCCGGCCACCAGGACAGTCCACCGCAGCGTTGTCGAGCGCGTGAACTCGGGCAATTGCATCTGGGCGTAGCGACGAACGATCGCAGAGGCGCTCCACTCTTCTCCGGGGCTTGTGGAAAAGTCGTGAGGCTTGGAACGAAGCAGGCATGACTTCGCCGACATAGGATCCGTCCTTCGCGTTTGGCTCGTCCGGCTCGCACCTGCCGGCAATCCCTGGGTCCCAGCTCCAGGCGCCAGCCTAGTCTGATCAACGCAAACGGCTCGATCCTACGGAAGTTGTTTCGAATGTCGTGTTGGTTTTGGTCGCCCCATACTTTGGTTTTACAGCGGGAGAATTCATTCCGGACACACTGATGGCGGGCAAAACAGCCATCGCGGCGTTGCACGAGACAATGCACCTAGCTTTGACGGTCTCAGCTGCCAGCGCCGCCTCGGCGCAGGGCACTCTCGACGCATTTGATCAAGGCGGGTGCACCAAAGGGCTTGGCAAGGAAACCGATGGCTCCGGCCTTCAACGCGCGGTCGCGGACGGTCTCTTCAGGGAAGGCCGTGATAAAGATGACCGGCGCGTTGTAACCTTGGGCTCGCATCTGCAGTAGAAGGTCCAACCCGCTCATACCCGACATCTGCACATCCGCAACGACGCACGACGAATCCTGCAAGTGGGTTGACTGCAGGAACTCCTCGGCCGACGCAAATGTATGGACTAAATATCCAAGCGAGCTGAGAAGGTTGTCGGTCGCGTCACGGACTGCTGCATCGTCGTCAATGACTGAAATTACCGCGAGCATTGACAAGACGACTTTCCAGACGTGGGAGCAAGGCGCTTGCCTTAGCACTGCCCCAGCCGAAGAGTGAGGCGTCAATCAGGATCGTGAAATCATACTTAGGTTTGTACACGCGAAAACACGAACGAACTAAAGACCGACGCTATTTCGCGCCTTTGAATGCGGTCAAGTACTTGACGATGGCACCGACATCCTCCGTGGCGATCGGCGCCTTATAATTATTAATCATCTTGTTGACTTCCGCCGCCCAGGCTTGCTTCGATAGTAACGGTTGATTGAGCACCATGTCAGCTGAGTGACAAGCGATGCAGTTATTGTTGATCACGTCCGAACCGGGGCCGTCAGGGAACATTTTGTCGCTGTCAGGGAGGTCGAGCTTCACCGACTTCAATTCGAATGGTGTAGCGGCATGCGCGGCGTGCGGAATCGACGCTACACCCAGCAGAACGACGGCCGGCAGCAGATTGCGAAACATCGTGAATACTCCGTCAAACCGCGATGGCATCAATCGATTCCATGACGTTGCGCATGAAGCCGGCCGGATTCCAATTCGGCACGTCGGGTTGCGCGACACCGTTGCTGTTGGTGCAGCGGACCAACAGACTGTACTCACCTGCGCCAGGCAGCGTTAATTGCGTCTGCCACTGCCTAAATCCATATTTGCCTTCGTCTTTCCCCAGTTGCGCCTGATGCCAGCTTTTGCCGCGGTCGATGGAAAAGTCGACGCTCGCCACGCCGCAATCGCCGCCGAACGCAATGCCGCGCAACGTCATTGGTGCAGCGGCCTTCACCTTGGTGCCTGACGCAATATTAGTGACGAAGGATCGCGGCACCATTCGGTTGATCGGGATCATCTTCACGCCTGTTTCGCCGGGCTTGGTGCTGGCGTGCGGCGTGTCGGGAATGGTGTAGGCGACTTTTGTCCAGTAATTGGTATCCGGTTGGTCCAGCACTTCAATGTCATTCAGCATCTTGACCCAGTAGGTCGCATACCAGCCGGGCACGACCAGCCGCAGGGGAAATCCGTTCACCAAAGGCAGCTGCTCGCCATTCATGGCATAGGCGATCATCACCTCGCCATCGCGCGCGTGGTCGATGTCCAATGACTTCATGAAGTGTGGTGCATCCGCCACCACGGGCTCGTCCAGTCCTTTAAATCGCACCTGCACGGCGCCCGGCTTCACGCCAGCCTTATCCAGCACGTCCTTGAGACGGACCCCGGTCCAGAGCGCATTGCCCATCGCGCCGTTCGCCCATTCCCCGCCGGGCACGCGAGGCTGAAAGAATCCTCGCGAGTTGCCGGAGCACTGGTTCACGGCGGCCAACTGAACGCTCGGCAATCCGTGAAGGATGTCATTGAGCGACAGCGACAATGTTTGGTTGACATGGCCGCGCACCGTAAGGCTGAACTTGCCAATATCAATATCGGTCGGGATGACCGCCCAGTGCCAGCGTACATAGAACTGGTCGTTGGGAGTGAATACACCCTTGTCGAAAACCTCAAACGGGGTTTCCAGGAGCGGTGGACGGGTCCGCTGCAGGATCATCGGCCCTTTCTGCGGAAAGCTGGTGGTGACCTGCCTCGCCCCGGGACCGCCGGGCAGCGGCAGATCAATCATACTTTGCGCCCATGCCGGCTTTGACAGAGCCACGCCTGCGGCGCTTGCTGCGGCAAGCAGTTGCCGTCGCGTCATCGTGCGATAAAAAGCGCCATTCTCTGCCATTTGAACCTCCGCGGCATCTGTCGCATGAACCGAGGACCGACTGTGGAATCGATGAGACTGCGGATTTTTCGTTTAAACGTCGTTGCGAGCCTAGCCTGACCAGCGCGAATGGCCCGATCCTACGAAGGTTGCTTCGAATGTCGTGTTGGTTTGCGGGACCCCATACCTTGGTTTTAGTCGTGGCTGCGGACACACCGGCTTCTGGAATGAGCTTCGAACGTAGCGCGCAAAACATGCGCTAGGGTTTGGTGCGACGAATTCGCATCGTTTCGGCCATTCCCACTAGATCGGCCACCGACCTCGCACCCATCTTTTTCATGAGGTGCCCACGATGAATCTTCACCGTAATCTCGGCAATTCCGAGTTCGGCGGCAATCTGTTTGTTCATGAGGCCAGATGATACCAAAACCAGGATCTCCCGTTCGCGAGGAGTCAAGGTTTCAAAATGGGTCTGCAGGTTTGCGAGGATCTTGGCGGCTTCGCGTCTCTTCCGATCCCGTTCGATCGCCACCATCACGGCGTCCAGCATGTCCTGATCGCGAAACGGTTTGGTCAGGAAATCGACAGCCCCGCCCTTCATGGCCCTGACGGTCATCGGAATGTCGCCATGGCCGGTCATGAAGATAACGGGAATATGAATGTTCGCCTTGGCTAGTTCACCTTGGAAGTCCAGACCGCTCAATCCTGGTAATCTGATGTCAAGGACAAGGCAGCTGGCGACATCTGGAAGCTTGCTTTGCAGCATTTCGGATGCCGATCCGAACACCTCAACTTCCAGTCCCACCGATTGAAAGAGATTGCTAAGCGCTCCGCGCACTAATTCGTCGTCTTCGACAACGAAGACGACCGGCTCCCTGGTGGGTTCATGCGATGATTTGGGGCGCGGGGTCACGACGCCTCCTCTTGATGCGAGGGCAGGACGAATTGAAACGTCGCACCGGGCCCCTCATTGCGGTGAGCTGACATCCGTCCTCCGTGAGCCTCCACGATCGAACGGCAGATCGAGAGTCCCATGCCCATGCCGCTGGACTTGGTGGTGAAGAACGCATTGAACAGCCGGTCCGCATTTTCGGCGGAGATCCCGACACCGCAATCCGTCACACTCAGGAACACTCGGTTTGCCTCGTCCTGGCCTGATCGGATCACCAGTTCGCGCGGCTGATCCATCATTGGCTGCATGGCTTCGATACCGTTTATCACCAAATTGATGATCACCTGTTGCAGCTGGACCCGGTCACCCAAGATTATGGGTAGAGCGGGTGTCAAGTCCATTCGCAATGACACCTGGTTGCTGGCTAGCTCGCGCTGCACCAGCGCGATGACGTCCCTCACGACGTCATTGACGTCGAGCGGCACCTTCTCAGTATCGGACTTTTTCGCAAGCGCGCGGACACGCCGGATCACCTCACTTGCCCGGTTGCCGCCGTTGATAACCCATTCCACCGAACGGCGCGCAGCGGGCAGGTCGGGAGTTTCGCGATCGAGCCAGCGCAAACAGGCCTCAGCGTTGGCGATAATGGCGGCGAGCGGCTGGTTCACCTCATGGGCGATGGAGGCGGTCAGTTCGCCCAGGGTAGTCACGCGTGTAACGTGTGCGAGTTCTGCCTGTGCTTCGCGCAGAGCCTTTTCGGCGTGATCTGCGCGGATCGCCGCCGTAATATTGGTGCCGGTGCCCCGATAGCCGAGAAAATTTCCCTTTGCGTCGTGAAGTGGCTTGCCGCTGGTTCGGACGTACACTGGAGATCCACCGCTATTTACGGTGTAGACGAAATCGCGAAATGGCTGATGGGCGTCGATCAACGCCCGAAGCGCCCGCCATTTCTCGGGTTCCGATTCGATATCAGTTGCAATGTCCCAGCGAGACATGCCGGCCAGACCTGAGGGCACAAAGCCGATATCATTGATGTGTTCCGATATGCGGGTGACCCGATGGTCCGGTCCGGCCTCCCAGAACCAATCGGAGGCCGTTTCAGCATAGTCGCGAAAGCGCTGCTCACTCTCGCGAAGCGCCTCCTCGGCCCGCTTGCGGTCCTCGATGTCGGTAGATGACCCATACCATTTGACAATGTTGCCCTGCTCATCGCGCAGCGGCACGCCTCGAAACAAGAACCAGCGATATTCACCATCGAAGCGCCGGAGCCGAGCTACAAGCTCGCCGGGGATACCGGACTCCCGTATTGCGCTCCATTTCACCAACATTCCCTTCTTGTCATCAGGATGAAAAGCGCGAGGCCAGCCGGTTTCGATTTGATCCAATGAGAGACCGGTATAGTCGAGGGCCGGTTGATTCAGAAAGTCGGGAACGCCGTCTGGTCCGGCGCGCCAGACCAGCGTCGGGATTGTATCGATGACTAGCCGAAGCCTATCCTCGGATTTCTTGATTTCGTCAAAAGCTCTTTGCAGCGCCTCCTGCGCGAGGTGCTGCTCGGTGACATCGACGTGGGTGCCAACGAGCTCGATTACTTCGCCTTCGCCATTGACGAGAGGATGTCCCACCGAATGAACGTATCGTGTCGGACCGTCTGGAAGATCTATGCGAAAATCGACTTCAAAGTCCGTTTTCTCCCGTACCGCCTGGTGCACCATTTGGGTAAACCGGCCCCTGTCTTCCGATAGAATTCGCTCTTGGAAGGATCGCGGTGACAGAGAGTCCTTTTCTGGATCGAACCCAAACAGATGGTACACTTCGGGCGACCGATAAACGAATTCTTGAAGGCGCGCATCCCAGGCCCAACTGCTCGTACGACTCAGACGCTGGGCTTCGGCCAAATAGGCCTCGCTGCGTCGCAGTTTCCGTTCCGTTTCCCTCGCAACCGTCACGTCCGTCACTGCACCAAGATACTCGATGTTGCCTGACTCATCTCTTTCGGCCCGAGCGACGGCATGAACATATTTCAGCGAACCATCCTGCATCAGCAACCGATACTCTTGATCATAGTCGTTTCCATCAATGGAACACCGATCAATCTCCTTTTGCACGGCAGCACGATCTTCAGGATGCGCGCGCGCAAGAACCATATCAACGTTGACTGCGGAGGCCTCGTCATATCCAAAAATCCTGTAAGTTTCCGTTGACCAGGTATTCTCGCCGGTGGTGACGCGCCATCCGAAGGTGCCGGTAAGGCTCAATCGCTGTGCTTGGGCCAAATACGCTTCGCTCTGACGGAGAGCGTTTTCGGTCTGCTTGCGGTCCTCAATGTCGGTGGCCGACCCGTACCATTCGACGATGCTGCCCGCTTCGTCCCGCAGCGGCTCGACACGAAGTAAAAACCAGCGATATCGACCGTCGAAGCGCTGGAGCCGTCCTTCCGTCTCGCCTCGCGCGCCGGAATTCCGTATCTCGCGCCACATCCCCGCCAGGTTTGCCATGTCGTCCGGATGGACCGTGCGAACCCAGCCCTCCAGGCAGCGTTCTAATGAGAGACCGGTATAATCCAGCGTTTGCTGATTAAAGAATTCTGGCCGTCCGTTGAGTCTAGAACGCCAGACCAGCGTCGGGATCGTGTCGATCACCAGTCGAAGACGGTCCTCGGATTTCTTGATTTCATCAAACGCCTTTTCCAGCGTTCGCTTTGCAGCGACTTGTTCGGTGACATCCACATGCGTACCGATGACTTCGGCAACATTTCCGTCGCCACCGACGACGGGGTGTCCCACCGAATGCACGTGCCTTGTCGATTTGTCGGGAAGAGATATCCTAAAATCAATCTCGAAGTCCGCTTTATCCCGGATAGCCTGCGGCACTACCTCGACAATCCGACGCAGATCTTCGGGGAAGATACGATCTCGGAAGGTCTGAAGTGATGGTGCGTCCTCTTCGGGATCGAACCCAAACAACTGGTACACTTCGGCCGAACGATATATGAAATCTTGACGGCGCACATCAAAGGCCCAACTGCTGGTATGACTCAAACGCTGGGCTTCGGCCAAATAGGCTTCGCTGCGTCGGAGCTTACGCTCCGTCTCCTTTGCAACCGTAACATCCGTCACCGCCCCGACAAACTCGACGTTGCCCCACGCGTCTCTTTCAGCACGAGCGACGGCGTGAACGTATTTCGCCGAGCCATTCGGCATCAGCAATCGATATTCATGGTCGAACTCTTTTCCGTCGCGAGACCCGCGATCGATGGTCTTTTGCACGGCAGCGCGATCTTCCGGATGGGTGCGCTGGACAATAAACTCCAGGGTCGGTTTCGTCGTCCGATCACATCCGAAGATTCGGAAAGTCTGGTCTGACCAGATGATCTCTCCACTGGCGACGTTCCATCCAAAGCTGCCGGTGCCGCTCAATCTCTGAGCTTCGGTCAAATACACTTCGCTATGCAACAGGGCGGCTTTTGCTCTTCTCTGTGCCGATATCATGGATGAAACAACGAAAGATGTAATGGAAAACAGGAATAGACGCGGCACCTCCGAAATGCCCACAGCAAATAAATCGTGCTTCCAGGTAAAGGAGCTGATTGGGGGTGCCAGGTAATAATGGAACGCCAACAGTGCGAGTGCGATCGCCAGTAGCGCCGGGCCGAAGCCGCCAAACCATGCAGCAAAGATAACCGCGCAAAGCATCGTCGTTGCGATCGCCTCGGCATTCAGTAAGCGTGTGATAAGTTCCGCAGTAATGACCGCAACCGCAACCGACAAGACCGCCACTGCATGGTAAAAAATCGTGGCCGGCATCGGGCTTCGATGTGGAAAATCAGGTTTTTTCATTCTGCTTGCTCGTCCCGCTAAAGGTACTGAGACTGCAATGCTGCCGGGACAACCGCGCGGCTGAAATTCCGGAAGTTCGTGATCTGGCTAGGCATCACTCCCAGAACATTCCGGATGTCCGGCAAGCAAGCATAGAGCATTTTTAAGAAATCCGGCAATTCGATTGCCCCTCGGCAGGCACCGAATCTGCTGGTTCCGCACGGCAGAAGCCGCTCAAAACCCTACTCAAATCGGGCGCAAGGTCGAACCAAGCGCCGCAATCTCGCACAAGCATTTTGGCTGGCAGTGCGCACTCTATGGGTTGGCCACGCGCAATCGATGCAAGCGACCTCGATTCCCGCGGTCGCGTCGCACCCATCATCAAGGAGCCGAACCATGAAGATAAGATACATACTGGCAGCATCGCTGCTCACGCTCACGATGTCAGCTACAGCTCAGGCAAAAACCATTGAACATAGCGCTTTCCCGCAAGCATACGGAGACGAGGGCCGCGAGGTTGCTGCTCCGACCTGGAGCGCCGCCTGCATGACCGACCATGGCCCAAGCGAATGCGACGAACCTATGTGGGTCTACGGCAGCCCGCGCGCGCTTTCGCGGTACCGGAACGCGTTCTGACTTCGACGGCAAATCAAGCACTGCGGCAGGTCGCCATCCAGCTAAACTTTAATTCAGTTCAACCCAAACGTCTGTTTAATGGAGCTACCAGTGGGCCAGACGTATTCTTACGACAGGCAGCCCGGCCGCGTGTTTCCTCCCTGGTGCGGTATCGCATCGCTGCCAAAGCGGACGGCTTCGCGCAGCCTTATCTCCCTCCCTCACTAAGGCAGGCGGGAGCTGTCCGCCTCTTTTTGCAAAAGCTGCCGAAAAAAGCCGCGAGGCAGATTTTCGAGACTTCGGGGGTTGGTCACCCCTCATTCGCGGGACGTGCGAGCGGCGACGCCCGCGGCAATCGCTCGAGTTGCGCGGACGGTCGCCGCTATCGCCTCAGAGCATCGGGACCGAAACGCTGCCCGACGTCGGGACGCACCTCATCGAGGTGCAATCCACTTGATCGCCGCCAATCGCAAGGAGAAATGCATGAATATCGACGTTAAGATAAATATCGACCTTGCGGGAGTTGGAATTCCCGACAGCAAGCTCGCTCGCGAAATAACGGAGCTGGTACGGGATACCGAGACGCCACTTCTGTTTCACCATTCGAGCCGTGTTTATTACTGGGGCGCTCTGGCGGGCAAGCGTCACGAATTGAAATTCGATCCGGAGCTGCTTTATGCTGGCGCGATGTTCCACGACATGGGGTTGACCCATCAGCACAGCAGCGCGGACGAGCGCTTCGAAGTTGACGGCGCCAATGCCGCCCGTGACTTCCTGCGCAGCCACGGCATCGGACAATACGATATCGACACCGTCTGGACCGCGATCGCCCTGCACACGACGCCTGGCATACCGCAGCACATGCATCCCGTCGTAGCTCTGGTGACGGCCGGCGTCGAAATGGACGTGCTTGGCCTGGCCTATTCCGAATACAGCGACGCGGAGCGCGAGGCCGTGGCGCATGCCCACCCGCGTACTGAGCATTTCAAGGAAGATATCATCCAAGCGTTTTACGACGGCATCAAGCACAAGCCGGAGACAACGTTCGGCAATGTGAAGGCCGACGTGCTCGCGGACAAGGATCCGCACTTCACCCGCGGCAATTTCTGCAGAGTGATCCGGGGCTCCGCCTGGCGCGGGTAGACCTCTCCAAGTTTTCGAGAAGTCACGGCCACCGGCAGCACCGCGGTCACACAGCGTTTTGATCAGAACCCGCGTGGACGACGGCATCAGCCTTTGCCCGCGGCCGGATTGACGAGTGCGGCGTGCAGATGAACCGGTCATGAAGGATTTCCACCAATGTTCGACTACGACGGGAGTTTTCAATCTGCCATTGCCGCTCTGAAGCGCGAGCGGCGCTATCGCGTCTTCGCCGACCTGGAGCGCAAAATGGGACAGTTCCCCCATGCTTTCTGGAATAGTCCGAACGGCAAGCACGATGTCGTGTTCTGGTGCTCCAACGACTATCTCGGCATGGGCCAGCACCCAAAAGTGATCGAAGCGATGTGCGCGGCCGCGCGCAGGATGGGTGCAGGTGCGGGTGGGACGCGCAACATCTCTGGTACGAATCGCGCGCTGGTGGAGCTCGAGGCCGAGCTGGCGGAGCTGCATGGCAAGGAATCGGCGCTCGTTTTCACGTCGGGCTATGTGTCCAACCATACGGGAATTGCGACGATCGCGCGGCTCCTTCCGGACTGCCTGATCCTGTCAGACGCGCTCAACCACAATTCGATGATCGAAGGCGTGCGTGCCGCCGGCTGCGCTAAGCAGATCTGGCGCCACAATGATCTTGAGCACCTGGAGGCGTTGCTCTCTCGCGCGCCGCCCGACCGGCCCAAGCTGATCGTCTTCGAGAGCCTCTATTCGATGGACGGCGACGTCGCGCCAGTCGGAGCGATCTGCGACCTTGGAGAGCGCTATGGCGCGATGACCTATCTCGACGAGGTACATGCCGTCGGTATGTACGGGTCGCGCGGTGCCGGCATCGCCGAGCGGGACGGGGTAATGGCGCGCATCGACGTCATCGAAGGAACGCTTGCCAAGGCTTTCGGTACGCTTGGAGGCTATATCGCTGGTCGCAGCGCCCTCGTGGACGCCGTCCGCAGCCATGCTCCCGGATTTATCTTCACGACGGCGTTGCCACCCGCGGTGGCCGCGGCTGCGACAGCCTCGATCGCCCATCTCAAAATATCGGGCGCGGAGCGTGCGGGCCAGCGCGCCGCGGTGGCGGCGACCAAGGCGGCTTTGCGGGAAGCCGGCCTGCCGGTGCTGGCGACGGAGACGCATATCGTGCCTGTCATGATCGGCGATCCCGATCTGTGCAAGCAGGCGAGCGATCTTTTGCTCGAGGAGCACGGGATCTACGTCCAGCCGATCAACTATCCCACAGTCCCCCGCGGCACCGAGCGATTGCGGATTACCCCCACCCCGGCGCATGACGCTCGGCTGGTCGGACAGTTGGCTGATGCGTTGGTTGCGGTATGGCGGAAGCTCGATCTTCCGCTCGGAGGCGACTATCAGCCCGCCGAGCAGCGTGCTCACACGGTCGCGGCCGGCGGCTAGCCCGGCCGGGCCGTCAGCCGGCTCGTTGTAAGCTCGCCTGAGATCGTCCGCCAACGGCCGCCATGTTGATCGACTTACGGCCGATCGCGGGACGTAAAGCCATCGGTCAGCGTCTGCATGAAGGCCACAAGCGCATCCTCTTCTGCGTCAGACAGGCCTAGGTTCCCGACTTTGCTCGTGTTCATGTTGGCGGTCGACTCCGGCGCGGGCCAGCATGTCGTGCCTTCACCGGCGTCGCCGGGTTTGCATCGGGGTAGCACGTCACGCGTGTTGTAGAAATGCACGATCTCTTTCAGGCTGGTGAAGTATCCATTATGCCCGTAAGCCTTCACGAAGGCCGGATAGGGCCGCTTGTCGACATTGCGCAATGTCGGCACCTGCATTCGCGCTTGGTTGTCAGGCGCGAGCTTCAGCCATCGTTGGTCGACGGCGGAGGGCTGGCTCAGCAGATGCCCTTGCTTGACAAAGGTGCCGACGCCGCCATCGACAAATGACGTGCCTTGCGGATTGGCGGCATAACCCAATGCGTCAGGCCGATTTTCCTCATAGTAAGGAAGCCTCGGGTTGGCCGGAGTGCCGATGTTGCTGGCGGTGAAATCGGTGAATAGCGGGTCTTCGCCGGGACCGCCATCTCGGTGACACTCGTTGCATCGTGCCTTGCCACGGAACAGGTCGTAGCCTTGCTGCTCCTGCGGTGTGAATTGTGCCTTTTTCGCGAGTACCGCGTCGAATTTCGAGGTGAACGACGTCACCTCGGCTGACGCTTCATAGCCGGCGATCGACTGCGCCATCTGGTCGAAGGTGGTGCCGGCCCGGCCGCGATCAATCGGGCTCAGACGAACCGGCAACGGCTG
Organism: Alphaproteobacteria bacterium; assembly: GCA_005885285.1. GTDB lineage: Bacteria > Pseudomonadota > Alphaproteobacteria > Rhizobiales > Xanthobacteraceae > Bradyrhizobium. The sequence goes on along the minus strand of VAZG01000453.1, from coordinate 11,732 downwards.
ACTGGCGGTGGGCGGCCCAGGCTGGTTACAGACCTCCTCTACGTCACCCGGCCATGTGATCGCAAAGCTCTGCGTGCCCCACACGCTCTCGAACATCGCGCGATAAGGCCGCTGCGAGGCCCGATAGACCGCGCAGGCGATATCAGGCAGGCCCATTTCCACCGGATTGGTCGGCGGACCTTCCGCTTGCTCGGCTGCGGGGTTTCCCAACCGGCGTCCGGTGGCGCGCATGTCCCAGAAATTGCCCCCGACAAGGTCGCCCTGCCCGGGATTGTAATGCAATACGGGCGATAGTGGTGCGTAGGCGTGCGATTGCGGTTTGCGATCGCTAAATCGTGTTCGCACCGAACCGGGATAGGCGCCGGTGGCGCGGTTCAATTCTGATACCGGACCGGTAAACCCTGTCTCGGGCATGTGGCAGAAGGCGCAAGCCTCGTTGCGGTTTACCGACAAATCCTTGTCGTACAGCATCAACTTGCCGAGCAACTCGATCTGCTGGATCTGATTGTCCGGGGGCGCCGCAAGCCGCTTGATTGTCTGCGCTTCGATGCGGTCAATCTCGGCTTCGAGCTGCGCAATTTCCTGGAGTGCCCGAGGAGAGAGCCTCGAGTTGGCCTGCTCCGCGTTTGGCGGATCCGCGCCCAGCATGGAGACAAAGATCGCTGCTACGATCGTCAAAAGCGTGCGATGTGTTTTCACTCCGGATCCTCTGCGAACCAGCGCTAAGTGGCGCGCGCAAAGCTAACGTGTTGTCCTGATCGCTTTAAGACGAGGTGCCCGATATAACATTAAATTCTATTTTACGATTTCCTCAAACTGACAGCACTCGGAGGTGTCGCCTCTCCCAGAATTGAGGATATCGCGTTTAACCGCGTGCAGTAGCTCAACTAGTGCGCACCCGACCGCGCTACGCTAGATAAAGCAACCAGACATCAACACCCGCGACAGATGTCGAGGTGCTTGTCGAGCTCTTCATCCTCCTTCTGCTGCTCGGCATCGAAATCCGACATCTTGCCTTGCTCGGCTTGCTCCGCTGCAGAGCGGGGCGCAAACTGCTGCGCCCGCGGCTGCAAATGGCCCATCGGCGCACTGGGCACTGCGGTCGTGGGGCCAACGATCGTTTGGGCCCTAACCGCAGCGCTGCCGCTAGCCACGAGCATAGTGCCGAGAGTTAGAGCGAGAACAATTGAGCGCATGGATTGCTCCATTAGTTGAGCGCAAGGTCAGGTGCCATCGTCCGTGGCCCTAACCCAACATAGACGGCCCGACGTCGACTTCCATTAAATAGGATTTCATCCTTTCGGCTTTGCCGATCGCGCTCGTTTGGACGAGTATCTGGCTCGATAACTGCGCCTCGAATGTCACAGTGGCTGCTTTGCCGCGATTCAGATTTTCGCAGCTAGCGCAACGCGGCTCGGTTGCGGGTCGGGGCAAATGATATCGATCCGTCCGCCCGGTCCGGCGTGTATCGCGAGCCGAAAACCGTGCAGCTTTACAATCGCAGCCACCAGATTGAGGCCAAGGCCCACGCCCGGCGTGTTTCTCATCTTGTCAGAACGATAGAAGCGCCGTAGCACGACTTCTCGCTCCTGCTCACTAATCCCGGATCCGGTATCAGTGACGCGCACGATGGTCTCGTTGTCGCAGCGTATCAGCTCGATCCTCACCTTGCCGCCGTCGGGCGTGAACTTGATGGCGTTGTCGACGATGTTAGCGACGGCCTCGAATAGCAGATCGCGGTCTCCGAGCACGCTGAGCGGCTCACTGGCGTGGACCCGCAAGTCGATGTTCCTGTTTTCCGCGATCGGTTCGTAGATGTCGCAGACCTCACGCAGCATTTCGTGCAGATGGACGCTACCAAAGCCCGCGGAACGCCGGCTATTTTCGATCTCGGCGAGACGCAACAGTGCAGTTATGATCGTTAGCGACTGATCGATTCCTGCGATCGCCTTGTCCACCACCGCCTGGAGCTGCTCCAGGTTGGTGGCGTTGGTCCGGCCGCGCTCGAGGGCAAGCCGCGCGCGTGTAAGCGGCGTGCGCAGATCGTGCGCGATGTCGTTGCCGACGCCGGCAAGCGCGTGAATCATCGTTTCCATTTCGTCGAGCATGCCATTGACGATCGCGGCGAGCCTCGAAAAGGGTTCATCGACATTGCGGTGTGGAAGCCGCTCCCGCAGATTGCCGGCGATGATGCGCTGAACCCGTTGATTGACTTCCTCGACGCGCTTCTGGGCGCGCATGCTCAGCCATGCGCCGGCCAGCAGGCAAAGGCAAAAGGCCGGCAGCAGACCCAGCGCCAGCGCTTGACCGACGACATGGGAGATTTCGCCGGCCTCATCGATATTTCGTCCGAGGACGAGGACGTCGCCATTTCGCATGCGCCTCGCGATCGCACGGACAGTCTGAAGTTCGCTACCTTTTCGGTCTGTCCTGATGACATCGGTGCCCTGCGCGGGTGCGTCGATCCGCAGATGCGGTGGCAGGCTTTCCAGATTACCGGTTATCCGGTGACCGTCGGCCGCAAATATCGCCACGACCTGTACCCGCCGGGGATCCTGCCTCAACTTCTCATCGATTGCCTCCAGCCGGCGTTCAGGCGACAGGCCGGCAATGCTGTCCAGTTCCACGGTGATTACACGGTCAGATCGGGCCGTCAGATAGTCATCGATCTTCCAGTAGATGAAGCCAAATAAGACGATGATGAAAGCCGCGAGCACGCCGGCCACCGCAAGCGCCCAGTGAAAGGTGGTCGAACGTATGAATTGCGCCTGACGCATCGGATCTCGCTGCCCGGATGGCTTGGTCGACGTCAACGGCGGCACATCGCAGCCGGCCATCAAAACCCTATGGTCCCGCGCGAAGAATGAAACCGGAGCCGCGGACATTGTGGATCATGGGAGCTTCGCCGGGTCCGTCTACCTTGTGGCGCAGTCGCCCCATGTGTACGTCAACAAGGTTGGTCGCCGGAATAAACTTGTAATTCCAGACTTCCTCCAGAAGCATGGCTCGCGTCAGCAGCTGATCGCTTCGCTGCATCATGTATTCAAGCAGGCGAAATTCTCGCGGCAGAAGATCGATCACGCGATCGCCGCGCTTTGCGGTGCGCTCTATCAAATCGAGTTCCAGCGGCCCTACTCGCAACGTCGTCTCGCGCGATTCCGCCGGCCGGCGCAACAAGGCCTCCACCCTGGCCATAAGTTCTACAAGCGCAAACGGCTTGGTGAGGTAGTCGTCGCCACCCATCCGTAATCCGCGTACGCGGTCATCGACGGCACCAAGGGCACTCAACACCAGCACTGGAGTGCGCACCTGTTCTTTTCGCAGCGCCTCGATGACGGTAAGACCGTCCATTCCCGGCAATAACCGGTCGACGATCATCGCGTCCGGCTTCAAGGATCGCGCCTTGTCGAGACCTTCGATGCCGTTGGCCGACCATTCGACTTCAAAACCGCGATCGGCCAGCTCGGCTGTGATTTCCTCAGCCGTCTCGCTGTCGTCCTCGATCAGCAGCACTTTTGTCATCAATCGATTCCCGACTGCGGCGAAAACGTTCGCAGGGCTGGAGGCCGCCGCCCCTGGGATGTTACGCTTGCCCGAGACCAATGCCATGTCAACGACCTGCAACTGCCATGGGTTTCATCCTCAAAAGGCCGGACGGCGCCGCCAGCCTCACTCGGGCAGGTGGCGTGGCGTGCGCCGTCCGCTCTGCGGCCATATGACCACCGCGTTTGGGGGCAAGTGCGGTGCGGCCGCCCGTAATAAAATAGCCTCCCTCGAGGGGCCGCACCATTAAATAGCATTTTAGAATTAGCCAAGTAGCTGAAGGCCTAAGCACCGCGTTTGGAAGGTGCGGCCAGACGCAGGACCCTCATCCCGCATCGACGAAAGCCAAACCCTGGACCGCAAACGAGCAGACTGCGGTAGCAGTGGACAACGCGAAAAGCGGTCTGTGAATGGGTCCTTGCCGTTCACATTGGACTAGATCGATCGAGTCGGCTTTGGCCGGGTCAAAAGCCTCCCCGATCAGCTGCTGGGTGGATTTCGTGTGACCGAAAGAGCGTCGCTCGCCGGGAAGGTATCGCGCAGCTCCTCATCGAGTCGTCGGTCCATCCAATGCCAATCCACCCTCTCGGGGTGTTGGTCTCGTTGCAGCAGCTCTCTTTCGTGCAGCTGTGTTATCGGACGCTTGCGATCGGCTCGGGGAGGTTTTCATGGGTAAAGCAATCCGTGCTGGTCCAGGTTGGTAGTTTCGACGAGAGGCTTGCGCGTTCCGGTTGTCGCCAGAGATCTCATCGAACGACCCGTTCGAGGTGCGATAGATAGACTCTGTCGAACAGTTGTGTCTCAAGCCTTGGCTTCAGCCATCCCGGCTGCACTCGAAGAGAAACCAGGTGCGCTTCTCGGATTCGTCGATCCAGTTCTCTAGCAGACTTGCTGTCGCAACATCCCCCGCCTTGTCACATAGCGAATGCACCGCCCGCATGTTCTGCGTCAGCATCGCATTGCCGTCCCGGAGTTCAGTTATCATGTCGAGCGGTTTCACGTATTCAGCTTCGTTGTCCGCGATGCGCTGAAAACGCGAGATCTGCCCGATGGAGCGAAGCGTTGTGCCGCCGATCTTTCGCGCTCGCTCGGCGATGGTATCCGTCATCGCGAAACTCTGTTCGCCTTGCTCATCGAGCATCAAATGATAGTCGCGGAAATGCGAGCCAGACATATGCCAGTGGAAATTCTTGGTTTTTAGATACAGCGCGAACACGTCCGAGAGAAGCAGTGTCAACGCTTCCGAGATATCGTTAACCGCTTGTTCCGAAAGTGTTGTGGGTGTCGCGAGCGATGCTACGTGCAACATACGGATTGACCTCGGTTGATCATTCTCGGGTGCCTTTGAACTCCAGGCACAAGTGAAGAGTTTCCAGACTTGCTATGTACCCAAGCTACAAATCCTTATTGGTCCTGGGTTTTCAATTAAATAGTAATTTAGCCCAGCAAGTTCGTGGCACGAGAATGACGTTCCGCGTCAGCAGCCCGCCGGCGATATGCCCGGCGTTGCCATAGCGCCCGTGGCATTGGCCGGTGTCATCGTGGCGGGCGCTGCAACGTTCATCGTTGTGCCCTCGGCGCATGCCGACGTGTTCGGCGTCGGCACTACATTCATCGTCGGGTCAATGCTGGTGCCCCCAGGCGGCGTGATATCTGGCGGGATCGTTCCGGGTGGCGGGATTGCTGGAATATCCGGTGTCGACAGCGGCAACGCCGCGCCATTGCTCGGCGGGCCTCCCGGCGTAGAGCTGCATACTGTCGTCGACGGGCTGCCAAGCGGGGCCGTTGGTGACACGTTTCCGGTCGTGGTAATGGCGATTGGCGTAGGAATGGTTCCCAACGGTGATGCTGTTGTCATCGCGGCCGGAAACGTCGTCGCAGCTGATGATGTCATCGTAACTGTGATTCCCGGCATGGATGTCGAGACGGTGCTCTGTACCGTCGAATGCACTGGCACAGGCATTGGAGTAATGGAAGGCGACGGCAAAGCTGGTACTGCGGGCGGCGGCGGCACCGGTACGTTCGAGCCGGCAAAATCGGTCATGAATGATGTAGCTGGTTGTGCCGACAGCGTCAGGTACGGAGCTGTCGCATTTCCACTTGTCGACGTAGAATATCTCGGCGACACCGCCGAGGTCGTCGGTGCGGCGGAAACCGGTGGCATCGTTCCGCTGGTGCCGACCATTGCGGACATGGATGCAACTGGCACCGCTGGAGTTGCAGGCGCGATTTGCCCCGTCGGCGTCGAACAGGTTACGACGGTCCCTGGCGTTGTGGGATCGGAAGCCAGCGGCACCGGCGCCAATGTCGTGTCGGCAGTGCCAGGCTGGGTTGTCGCCGAGAACGGGCTCGGGCCATTGAGCGGGGAAGTCACAATCGTCCCTGGCGTCGATGAAATCCCCATGGCTGTGGTGCCCATGGTGGAGACCTGCGCCAGGCTGGCGTTGCAGGCCAGCAGTACAACGGCTGCCGTGAATAGTAAGCGTCGCATCGCGATTACTTCCTCGACGCTGATCTAGCTTGTCTGCGGTTTGCGCGCCGCGACCTTGCTGCCTTCCGCGAGGTTGATCATTGGATTCAGGATGACCTGATCGCCCGGCTTGACGCCGTCGTGCACTTCGACCTCCGTGCCGAAGTCACGCGCGATCGTGATCTTCTGCAGATGAGCCGCGCCATTCTTGACGACCGCGACATGCAGGCCATTCTGGTCGAATACAACCGCGTCGGCCGGTATGATCATCGATGGCGTCTTGCGCGGGATAAAGAGCTCGACCGTGCAATAGATCCCGGGACTGAGCGCGCCGTCCGGATTGGGAACGTCGATCTCGGTCAGCAGCGTTCGGCTGCCGGGCTGTAACGCGCTCGCTATGCGCGTCACCTTGCCCGGAAAGCTCCGATCTGGAATCTCGGGAACACGGACCACCGCTTCGACGCCAGGTCCAAGTCCGAAAGCCTCGTCTTGGGGGACGAACACCTGGGTGCGGATCACATTGGGATGCATCAGCGTGAACATGAAGGTCGATCCGGACGTGACCAAGCTGCCGTTGTCGATGTTGCGCTGCGTGATCACGCCGTCGAACGGCGCCACCACGCGCTGGTAGGCCTTCTCCTGTTCGAGGACTCGAATCTGGGCTTCCTGCGCGGCAATATTGGACTGAGCCACTGCGACCGCTGCTTGCTGCGCCTGCAGGGTCAACCGATCGTTGTCGCCCTGCTGGAGCGTGAGCCATCCCTGCTTGACCAGCTTGCTATCACGCCCATTGGTGACTTCGGCGAGCTCACGGCTTGCTTGTGTTTGCTGCACCAACAGCGCTCCCGCCTTGACCCGATCGCCGATATCGACGTAGCGCTTCTCGATGTAGCCGTTGGTGCGCGCGAAGATGTTCGCTGCCTCAAAGGCCGTCGTGGTGGCCGGCAAAGTGACGCTTATCTTGCTGTCGCTGGCACGGACGGTGGCCACGCGAACGTCGGGAACAAGCGCCCGGCTCTGCTGGGAGGTGGCAGCGACCTCAAGCTCGGTCTGGTAGTGGCGCCAGCCGCCTAGCGCAAGGCCACCTGCGAGCAACAGCAGCGTGCTCGCGCCGAACAGCACACCTCCGCGGCGACTTCGCCGCTTGGGCACTGCGCTCGGTAGCGTAACAACGCGATCGGCTTTAGGATCATGCCGATCCTGGACCTCTTCATTTTTTGGTTGCACACGAATCTCGGTCATCCCTCAATTTCCTCGAATACGCCATGGTGAGGCTTTCCGTCGTTGCCCTTGCGCAGCATAGCGAACAGGTAGGGCACGATCAGCAACGTTGTCGGTGTCGCGAACAAGAGGCCGCCAATGACCGCGCGCGCAAGCGCCGCGTTCTGCTCCTCGCCGGCGCCGCCGATCGCCATCGGGATCATGCCGACGATCATTGCGGCAGCGGTCATCAGCACGGGACGGATTCGGGTGCGGCCGGCGCTCAGCGCAGCCTCGAAGGCGGAGTGACCTTTCAACTGTTGCTCGCGCGCGAAGGTCACGAGCAGAATGGAGTTCGCGGAAGCGACGCCGACTGCCATGATCGCCCCCATCAGCGAAGGCACGTTCAGCGTGGTGCCGGTGATGAACAGCATCGTGACAATGCCGCAAAGTGTCGCCGGCAGCGCCAGGATCACCACGAATGGGTCGCCAAAAGTCTGGTAGTTCACCACCATCAAGAGATAGACAAAGACCGCGGCGAATAAGAGCCCAATGCCCAGATTCCGGAATGAGTCATTCATGCTCTGGATTTGGCCGATCACCTGAATTGCATTGCCCGGCTTCAGATCCTTCTGCACCTCTGTCGTGATCTTGCTGATATCGGCTGCTACGCTACCGAGGTCGCGGCCCTGCACGCTGGCATAGACCTCGAAAACCGGCTGGATGTTGGTCTGGTTGGAATTGGTCGCGACCCTCTCCCGCTTGAAGGTCGCGACATTGCTGAGCATGCCTGGAACCGTTTGGCCGCTCACGGCGACCGAGGTGGAAACCGGCGTGTTTGCGAGCGCATTCAGCGAGTTGACTTTGTATTCCGGCGTCTGCACAGCCAGATAATACGGAATCCCGGAGGTCGGATCGGTCCAGAAGTTGGGCGAAACCTGCTCCGACGAACTCAGGCTGACATTGATGTTGGTGGCCACAGTGCTTGCATTGAGGCCAAGCTGCGCGGCACGGGTCCGATCGATCTGGGCGTAGAAGGCCGGCGCGTCGACTTCCTGCTGCAGATGCGCGTCGACGATGCCGGGTATGGCGGCAAGCCGTTGCTGGAGCTCTCTTGCAACCGAAAGGTTGTTCTTGTCATAGCCTACCGTCCGGACGTCGATCTGCGCCGGCAGCCCGAAATTCAGGATCTGCGTCACCATATCGGCGGCCTGGAAATAGAACACGTCCTCCGGGAATGCAGCCGCCAGCACCTGGCGCAATTTCTTGACGTAGTCGGCGGTCGGCTTGTGGCCATCCTTGAGCGCCACCTGGATGACGCCATCGTTGATTCCGATCGTCGAGCCGTCGGCGAATGCCAGATTGTAGGCTCGCGCCGGCAACCCGATATTGTCTACGATCAACGAGCGCTCCTTTTCCGGAATGACTTCGCGAATCTTGTCCTCGACCGCCTGGAAAATCGCCTCGGTGCTTTCGATGCGGGTTCCGGCGGGAGCACGAACGTGAAGCTGGATCTGGCCGCCGTCGATGAGCGGGAAAAAGTCCCGGCCGACGGACAAGAACATCACCGCGCCGAGACCAATGATGAAGATTGCGACGATCGGAACGATGGCCCGCCGGCGAAGCAGCATTGCCAGCAATTTCGCGTATCCATCACGCAGGCGCTCAAAGTTGCGCTCGAAGGCTGCGGTTAGTCGCGAGGAGACGCTTCTAGGAGCTCCGTCCGTCGTGTGACGATGTTCGCCCTTGAGGAGCAGGCCGATCGTGATCGGAGTGAGGGTCCGCGACAATCCATAGGAAGCCAGCATCGCAAATACAACGGCCAGTCCAAGCGGCGTGAAGAGATACTTGGCGGGACCCACGAGGAACACCACCGAGGTGAACACGCAGCTGATGGCAAGCGTCGAAACCAGCGTCGGCACTGCAATTTCGGCGGCGCCGTGCAGGGTCGCCTCGGAAAGCGACATGCCTTCTTCGGTCCACAGACGGTGAGTGTTCTCGATGGTCACGGTCGAATCGTCGACCAATATTCCGACCGCCAGCGCAAGGCCGCCGAGCGTCATGGTGTTCAGAGTTTCGCCAAGAAAATACAGCCCCACGAGCGACGACAGGATCGCCAGCGGAATTGAAATCATCACCACCAGTGTCGATCGCCAGGAGCCTAGAAAGACCAGGATCATCAGTGCGGTCAGACCTGCCGCGATGGCACCCTCGCGCAAAACCCCGCTGATCGAATTTGTGACGAAGATCGACTGATCGAATAGTTCGGTGATCTTGAGTCCTTCCGGTGCGGAGGCGCGGATGGCCTGCAGGGCGTATTTCACGCCGTTGACGACCGCCAGTGTCGAGGCATTGCCGTTCTTGATCACGCTGAGCAAGACCGAGCGGCGGCCGTCCTCGCGCACGATGTTCTGTTGCACCATCGACCCGTCGCGAACCTGTGCCACATCCTTCAGCAGGACGGTGGCGCCATTTGCGAACTTGACGGGCATCAGGTTGAGATCGTTGATCGACGCCGGAGTGGCGTTGGTTCGCACCGTGTATTGAGTCTCGCCAATCTTCGCCGTCCCTGACGGAAGCGTCAGGTTCTGCGTATTGACGGCATTCACGATGTCGAGCGGCGTCAGCCCCCGGGACAGCAGCTTGTCCGGATCGATATCGACCATGATCTGACGATATTTGCCACCCGCCGGCGTCGGTAGCGTGACGCCCGGGACAGGCGCCAATTGCTGACGAACGCGATAGATGCCGAAATCGTAGAGCTGCTGCTCGTTCAGGCTGTCCGAATTGAGACTGAGCTGCAGGACCGGAACGCTCGATGCATTGAACTGCACGACGATCGGCGGCTGGATGCCGGGTGGCATCAGCGCGCGGATGGAGTTCGTCGCCGACACAATCTGCGCGATCGCGAGGTCGAGATTGACGTTCGGCTGGAAGTAGATCTTCTGGATCGACAGACCATTGAGGGTCTGCGCCTCCATGTTCTTGATGCCGTTGACGTTGGCACTGATGGAATATTGACTATAGGTGGTGACGCGTTGTTCCATTTCCGGCGTTGTGAGACCGGTGTATTGCCAAATCACCGTCACCACGGGAATGCGGATCTCCGGAAAAATATCGGTCGGCATCGATCGGATCGCGGCAATGCCAAGAAACAGGATCAGCGCCGCCAGCACATAGAACGTGTGCGGAAATCGGAGCGCGAACCGGACGATGCCCATGGTCTATCCTTTAACTTGCGCGCCGGATCGCCAAATCGCGAAGCCCGCCGCTCCAGGGGAGGCCTCACGTTCCGCTCTAGTTCATGTTCAGTTAGCCGAATGATGCGACAGCGCATCGTCCGTATCCACGGAATGCGGCGATGCGTCTTGCTGCGAAGCCGGCGCTGCTCCAGGCTGCGGCTGCATCGGGAACGCGATCGGTGGTGACGCTCGGTCGCCGAGAGCATGCCTCATTACGGCTATCTCGTGCTGCTGGGTCGCGACGATCTGCTGCGCCAGTCGGCGAAGCTGTTCGTTGTGGCCGTATTTGAGTTCGGCTTGCGCCATTTCGACCGCGCCCTGATGATGCGGCACCATCATCTCGACAAAATCGCGATCGACGTCGCCGCTCGGCTTGATCATCATGTCCGCCATCATCTTTTTCATGGCGCCATTGTTCTCCGACAGGAACGGCTGCTCCTCCGGACGATCCGACCAGTCCGCCGCATATTGGATCGACCTCGCTTGGCGGAGGTGATGCGTCGTGGTCGGATCCTTCGCCAACGCTAACGACGACGCCGCGACTGACGCCGTGGTCGCCATCGCTATCACGCGTTTGCGCACAAAGGAGCGCGAGAACAGAACCATCCTTACCTCCGGACATAGCAAGTCATTGGGTTGCGGAAAACTTCCCACCGCCCAGCCTGAGCTTCCTCGATCTCTTCTTGGAAGGGTTACCCCAACGAAACTCCCGGCAACGCAATGAGCTCCGGGAGCCATCTGAAATATGAAGTCCGGACGCTATCTTCTCAACTAAAAAGCAATTTAGGATTTTGAAGTCGTTTTTGAATATTCGAGCATTCACCTCGCGCGGTGTTGAAACCGCGTGAGGAAACGTTCCTTTAATAGGTCGATCGCTTCTCCACTTCTCGAGAGGAGCCAACACTGTTGGTTTTTCATATCCAAATGGAGAAATCGAATGACCAAGCGTACACTTCTTTCGGCTGCTATGATCGCCGCAGCCATGATTGCAACTCCCGCCATGGCTCGTGAGAGCCATGTCGCCTCACGGCACCTCGCAGCGGACGCCTATGCGAGCACTGGGCCTTATGTTGACGGAGGTGCCTGCGTTCGGGCTCCGGCCGTTGGCGCATTTGCGACCGAGCCCTGGGACAACGGTCCGCCGTGCGAACCCGCGACGGTTCATTGATTCGTCCGCGTAGGGACGCGGCCTAGCAGTTCGCTGCTACCTAGAAAAGGTCGGGCCGGAATCGAAATTCCGCCAGCCCGACCGCCTTTCAGGGCGCTTCCGGATTTGC
>VAZG01000452.1 GCA_005885285.1 Alphaproteobacteria bacterium | reverse complement strand
TGTCGTTCAGGAGATCGGTGACGTCATCAGGCGTCTTGACCGCGGTCTGGACGATGGCGAACTCATCGCCGCCCAGCCGTGCGACGAAGCCGCAATCGCCGACGCACTGGCTGAGACTGACGGCGACATACTTCAACAGCTCATCACCGATCAGGTGGCCGAGCGAATCGTTGACGCTTTTGAATTCGTCGATGTCGATGTAGTGGACCGCTACTCGCTCACCCGGCGCAATGCAGGCCAGCTCCTGCTTCAGCCGTTCTTGGAACAGGGCGCGGTTGGGCAGGTCGGTCAACACGTCATAATGGGCAAGATGCGTGATGCGCTGCTCGGCGCGCCTGCGCTCGGTGATATCCTCGTGGGTCGCGAGCCATCCACCGTCCGCGAGCGGCTCGTTGATAATCTGGACCGAGCGCCCGTCGGAGGTGTCGACCACCATGGAGTTTCTCAAGGGGATATCGTGCAGAACGCGCGCAATGTATTGGTCGACGTCGCCGCTAAACGATCCGGTGGCCTTGCGGTGCTCGATGATCTCGCGGAAGCTGCATCCCGGCTTTATGACTTCGGCGGACAGGCCGTACATCTCTATATAGCGCTGGTTGCAGACGACGAGACGCTGGGAGTTGTCGAACAGCAAGAGGCCCTGCGTCATGTTGTTGACGGCTTTGTCCAGGCGCTGCTTCTCCAGCGTCAAGCGCTGCTGCGAAAGGCGATGCTGCAGCGACAACTTGCGAACGACCAGGAACAGCAACAAGGCGATGGCGAGCGCGGAGGCGCCCGCTACCGCGACCAGGATGCGCATCTGCTCCCGCCAATCGGCCAGCGCCGCTTCCGTGGTCTTGGTGGCGACGATCACGATCGGGAAATTAGCGAGCGCGCGCGATGAAACCAACCGATCCTGGCCATCGATGGGACTGGTCAGGCGCGTGGTGTATTGGGGGAGCTCGAATATCTTCTGCCGGACAACGGGGCCGCCGGCCTTGAAGTTCCGTCCGATCATGCCTTCGGGATGCGGATAACGGACCAGCAGCGTTCCGTTGCGGTGGTGCATCGAAATCGCCGCGCCGGGAGCAAGTGCGACGGATGCGAAGAATTTCTCGAAATTGGTCGGTTCGATACCGCGGCCGATGACGCCGAGCAACTCGCCGTTCGGTCCCGTCATCTTGCGGGCGATCACAGTGGTCCAGGCGCCACTGATCCGGCTGTGCACCGGTTCGACCAACATTTCCGGCGCGTGCGGATCGGTTCTGAAGGTCCGGAAATAGGGGCGGTCGCCGACATTGATCGACGGCACAGGCCATGCCGTCGAGGTGTTGACGAGCGTGCCGTCGGCATCGAAAACATTGACGCCGCCGACATATGACAATGCGCTCAATTTTGACTTGAGCATGAGATGGACGTCCTTGCCGGACATCCGCTGCCTGAAGCTCTCGGCCGTCACGATCCCACTCGATCGCATCTGGTCGATGAGATCCTTCTGAATGACCTCGAAATCCCCGAGCTGCTGATCGAAATGACGGGCGAGCAGCAGCACGGTATTTTCCAGTTCGCGCTCGCTGTTGCGCAGCGCCCGCTCACGGAAATTCCCGGCCATCACGGTCGCGCCGATCGCGATCGCCGCGATCAGCAGCATGCCGCCCAGGATCAGCCAACGGATCGGACCGCCGCGCATGAACGTTTTGACGTCAGTGGAAGCTGTACCGTTGGTCGTCATCGGGCGTGGATCATTGCCGGGCGGACGCCGAGATCACACGTTCAAGCCCCGGCCATGACCATTGCTAATGTGCCCAAATGGAAGTCACGTTAGCAATCGAGGTTAATGGAGGCCTAACGCTTACGACGGTAGCATGCGGTGTCTATCGCTGAAGCGCGGTCTTGCGGACCGCGGCGCTTGATGTCGCTGCCACGATCATGGCGGCCAGAATGTTGGCGCCGACACTCAACAGGATCGGCAGCGTGTAGCTGTGGCTGAAGTCGAAGGCAAAACCGGCGGCGCTCGGGCCGATGAGCGTGCCGAAAGCCACGCTGGTGTAGAGAATGCCGATCAGGCCAGAGACATTGCGGCCGCCGAAATAGTCCATCACCACGGCCGGAAGCACCGCAACCCAACCGCCGTAGAACACGCCATAGACGAACGCGAAGACAACTAGCGGCCAGACGGTCGTCGAGATCGCCCACATCGCCAATGCCAGCGCCATACCGATGAACATCAGCAGCAGCGACAATTCGCGGCCCATGCGATCAGCGAGGCCGCCGAGGAAAAATCGCCCAGCAGTAGAGCCAACGCCGATCACCGCCAGCAACCACACCGCCGAGGATGGCGCGATTCCGTGATCACGCGCGTAGGGCACGAGATGGACAAACGGGATGAACACACCGAACGCGCAGATCAAGCAGGCGGCGTAAAGACCGATAAAGCGGGTCGAGCGGATCGCCTCGCGGACGCTGGCCCCCTCCGGCAGTGCCATCGGCGTGGTCGATTGCGGCGGGTCGCCGTCGGGACCAAGGCCGCGGCGGCGTGGATCGTTCTCGATCAGGAGCGCCAATCCGCCACCCAACACCACAGCCAGCGCGCCGAGCGCGAGATAGGCGCCGCGCCAACCCAGCAGACCGATTAGCAGCGAGGCCAGCGGCGGCATCGCCAGTGTGCCGACGCCAATTCCGCTGACCGCAATACCGGAGGCAAAGCCGCGGCGGCGAACGAACCAACGTTGGACCGCGCCGATGGCGGGAACATAGGCGCAGCCCATGCCAAGACCGACACCGAGGCCGTAGGCCACGTAGACCTGCGCGAGGCTCTGCGCTGCGCTCGCGGCGGCAAGCCCGACGCCGGTCAAGATCATGCCAGCCACTGCAAACGGTCGGGACCCCAAGCGATCGGCGAGCGGGCCGCTGATGATGCCGAGGCCGAAATAAAGGAAGCCGGCAAGCGAAAATACCAGCGATACCGAGCCGCGCGAGGCCCCGAAATCATGCTGCAACGGCTCGACGAACGCGCTGAACGTGTAGGCGGAACCGAAGCCTACGAAGGTCACCGCGAAGGCGGCGGCGACGACAAACCAGCCGTAGAAGGCGCGCGGATGCGACAATTTTGCTTGGCCATTCATGATCGCCTCGTTTGCTTATCTTGATGTTAAACACCAGCATCATAGTTATACTGGTGTCTCTGGTAATCCACTAATTAAGATGCTTTACTGGTGTCGCAATGTCCAAAGAGTCAAAAAAATTCAAGGTTCCCGATCTGTTGGCCAATCTCTATGATTTCGCCAATTCGCTCGACGTCAGGCGTTTCAAGCATTACGGCGTGCAACACCCTCAGTCCGACGAACTCGCTGGACCGCGCGAACTTGAGGCCTGGATGTCGCAGCGAGGGCTGCTGTTCACGAGCGCCAAGGTCACCCCCGCGATGTTTGAAACCGCATTGAATTTGCGCGCATGTGTTCGCGATTATCTGCGATGCGATCCCGCTGACCGCGGCAAAGACGGGGATGCCGCTCGGTCGCTGAACAGGGCGTTCAGGCTGTTCCCGCTCGTGGTAGAGGCGCGCGACGATCGCGCCATGGTGCTGAGGTCGGCGCGCGGCGATGCCTTGGCTGGTCTGTCGGCAGTGGTCGCAGAGCTCTACGATGGCTCCATCAATGGAACCCTGGATCGCTTGAAAATGTGCGCGTCGGAAGAGTGCCTGCGGGTTTTCTTCGATCGATCAAAGCCCGCCACAAGGCGCTGGTGCATGTCGAGCTTGTGCGGAAATCGCATGAAGACGCGCGCCTATCGCGAGCGCCGTCGCGGGTTGGGTTGATTTCGCCTGCCATCTGGTAGCAATCGCCGCACTATTGCCCGCGCGGCGCGGACGAGCCGTATCGGTGAGCACGCGATCGCTTCGGCGCCACGCCAACGGTCTCACCCCTCGACCAATCATTGCCTTGGGCGGCGGGTCGCCGATAGTTGCCATAGGGACTGCCTGGCCCCTTATTCTGGCAATTTGCATTGGGATAGAAGAACGCGCAGTAGCCCGGCTCCTGGACCACCGCCTGCGCCAACACCGGCGTTGCGTACAGACTCGACAGAATGGCCACCGCGCCGAGAAGTTTAGACGTCGACATTGCGTTTCTCCGATGCAGGTCATGGGCTCGCGCTGACAGAATAACACCCGGGCCGATGCGCTCTTCCTGATGCATCGATCACTCAGCCGTGAAGGCAGCCACGGCCGAGTCATTGTCAGGCGCGATAGTGTCCGGACTTGCCGCCCTTTTTCTCAACGAGATGAAGGCCTTCGATGCGAACGCCGCGCTCGACGGCCTTGATCATGTCGTAGATCGTCAGGCACGCGACCGATACCGCCGTCAGCGCCTCCATCTCGACGCCGGTCGGGCCCACGACCTTGACGGTAGCCTGCACGATGCAGCCGGGCAGCTTGTGATCGGGCGTGATGTCGAGCGTGACTTTCGACAGCGCGAGCGGGTGGCACAGCGGGATCAGTTCCGAGGTGCGCTTGGCCGCCATGATGCCGGCGATCCGCGCAGTGCCGAGCACATCGCCTTTCCTGGCGTTGCCTGAGAGGATCAGCTCGAGTGTTGCCTCGCTCATGACCACGCGGCCTTCGGCGACGGCCGTTCGCTCGGTCGCCGGTTTTTCCGACACGTCGACCATCCGCGCGTCGCCACGGGCGTCAATGTGGGTGAGGGCAGGGCCGGCCCTGGAAGTCTTACGCTGCATCAGCGCGCGCCTGTCGCGCTCACGGCTGCGCCTTTTGCCAGCAGCGCCCGGGTTGCTGCCGTTACATCGGCCTGCCGCACCAGGCTTTCGCCGACCAGGAAGGCCGATATGCCAAGCCGCGCCAGCCGCGCCAGATCGCCCGGCGCAAAGATGCCGCTTTCGCCGACCATCAGGCGCTCCTTCGGAATCAACGGCGCCAGCGCTTCGCTGGTCGCAAGCGTGGTCTCGAACGTGCGCAAATTGCGGTTGTTGATACCGAGCAGCGGCGAGCGAAGTTTTAGCGCGCGATCAAGTTCGGCACGTTCGTGGATCTCGATCAGGACGTCCATGCCTTGCGTGATCGCGGCTTCCTCGATGTCCTTGGCGGCGCCGTCGCCGAGCGCGGCCATGATGATGAGGATGCAGTCGGCGCCGTGGGCGCGGGCCTCGATCACCTGATAGGGATCGAACATGAAATCCTTGCGCAGCACCGGCAGTTTGGTCGCCGCGCGCGCCGCTACCATGAAATCGAGATGGCCCTCAAAAGAGGGCGTATCCGTCAGCACGGAAAGACAGGCAGCACCTCCGGCCTCGTAGGCCTTGGCAAGCGCGGGCGGATCGAAGTCGGCACGAATGAGCCCCTTGGAGGGCGAGGCTTTCTTGATTTCGGCAATCAGCGCATATTCGCCGTCCTCAAGCTTGCGGCGGATCGCCCGGACAAAACCGCGCGGCGCGGGAGCGGCTTTCGCCAGGGCCTCGACGCTCGCAAGCGGATGGGCGCGCTTGGCGGCCGCGATCTCCTCACGCTTGTAAGTCTCGATCCTCTTCAGGATATCGGACATCGCTCCTGCTCCTTGCGGACTAGCTGTTGGAGACTGCGATCAAGTGCTTCAGCCGCGCAGCTGCGGCACCGCTGTCGAGCGATTTGGTGCCGATCGCGACGCCTTCCTTCAGGGTCTTGGCGCGGCCGGCGACGATCAATGCCGCGGCCGCGTTCAACAAGGCGACGTCGCGAAAAGGGCTCGGCTTGCCGTCGAGCACCCCCTGCAGCGCGATGGCGTTGGCGTCGGCATCGCCGCCCTTCAGCCCGTCTCCGCCGACGCGGGTGAGCCCTGCTTCCTCCGGCGTCACCTCAAAGGTGCGGATGCTGCCGCCTTCAAGTGCTGCAACCGATGTCGGACCGGTGAGGGTGATTTCGTCGAGGCCGTCGGAGCCATGCACGACCCAGACGGATTCGGCGCCAAGGTTCTTCAGCACTTGCGCCAGCGGCAGCACCCATTGTCTTGAGAAGACGCCGACCATCTGCCGCTTGACGCCGGCGGGATTGGACAGCGGTCCAAGCAAGTTGAAGATCGTGCGGGTTGCGAGTTCGGTGCGGGTCGGGCCGACGTTCTTCATGGCGGGATGATGCGCGGGCGCGAACATGAAGCCGATGCCGGCTTCGTGTACGCAGCGGCCGACCTGCTCGGGCCTGAGGTCGATCTTCACTCCGAGGGCCGACAACACGTCAGCCGCGCCCGAGCGCGACGAAAGCGCGCGGTTGCCGTGCTTGGCGACGGGCACGCCGGCGCCCGCGACGATGAAGGAGGCGCAGGTCGACACATTGACCGAGCCGGAGCCGTCGCCGCCGGTGCCGACCACGTCGACGGCATCCGCGGGCGCGATGACAGGCAGCATCTTCGAGCGCATCGCGGAAACCGCGCCGGTGATCTCGTCGACGGTCTCACCGCGCACCCGCAGCGCCATCAACAGTCCGCCCATCTGCGAGGGCGTCGCCTCTCCCGACATCAGGCTGTCGAAGGCCGATGCCGCCTCGTCGCGCGACAGCGTGGCGCCGGTCGCGACTTTGGCAATGATCGATTTGAGGTCGTCCATCGCGTACTTTCAAAATCGAACCCTCATGGTGAGGAAGCGCTCTTGCGCCGTCTCGAACCATGAGGATGTCGCATCCTTCGAGACACGGCCAACAGGCCGCTCCTCAGGACGAGGGGAATTCCAAGACCGATAGGCGACCTTCATTTTGGATCATGCTCAGTTGTTCGCGCCGGTTACCTGCGCGAAGGCGGCCTCATTGACGCTGGTACCGATATCCTTTTCAAGCCTGGTGACGTATTGCGCGACCTGTTCGTCGGTCATGGCGCGCTCCAGCGTCTCCTTCAGCTTCTTGATGTCGTCGGAGGAAAGATCCACCGGCGGCACGGTGATATCGGTGACGCGGAACACGATCCATTCGCTGCCGCCCGAACCCGGGGTCTGTCCGACGCCATCCTTTGCGGCGCGGAACGCAGCGGCGATCGCGCCCGAGGGCACGCCCGGCGGCGAGGCATCGCGCTTGAAGCCCGCGGCGATCTCGACCTTTGATCCCGTGCTGGCCGCTTCGTCCGCGAGCTTGCCGCCCTGTTCGAGCTTTTGCACCATCTCGGTTGCCTTGGCGCGCAACCGCCCTGAGATCTGGTCGTCGCGCCATTTGGCCTCGACCTGATCCTTTACCTCCTCGAGGGTGCGTTCGCGCGAGGGCGTGATGCCTAGGACGTCGTACCAGACGTAGCCGCCCTTGAAGGAGATCGGGTCGTTATCGACGCCGATATCGCTGTTGAAGGCTTGCGAGACGACATCCAGACCGTTCGGGATGCCGGTCACCGGCTGACCGTTGGGCATCCGGCCAGAGCGATCGACGGCATCGACGGTGATCGGGTTGAGGCCGAGTTTCTGGGCCGCTTCAATGACGCTGGCGCCACCGCCGCGCTCGTCTTCCATCTTGTCGCGCAGTTCGGCCACCTTGGTACGGGCGCGTTCGGTCGCGATTTCCTTCTTCAGATCAGCGGCGACCTTTTCATAGGACGGCTCGACGCCGGGCTGGATGGCGCCGACCTTGACCAGCGCCACGCCGAACTTGCCTTGCACCGGCTGGCTCACTTCGCCCGCGGGAAGTGAAAAAGCCGCATTGGCGATCTCAGGATCGAGGATGGCGGATTTAGCCACCGTGCCTAGGGCGACATCGGTGGAGCTAAGCCCGCGCTCCTTGGCGAGATCGTCGAACGACAATCCGCTGGCGATGCGACTGCGCGCAGCCTGAGCTTCTTCCACATTTGGAAACACGATCTGCGAAACCTCGCGCTCCTCAGGCTTGCCGAGCCGGTCGCGGCGCTGCTCGAACAGTTTTTTCGCGTCTTCGTCCGACACATCGGACCATTTGCCGATCTCCTCGGGCGTAATCAACACGAAGGATAGTTTGCGATATTCGGGCGCGCGGAACTGGGTCTTGTGATCGTCGAAATAACCCGCCAGCGTCTCCGGCGAGGGCGGATCGATGGCGCCTGCCTGCGCCGCGTCGAGTTTGACGTATTCGATCGACCGCTGCTCATTCTGGAAGCGGCTCAGCGCTTCGATCAGCGTTTTCGGCGGCTCGAGGCCAGCTGCGATCGAGCCGGCAATTTGGCGTCGCAGCGACACCCGCCGCTGGTCGGCAATGTAGCGCTGCTCAGAGAAGCCGAACTGGCGGATCATCGCCTGAAAGCGTTGCGGATCGAACTTGCCGTTGACACCCTGGAAGTTCGGATCGCTGAAGACGAGGCGCATGGTCTCAGCGTCGGACTGCCCGAGCCCCAGCCGTCGCGCATCCTCGTCAAGGGCTGCTTCCGCGATCGTCTGCTGCAGCACTTGGCGGTCGAGGCCGAACGCGCGGGCCTGCTCCGTCGTCAGCGGGCGGCCGAATTGGCGGCTGATCTGCTGCAGGCGATCGGTGTAGAGCTGACGGAATTGATTGAGCGAGATCTCGATGTGGCCGACTTTGGCCAAGGTCGATTGTCCGAATCCCCTGAAAATATCGGCAATGCCCCAGATGCCGAAACTGATGATCAATACACCCATCACCACGGCCATAATGGTCTTGCCGAGCCAGTTTGATGAGGCTTTGCGCATTCCTCGAAGCATGGGTCCAACTTGTCTTTCGGAGGGGAACCGGGTCGCGCCTCAGAGCTATCAGCAAAAGGGCGTCACCGAGTTGATGCGGTATCATAAAGTGGCAGAAAGCCCCCCGCAACCTCGGGCAAGAGGGCCAATTGAAGCGGATTGACCAGTTGGCATCTGGAACTGCCGGCCGGGCTCTGGTAGCGCATATTCACCTCTGCTGAATGGAATTCGACATGACTGACGCCATCCGGCCGCTGATCGCCGGCAACTGGAAGATGAACGGGGTCAAGGCTTCGGCCGGCGAGCTCGGCCAGATGCTGGCCAGCGTGGGGGACCTCTGGCGCAAGGCGGATCTCGTGATTTGTCCGCCTTCGACACTGATCTCGACCTTCGCCGCGGTCGCGCTGGGATCGCACATTCGGATCGGTGCGCAGGATTGTCACCCCGAGGCTTCTGGCGCCCATACCGGCGATATTTCCGCCGAGATGTTGGCAGACGCCGGTGCCACTGCCGTGATCGTCGGCCATTCCGAGCGGCGCGCCGATCACGCTGAAAGCGACGCACTGGTGCGGCGAAAGGCGGAAGCGGCTTGGCGCGCCGGTCTTACCGCCATCGTCTGCGTAGGCGAGACGCGCGAACAGCGCGATGCCGGGAAGGCGCTCGAGATATGCGGCGGTCAGCTTGCGGGATCGCTCCCGGACGGTTCGAGCGCTGGTAATCTGGTGGTGGCGTATGAGCCGGTTTGGGCCATTGGCACAGGTCTCACCCCGACGTCAGGAGACGTCGAGCAAGTTCACCACTTTATCCGGGAATCCCTGCTTAGCCGATTTAAGGAGGAGGGGGCCAAGGTCCGCATTCTCTACGGCGGCTCGGTAAAGCCCTCGAATGCCGCCGAATTGATGGGGGTTGCCAACGTCAATGGCGCGCTTGTCGGCGGCGCAAGCCTGAAAGCAGCCGATTTCCTTGCGATCGCGAAGGGCTGCCCTTAGCTACAGCATGATCCGGAAAAGTGGGTGCCGGTTTTCCGAAAAGATCATGCTCAACCATGGTGATACAGCGGTATCGGGGGTGACAATGCCCGGTCTGATCGTGTAACACCCGCGCAACCCGCGAGAACCCCGCAAAGCCCAGCGCCCACAGCCGGAACCCGGCGGCAACCGGTTTGCGACGGAAGGTAGAGATGCAGACTGTCGTTATCGTCATTCACCTCATGATTGTCGCGGTGCTGATCGGCACCGTGCTGCTGCAGAAATCTGAAGGCGGCGGCCTTGGCATGGGAGGCGGTGCCGGCTTCATGTCGAGCCGCGGTACCGCCAATCTCTTGTCGCGCACGACAGCGGTTCTGGCGGCGGGATTCTTCCTCACCAGCCTCGTCCTGTCCTGGCTCGCGAGCTACGACCGCAAGCCGACTTCGATCGTCGGAAATCCGCCCGCCTCGCAATCACAGCCGGCCGGAGGCGCAACCCCAGTGGCGCCACCGACCAGCGGCGGCATTCTGGACACACTCAAAAAGGCCGACGAACAACAGAATCAGCAGGCCCCATCGGGCCCGCAGGCTCCTCGCTCGCAATAAAGCGGGGTGGCCATGCAGGATGGCGGCTACCATCCCGCATCAAAAATCCCCATCAAGAGGCTGATAAAGCTTCCAATTTCCGGCCACCCACAGCCCGGCAGGATGTTCGCCGCGCTATACGATTCGTTTTGGCGAATCGCTCTTGTAGCCTTAAAGGTTAAGTCCCATGGCGCGGTATATCTTCATCACCGGCGGCGTGGTTTCCTCGCTCGGAAAGGGTCTGGCTTCAGCGGCACTCGGTGCACTGCTGCAGGCGCGTGGCTACAAGGTCAGGCTTCGCAAGCTCGATCCATATCTCAATCTCGATCCCGGAACGATGTCGCCGTATCAGCACGGCGAAGTGTTCGTGACTGACGATGGCGCCGAGACCGATCTCGATCTCGGCCACTATGAGCGCTTCACCGGACGTCCGGCCACCAAGGCGGACAACATCACGACCGGGCGTATCTATCAGGACATTCTCACCAAGGAACGGCGCGGCGACTATCTCGGCGCCACCATCCAGGTGATCCCGCACGTCACCAACGCGATCAAGGAATTCATCCTGAGCGGCAATGACGACTACGATTTCGTACTGTGCGAGATCGGCGGCACAGTCGGCGATATCGAGGGCCTGCCGTTCTTCGAGGCGATCCGCCAGCTCAAGAACGAGCTGCCACGCGACCACGCCGTCTACATTCACCTGACACTATTGCCGTTCATCCCGAGCGCCGGCGAGCTCAAGACAAAGCCGACTCAGCATTCGGTCAAGGAACTGCGCTCGATCGGTATCCAGCCGGACATACTGTTGTGCCGCACCGACCGGGAGATCCCGAAAGAAGAGCGGCGCAAGCTCGGCCTGTTCTGCAATGTGCGCGAAAGCGCCGTGATCGAGGCGCGCGACGTCGACAACATCTACGCCGTCCCCGAGGCCTATCATGCAGCAGGGCTCGACGACGAGGTGCTGGCGGCGTTCGGGATCGTGCCAAAGATTCCGCCGGCGCTGCAGAGCTGGCACGTCATCAACGAGCGGGTGCGCAATCCCGAGGGCGACGTCACCATCGCCATCGTCGGCAAATATACCGGCATGAAGGATGCGTATAAGTCGCTGATCGAGGCGCTTTCGCATGGCGGCATCGCCAACAAGGTGAAGGTCAATCTCGACTGGATCGAAAGCGAGGTGTTCGAGAACGAGGATCCCGCGCCGTTCCTCGAGCACGTCAACGGCATCCTGGTGCCCGGCGGCTTTGGGCAGCGCGGCGCTGAGGGCAAGATCCGCGCGGCGCAGTTCGCGAGAGAGCGCGACGTGCCGTATTTCGGCATCTGCTTCGGCATGCAAATGGCCGTGATCGAGGCCGCGCGCAATCTCGTCGGTATCGAGGAGGCGAACTCCACCGAGTTCGGCGCGACGCGCGAGCCCTTGGTCGGCCTGATGACGGAATGGCTGCGCGGCAACGAACTCGAGAAGCGCTCCAAGAGCGGCGATCTCGGCGGCACCATGCGGCTGGGGGCTTACCCCGCGACGCTCAAGCGCGGCAGCCGGGTCTCGGAAGTCTATGGCGGCGCCATCGAGATTTCCGAGCGCCACCGTCACCGCTACGAGGTCAATACCGCCTACAAGGACCGGCTGGAGCAGCACGGCCTGAAGTTCTCCGGCCTGTCGCCTGATGGTGTGTTGCCGGAAATCGTCGAATACGCAGAGCACCCCTGGTTCATCGGCGTGCAATTCCATCCTGAACTGAAATCACGGCCGTTTGAACCGCATCCGCTGTTTGCATCCTTTATCCAGGCGGCGATGGTGCAGTCGCGGCTGGTGTGATGCCGGCCACATCGCCTTTGACGAACACGTGAATTGTTGCGACAAAACGCTCCGCTACCGCAAGAACAATAAGCCCAAGGGAGTTAAGTCGATGATCTACGAAACCCGCGTCTATCGTTGCCTGCCGGGACGGCTGCCGGCGCTGTTAAAGCGCTTTGAAACCATCACGCTGAAGCTGTGGGAGAAGCACGGCATCAAGCAGGCCGGCTTCTTCACAACACTGGTCGGCCAATCCAATCATGAATTGACCTATATGCTTGCCTGGGAGTCGCTTGCGGAGCGCGAGAAGAAGTGGACGGCGTTCATGAGCGATCCGGAATGGATTGCAGCACGCGCCAAGACTGAGGAAGACGGCCAGATCGTCGGTAATATCGTCAACCAGTTACTGATGCCGACCGCGTTCTCCGCGGTGAAATGAGCGGTGGCCACACGGGGTTCACCCGATGACCAACGGTCTCGATCATATCGTGCATGCCGTCCGCGATCTCGACGCGGCCGGCGAATTCTACCGCCGCGCCGGCTTCACCGTCGGCGCGCGCAACCGCCATCCATGGGGCACCCACAACCGCATTGTGCAGTTGAAGAATTGCTACATCGAACTCCTCGAGGTCGCCGAACCCCAGGAGATCCCGCCGCACGGCGAGCACTCGTTCTCGTTCGGCGCGTTTAATCGTGATTTCCTCCTCGCGCGGCAGGGTCTTTCGATGCTGATCCTCAACAGCACCAATGCCGGCGAAGACGCCCGCTCGTTCAAGGCGTCAAAAATATCCGATTTCGAGTTGTTCAATTTCGTGCGCGAGGGGAGAAAGCCCGACGGAACAATCGTGAAGCTGGCCTTCTCGCTGGCGTTTGCCAGTGACGTCAAATCGCCGTGCGTGCGCTTTGGGACGTGTCAGCATTACTATCCCGAGAATTTCTGGAATCCCGCGCTTCAGGCCCATGCCAATAGCGCAACGGCGGTGCGCGGGGTCGTGCTGGTCGCCGACAATCCATCCGACCATCACATCTTCCTGAAGGCCTTTACCGGCATCAGCGACCTGCATTCGAGCTCGATCGGCATCACCGCACGCACCGAGAACGGCGACATCGAGATCATGGAGGAAGTGTCATATCGGGATCAGTTCGGCGTCCCGGTCGAGGTGAACGGCGAGGGGATGACGCTGAACGCGCTCCGTTTCGAGGTGGCCGATCTCGCCGAGCTGGAAGCCTCGCTCCGGCAGGGCGGAATTGCCGCGCGCCGCCGTGTCGGACGGCTGATCGTGCCGCCGGATTTGGCCTTTGGCGCAACTCTGATATTCGAGGGCGGTAAATAGGCTTGATCCGTTGCGAACGACCCGTATGGTCGCGCCGAAACAAGGACTGCATGCTTGAGCGCCAATATTTCAGCAGCACCGGTGGTCGCCGTCGGACCGGTCACATTCGGCAATGATTTGCCGATTTCTATTATCGCCGGCCCCTGCCAGCTCGAAAGCCGGACGCACGCGCTGGAAGTCGCTTCCGCGCTGAAGGAGATCGCGAGCCGGCTCCGAATCGGGCTCGTTTACAAGACCTCGTTCGACAAGGCCAACCGCACCAGTGCTTCGGCTGCGCGCGGTCTTGGTCTGAAACAGTCGCTGCCGATCTTTGCCGAGATCCGTTCATCGCTCGGCTTGCCCGTGTTGACCGACGTGCACGAGGCCTCGCAATGCGCCGAGGTCGCCCAGGCCGTCGACGTGTTGCAAATTCCGGCCTTCCTGTGCCGGCAGACCGATCTGCTGTTGGCTGCGGCAGCGACCGGCAAGGTCGTCAACGTCAAGAAGGGGCAATTTTTGGCGCCGTGGGACATGGCGAATGTTGTCGCCAAGATCACGGACTGCGGCAACGCACAAGTGCTCGTCACCGAACGCGGCGCGTCGTTTGGCTACAACACGCTGGTGTCGGACATGCGCGCGCTGCCGATTTTGGCGCGCACCACCGGCGCGCCGGTGATCTTCGATGCCACGCACTCCGTGCAACAGCCCGGCGGCAAGGGCAGCTCTTCCGGCGGCGAGCGTGAATTCGTCCCCGTCCTGGCGCGCGCGGCGGTCGCCGTCGGCGTTGCCGGCGTGTTCATCGAGACCCATCCCGATCCCGACCATGCGCCGTCCGACGGTCCCAACATGGTGCCGCTGCGCGAATTTGAGGGATTGTTGAAGAAGCTCATGGCATTCGACGCGCTCGCCAAAAAATTCCAAGGACAAGTAGCGGGCTGATGCCACAAACAGCGCTTCGGCCGCACGACCAGCGCTTGCCGCCGGTGCTCAACATCATTGCGCTCACGACGTTTGCGGCCAGCCTTTCGGTGCGCGCACTCGATCCGGTGCTGCCGCATGTCGCCGACGAATTCGCCGTCAGCATCGCGACTTCCGCCAGTTTCGCGGCCGTGTTCGCCTTCACCTTCGCGATCGTGCAGCCGTTGGTGGGCGCTGCGGCCGATCTGTTCGGCAAGGCGCGGCTGATGATCCTCTGCCTGGCGCTGCTTGGGCTTGCCAACATCCTCGGCGCCATCTCGACCTCGTTTCCGCTGTTGTTCGCAACGCGCATCCTGGCCGGCATCGGCTCCGGCGGGGTGTTTCCGGTTTCGCTCGGCCTCACCAGCGATCTCGTCGGCGCGGAAAAGCGCCAGGTCGCAATCGGCCGCACGCTGGCCGGCTCCATGACCGGCAATCTGCTCGGCGCGTCCGCCTCCGGCCTGATCGGCGACTTTCTTGGTTGGCGCGGTGTGCTCGCGGTGCTCGGCGCGCTCGTGATTGCCGCGTCGCTGGCGGTCGCCGCCGGGTTTCGCGGCGCCGATTTGAAGCATCCGCCGCGCACCAACCTCAGCGCGCTCAGGCATGGCTATCGCACCATCTTCAACAACCCGAATGCGCGCGTCTGCTATTCGGCAGTGTTCGTGGAAGGCTGCTGCGTGCTCGGGTTGTTTCCGTTCATCGCCGCATTCCTGTTCGACCTCGGCGAAAAATCGCTGTCGATCGCGGGCATCGTGATCGCAGGCTTTGCGGTCGGTGGACTGTTCTACACGCTGACGGTGTCGCGGTTCCTGCCGCGGCTTGGCGTCAAGGGCATGATGATATCAGGCGCGACCTTGGTGGGGTTGCAACTCATCGCCACAGCGTTCGGTCCCGGCTGGAAGATCCAGGGCCTCAGCCTGCTGTTCATGGGCTGGGGTTTTTACATGATCCATGGCTGTCTGCAGGTATTTGCCAGCGAACTATCCGTCGAAGCCCGCGCCACCGCGCTGTCGCTGCACTCGTTCTTCTTTTTCATGGGCCAGACCATCGGGCCGGTCGCCTATGGGCTCGGCCTCGGGCACGCCGGCAAGGTGCCGACCTTGCTTGGCGCGGCGGTCGTGATGATCGCATTGGGCTTTGTCTGCGCGCGGCTCTTGCGGCAGCGGGCGCCGGCAGACGCGGTCGCAAGGACGGCCCGAGCCGATCGGGCGATCAAATACTGATCAAATGCTTGAGCTTGAGGAACTCCCGTCCCGAGCCTTACCCTCGTCAATTCGCGCGACAACGCGCGGGCGGGGAAAAGCGCTTCCAGGCCGCAGGGGTGAGGCCAATATCCGCCCATACCCCCTACAACGATGAAAGAAAAGGGGGCATGCTTGTCGGACAATAGGCCAGTCGATGCTGCAACCGACGGTCAAAGAATGGCAGGGGAGATGAAAATGTCCACGGACGTGTCAGGCCAGGCGCGCGCGGCCGCCATTCTGGCTCGCCTCGATCGACTTCCAAGCACGCGGCATGTGTGGTGGCTCATTACGCTGCTCTCGCTTGGCGGCATGTTCGAACTCTACGATCTCTTCATGACCGCCTACGTCGTTCCCGGTCTGATGAAGGCGGGCCTACTCACCAACGTGGCGGTCAGCATATTTGCCGGCCCGGCATTGTTTGTCGCGGCGACCTTCACGGGCCTGTTCATCGGCACCTTCGTCTTCGGTTATGCCGCCGACAGATACGGGCGGCGGACGATCTTCACCTACTCGATGCTATGGTACAGCGCGGCGACGCTGGTGATGGCCTTCCAGACGAGCGGTTTTGGAGTGAGCTTCTGGCGGCTGATCGCCGGCATCGGCATCGGCGTGGAATTGGTTACCATCGACACTTACCTCTCGGAACTCGTGCCCAAATCGATGCGCGGTCGCGCATTCGCCTTCAACCAGGCCGTGCAGTTCTCGGTTGTTCCGGTGGTTGCATTCATTGCCTACATGCTCGTGCCGATC
Organism: Alphaproteobacteria bacterium; assembly: GCA_005885285.1. Taxonomy (GTDB): domain Bacteria; phylum Pseudomonadota; class Alphaproteobacteria; order Rhizobiales; family Xanthobacteraceae; genus Bradyrhizobium. The sequence goes on along the minus strand of VAZG01000452.1, from coordinate 4,998 downwards.
AGCCCGTTCGGGTTTGACGGCTGGCGATGGGTTGTCCTGATTGGCTCGACAGGTGCGCTATTCGTCTGGTTCATCCGCCGCGCGGTACCGGAGAGCCCGCGTTGGCTTATCAACCAGGGACGGCTCGACGAGGCGGAGGCGGTGACCGCTTCGATCGAAGCGAGGGTGATTGCCGATCTCGCCGGCAAGTCCTTGCCGGTGCCGCAAAGCCATGCTGTGGAAGAGGCCCAACCCGTGGGCCGCCTGGCCGAAATCTTCGAGCCGCGCTATCGCGGCCGCACGATCATGCTGATGGTCTTCCAGTTCTTCCAAACCTTCGGCTACTATGGCTTCGCCGCCTGGGTACCGACGCTGATCACCCAACAGACCGGCATCAATCTCCACGCAAGCCTCCTCTATTCATTCATCATCGCCATCGCCAACCCGTTTGGTCCGCTGCTGGGCATGAGCTTCGCCGACAGGTTCGAGCGGAAATGGCAGTTGGTGGGTGCGGCCTGCTGCATCGGAATCTTCGGAATGCTGTTCTCATTTCAGGACACGATGCTCTTGCTGATTTTGTTCGGCGTGCTGATCACGTTATCGAACAACGTGCTTTCCTACTCGTTCCACAATTACCAAGCCGAGCTGTTTCCCGCCCGAGTGCGCGCCCGCGCCGTCGGCTTCACGTATTCGCTCAGTCGGCTCAGCGCGATATTTGCGAGCTTCATCATCGGCTTCTTCCTGCAGACCGCGGGCACAAAGGGCGTGTTCGGCCTGATCGCAGCCGCGATGCTGATCGTGGTCATCTCGATCGGTCGCTGGGGACCACGCACGCTCGACCTTGAGCTCGAGGAGATCTCGCGGTAGCTAGCACGCGAGAGCATTCGGGAGCAGGTGCACCCATATTCGCTCTAGGTTATGCATGACACGGGAATAGTGAAGCGCATCGTGACGTTTGATCAGTCGGAGCGCTTCCTCGACACGCCGCAAGGCGGGGTGGGGCCTGCTTTCGGTAGTTCCAACCGTCAGCCCGTCAATGTTTCGGCTCGTTGATCGCCAGAAGTTCAACCTGTCCACGGTGGCTTTCGGAGTTGGCTTCTTCACGAAGGCTAGGCGACGCTGATGCGGCGTCGTTCCAGTCCCGTCATGAACAAATCCTGTCCCCATGGGCAAACAGTGCGCCGCTCTTCCTTTCGGGTGGCTTATAGCGTTGATTCAAATGGTATGGATTATCGTTCGCCTCCCGGTTGCCGGCAGGATCACCCCCGGCCGCGATAGGGCGCGACGGCCTGATCCGGAACCCACAGGCCTTTGGGTAGTTTGCCGGTCTGCCAGAACACGTCGATCGGAATACCGCCGCGCGGGTACCAGTAGCCGCCGATGCGCAGCCATTTCGGCTTGATCTCATCGGCAATCCGCTTGCCGATCATGACCGTGCAGTCCTCGTGGAACGCGCCGTGGTTGCGAAAGCTCGCGACATAAAGTTTTAGCGATTTCGACTCCAGGAGCCACTGGCCCGGCGCATAATCGATGACGAGATGCGCGAAATCCGGCTGCCCCGTGACCGGGCAGATCGAAGTGAATTCCGGCGCCGTGAAACGCACCAGATAGTCCGTATCCCTTTGCGGATTGGGCACGCGATCGATCTGGGCCTCGTTAGGCGTCTTCGGCCATTCCACGGCGCGGCCGAGTTGCAGGCCGGACGATTTTGCCACTTTGTTGGGCTCCTTCGACATAGGGGTTCTCTTAGCCAATCATGATGACGCCGTCACCCGGCCTTTTCCGTCCCCATGCCTTGTTGTAGAAGCAGCGCCAACCGCTCAATCCCGCATTTTTCCGTGGAGGCTCCCCATGACCGCCATCGTCGACATCATCGGCCGCGAAATCCTCGATAGCCGCGGCAATCCCACGGTCGAAGTCGATGTGGTGCTGGAGGACGGATCGCTGGGCCGCGCGGCGGTACCATCGGGTGCCTCCACCGGCGCTCATGAGGCGGTGGAATTGCGGGACGGCGACAAGGCACGCTATCTCGGCAAAGGCGTGCAAAAGGCGGTTGCGGCGGTCAACGGCGAGATTTTCGAGGCCCTGAGCGAGATGGAAGTCGAACAACAGGTTCAGATCGACCAGATCATGATCGGGCTCGACGGGACGCCGAACAAGAGCCGCCTAGGGGCCAACGCCATCCTCGGCGTGTCGCTCGCCTGCGCCAAGGCTGCCGCCCAATCCGTCGACACGCCGCTCTATCGCTATGTCGGCGGCACCTCGGCGCGGACGTTGCCGGTGCCGATGATGAACATCGTCAATGGCGGCGTGCATGCCGACAACCCGATCGACATCCAGGAATTCATGGTCCTTCCGGTCGGCGCCAAGACCTTTGCCGATGCGCTGCGCTGCGGCTCGGAGATTTTCCATACCCTGCGCGCGGAATTGAAGAAGGCCGGCCACAACACCAGTGTCGGCGACGAGGGCGGGTTTGCCCCGAACCTGCCGTCGGCGGATGCGGCGCTTGAATTTGTCATGAGCGCGATCGGCAAGGCCGGCTACAAGGCGGGCGGCGACGTCATGCTCGCGCTCGACTGCGCGGCGACCGAGTTCTTCAAGGACGGCAAATATGTCTATGGCGGCGAGAACAAGACCCGCTCGCGCGCGGAGCAGGCGAAATATCTCGCCGATCTGGCTTCGCGTTATCCGATCGTCTCGATCGAGGACGGCATGTCGGAAGACGACATGGACGGCTGGAAGGAATTGACTGATCTGATCGGCAACAAGTGTCAGCTCGTCGGCGACGACCTCTTTGTCACCAACGTCGAGCGGCTTGCCGACGGCATCAAAAATGGCCGCGCCAATTCCATCCTGGTCAAGGTCAACCAGATCGGCACGCTGACCGAGACGCTCGCCGCGGTCGAGATGGCCTACAAGGCCGGCTATACGGTCGTGATGTCGCATCGCTCCGGCGAAACCGAGGACTCCACCATCGCCGACCTCGCGGTCGCGACCAATTGCGGCCAGATCAAAACCGGCTCGCTGGCGCGCTCCGACCGCACCGCGAAGTACAATCAATTGCTGCGCATCGAGCAGGAGCTGGGCTCGCAGGCGAAATATGCCGGCAAAGCGGTACTGAAGGCGCTGGGGTGAGATCGGGTTTCGAAAAACGCCAAGAAACAAACGGGAGGATTCCGATGAGCGACGCCAAGACCGGGCTTCAGTTGCGCTCGCTGATCAAGAAGAGCGGCGACCTCGAGATATCGCTCGTGAACGTTCCGATTCCCGAGCCTGCGGAAGATGAAATTGTCGTCCGCGTCGAGGCCAGCCCAATCAATCCGTCGGACCTTGGACTTTTGACCGGCGCTGCCGACCTGACGACGGCGAAAGCATCCGGCACGAAGGAATCTCCTGTCATCAGCGCGAAGGTCCCGGAAGCGGGGATGCGGGCGATGGCGGGACGGCTTGATGAATCCATGCCGGTCGGCAACGAAGGCGCCGGCGTCGTCGTCAAGACCGGATCATCGGATGCTGCCAAGGCGCTGATGGGCAAGATGGTTGCCATGATCGGCGGGGCGATGTACGCGCAATACCGCTGCATCAAGGCGAGGGACGTGCTGGAGCTGCCATCAGGCACCACCGCCGCCGAAGGCGCGTCCTGCTTTGTCAATCCGCTGACGTCGCTCGGTATGACCGAGACCATGCGGCGCGAAGGCCACAAGGCGCTGGTGCACACCGCGGCGGCTTCCAATCTTGGCCAGATGCTCAACAAGATCTGCCTCAAGGACGGCATCGCCCTCGTTAATATTGTGCGGAGCCAAGAGCAGGCCGACATCCTGCGCAACATCGGCGCCAAACATATCGTCGATTCCACCGCGCCGACCTTCATGGACGACCTGACCGCGGCCCTGGCGGAAACCGGCGCGACGCTGGCCTTCGACGCCATCGGTGGCGGCAAGCTCGCCGGCGAGATTCTGACGTGCATGGAGACGGCGATCAACAAAACGGCAAAGGTCTATAGCCGGTACGGATCGAATGTGCACAAGCAGGTCTATATTTATGGCGGCCTCGACACACGTCCGACCGAACTCAATAGAGCGTTCGGCATGGCCTGGGGCATCGGCGGCTGGCTGTTATTCCCCTTCCTGATGAAGATCGGCCCGGCCGATGGCGCAAGGCTGCGTCAGCGGGTGATCGCCGAACTCAAGACCACCTTTGCCAGTCACTACACCAAAGTCGTGTCGCTGCAGGAAGCGCTCGCGCTTTCCAACATCGCCATTTATGCCAAGCGCTCGACCGGCGAGAAGTTTCTGATTAATCCGAACAAGGCCGGATGACCCCGGGCGCTACGCGCCGCGTTACGATTGCGCGAACGCAGCGTTTCCAAAATTGCACGATCAATGCACTTGCATGTTTTCTACAGGTGCGGCTTAAGTGAGGGCGTTCGGTCCCGCTTCGAGAAGGAAATTTCATGCCCACCCCGCATCCCATCGTCACGATCGTCGGCAGCCTGCGCAAGGAGAGCTTTACGCTCAAGATCGCCAATGCGCTGGCGAAGCTTGCGCCGGCTTCGCTCAAGCTCGACGTCACGACGTTGCACGGCATTTCGTTCTTCAACCAGGACCTCGAGGCCGCACCGCCGGCCGACTGGCTGGCGTTTCGCGAGAAATTGCAGAAATCGAACGGCGTCCTGTTCGTCACGCCGGAATACAACCGTTCGATTCCCGGCGTGTTGAAGAATGCCATTGACGTCGGATCGCGGCCCTATGGCAAGAGCTCGTTCCTGGGCAAGCCGATCGGCATCGTCTCCAATTCGCCGGGACCGCTCGGCGGCGTCAGCGCAGCCAAACATTTGCAGAATATCTTGCCGGGCATTTGTGGCCCGATCCTGGGGCAGCCGGAAGTCTATCTGAACGGTATCGGCGATGCCTTCGACGACAAGGGCAATCTCACCAAGGAATCGATGCAGATGGTGCTGCAGCAATATCTCGATGCCTTCGCCGCTTTCATCGAAAGGCAGAATAAATAAGGCAGCCC
>VAZG01000048.1 GCA_005885285.1 Alphaproteobacteria bacterium | reverse complement strand
CGACCATCCGGACGAACTATCTGCTGTTGAAGAATGTCGAGATCAGTGGATTGCAAATCAGCGATTACCGCAAACGGCGCCCGGCGCAGGTCGCCGCGTGCTTCGCCGAGATCTTCGGCCTCCACGAAGAGGGCAGGATCAGGCCCGCTAAAGCGATCGCCTTTCCGCTGGGTCGGGCGGGAGAGGCACTCGCTGCAGTGCGCGACCGCCGCATTGCAGGCCGCGCCGTGCTACAGCTCTAAGCGAGGAAGAGCCTGGGTGCGCGCGTGCTAGACCCCAGGCGAATGGGCGCGGCTGTGGTGTAAATTTGTGGCATGAGCCACGCCGAACCATGTGGTCTCGGCGGCTAGACTAAACCGGCGTTTCCGTCTGGCTCGGGGCGATGCGGTCCTTGGCCTCGACAAAGACGCGGGTGACCTCGGGGAACGCTGCCTTGATCTCGCGCTCGATACGGGAGACCGCCGCCTCGACATCGGCGGCGCTGCGTCTGTCGTCGAAATCGAGGCTGAGCGCGGCCAGGACCTCATGCGGGCCGAAATGCATGGTCAGCACTTGATTGGTGCCGACGACGCCTGGTGCCGTCTTGGCGATGCGCTCGATTTCGGCGCGCACCTCCGGGTGCACTGCCTCGCCGGTGAGGAGGCTCTGACTTTCATATGCGAGGAACGCTGCAGTCGCCGCCAGCACCACCCCGATCCCCAGCGAGGCGATACCGTCGAGGCGTGGCATTTCGAGTATTTCGGCAAGCGCGATGCCGATCAGCGCGATGACTAGGCCGATCAGCGCGGCACTGTCCTCGAACAAGACCGTGAACACCGTTGGGTCCTTGCTGCGCCGCACAGCCTCCAGCCAACCGAGCCGACCGCGCTGATGACGGAATTCGCGAAACGCGACGAACCATGAGCCGGCCTCGAACACGAGCGAAGCGCCCAGGACAATGTAGTTGACGACCACGTACCTGGCCGGCTCGGCATGGAGTATCTTTTCGACCCCCTCATAGAACGCCACCAGCGCGCCCAAGCCGAAGATCATCACCGCGACGACAAAGACCCAGAAATAGAGCTGCAACCCATAGCCGAAGGGGTGCTCCGCGTCGGGCGGCTTGTCGGCGCGGCGCATGCCGAAAAGCAGCAGGAGCTCGTTCCCGGTATCGACCGTCGAATGGATCGCTTCGCTGTACATGGCCGCGCTGCCGGTGACCAGCGCCGCGCCGAATTTGCAGATCGCGATCGCGACATTGCCGGCGATCGCCGCGATGATGACCCGGAGCGAGCCTGAATGTTCTGCCACTATCCCGCCTCCGCTGCGCCGCCGCTGCTTCGCCGCTATGTTATAACCAGGGGTGGCCGTTGTCGGCGGTCGCTCTTGGGGGGCACCGCCTTTGCGCCGATTGCAGACGTTGCTGCCTGTTGTGGCCGCCTAGGGTGAGACCGCATAGTAGGTGCGAGCTGGGACTAATGTCAGTTGGTAAGACGGAAGCAGCGTTCGATACCTGGGGAGGAAAACGATGGCAGACAGCACTGTGGCTGCAACCTTGCGCAGCGGTAGCTGGCGGGCGATAACGGGTTACCAGTGGTTAGTGTTTGCGGTGGTATGGCTCGGCTGGACGCTCGATGCCGCCGATTTCGGGCTGTTCTCGCTGGTGCTGCAGCCGGCGCTCCGCAACTTGCTGGGGTTTGCCTCGACCGGGGTGCTGCCTCCGGAGCAAATGGCCCAGATCGGCAAATATGGCGGCCTCCTGATCATGACCGGCCTGCTCGGCTGGGCCGCCGGTGGGTTCATTTTTGGCATTCTGGCCGACTATATCGGCCGGGTGCGGGCGCTGATGTTCAGCATCGGGCTCTATAGCCTTTTCACCGCGATGCAGGGGCTTTCGGTCGGCCTGTTCGATCTCGGTCTGTATCGCTTCCTCGCCGGCATCGGCACCGGAGCCGAGATCATCGTCGGCATTCCGCTGCTGGCCGAGGTGCTCGGCGAAGCGCAGCGCGCGAAAATCACGGGCATCATGATGACGGGCGGCGCGATTGGCACCTTTCTCGGGGCCTGGGTTAACACGCTGGTCGGCCATTACGATTTGAGCAACCTGTTCTCGACGGGCACCGTCGTCGGCGGGCCGGGAAGCTGGCGGACGGTGTTCTTCGTCGGGGTAGTCCCCGCGGTCCTGCTGATGATCATCCGCGGGCGGGTCCTGGAGTCGGGCCGGTTCAATGCGGTGGTGCAGCGCCGCCAGGCGGTGAGCGCGGGGCGCATGATCGCCGACGACGACACGGAGTTCATGCGCTTCGTCCCGATCCAGCTGTTCAATCGACAGAACCGTTACAACACGTTCGTTGGCCTGCTGTTCGGGCTCGGCTCGCTGATGGCGATTTGGACCACGGTCAGCTGGTTGCCGACGATCCTCCAGCAACTCGCGGAACAGACCGGGATGCCCAATCCGGGCGAGGTTAAGAACCATGGCATTATGCTGTGGAGCGTCGGCGGGATCTTCGGCTATGCCGCGTTCGGGTTCATCGCCGATTGGATCGGCCGACGCTGGACGGTCGCGCTCTACAGCATTGGATCAACCACTTTTGGACTGATCCTGTATCTGGGGTTGTCGACCTATGACCCGTGGTACCCGATTTTCCTGCCGATCTTCGGGTTCTTTGTGTTTGGCGTGTTCTCCGGCCACGCGGTTTACTTCCCGGAACTGTTCCCGACGCAGATCCGCTCCACCGGCGTGGCGTTCTGCAATGGCGCGGCGCGGATCATCACTAGCTTTGGCCCACTGATCGCCGGCCTCCTGGCGGCGGCGCTCGGCGGGTTCAGCGTCGCCGCGGCGATCATGGTCTGCTTCGCGCTGCTGAGCGTCGTCGCGATGCTGATGGGGCGCGAGACCAAGGGCAGCGAGCTACCCCACTGACCGGTCCGGCATGTTCATCCTCCTGGGTTGGTGAGGCGTGACCAGGATGCCCGACCGGCTTGCCCTCATGTCGGCTATCGATGCACTGCCGTCGTGCGGTTGCTTGAAATCCGGGCTCGCAGGGCGCGGTTGACCCAAAGCTGCCCTTCATGGCGGCTGACTGTAAAGTCGCAAAACATAGCTGCTTCGCCCGATGCGGTGCGTGCTCCATAGGGAAAATCGTCGTCGCAAATGATCGGAAGCTGCCGATCCGGCTCACAGTCGTTGTCCGGCAGCCGACGGTGGCTTATCATCGCGCTTACAATCCGGGAATCTCGGGAATCTCGGTTTATTGATGAGCCTACTGGGCCGTCATTCTCACGCCGGGCTGCTGGCCCTGCTCGTCGCGACCGCCTCAGGCGGGCTCGCTTTTGCCACCGATGCCCTCCCCTGCGCGCAGTTCACGCACGAAGGTCCGCCGCAACCCATAGCGCGCGGCGACCGGCGTGGACTCGAGCGGCTGGAGAGGATTAACCAGGCGGTGAACAACATCCCCTACTCGGTATTGTTCTTGGGTGATTCCTTGACCGAAGGCTGGGACCCGGTGCTGTGGGAAAGGAGTCTCGCCCCCCGGAGCGTGCTGAATGCCGGTATTGCCGGCGATTTCACCGATCACATCTTGTGGCGGTTGGAGCACGGCAATCTCGCCGGGCCTCCGCTCAAGGCCGTGATTTTGCTGATCGGGACGAACGATCTTGCGGCGCACCGGTCGCCGGAACTCACGGCGGATGGCATCCGAGCCATTCTCGTGCTGCTCCGCGAACGCCTTCCGCAGGCCAGAATTCTGCTGCTCGGTTTGTTGCCCAGAGAGCAATTCCCCGATGCTCCGCTCCGCCGGGCGGTTACGGAGACAAATCGCCTTATTCGCGACTGCGCCGACGGTGAGCACATTGTGTACGCCGATATCGGCGATGCACTGCTCGACAGCGAAGGGCGGCTCAGCGTGGCGGTCTCTCCCGATTGGCTGCATTTCAGCGAACGTGGCTATGCGCTACTCGAATCAAGCCTCGAGCAGGTGTTGGACCGTGTCCTCGCTAGCGCCGACTCTTGCTGCCAGCCCAGATGAGTTATGCTACGCGCCGGGCTGATTGCTGCTGGTTTTCCGTTGTAAGACAAGCTCTGATGTATCTGTGCGATGCGGGCTTCGGGCTTTATCTCCTTGGCCATTGGGTGCGCGAACGCGGCACGTTCGACCTCTCGGAAGGCGTGCGCCGTCTGACGAGCTATCAGGCCGCGTCAGTGCCGTGATAGCCGCAAGGGCAATCCTGAACGATCGTATCATCATTGCCCTCCGGGCAGTCGGCGTGACTTGACGTACTAGCCCACATCTGCCGGATTTCCCGACAATTTTCGAGGCCAGCATCGCCGCGTCCGGCGGCCTGGGCAATAACCAATCG
>VAZG01000451.1 GCA_005885285.1 Alphaproteobacteria bacterium | reverse complement strand
CATGGCTTTCCCGAAGGCTTCGGCCCGGGCGGCTGGGGCCATCTCGCCTATGCGGTCGGCATCGCCTTTGCGGCGTTCCAGCTTTACGTCGCGGCATTCAATTATTTGCCGAGCCAGGTGGTGCGCGGGATTCACGTCGGCTTCCTGATCCTGATGACCTTCGGCCTGATCGGCAATTTTACCGCCAAGAGCAATGCCGGCCGCGCCGCGGGCTGGCTGATCGGCAGCGCCGGCTTCCTGTGCGGGCTCTACCAGTGGATCTTCTACGCCGAGTTGATCCTGCGCGACGGCGACCCGACGCGGCTTGATCTTGTCGTCGGCACGCTGCTTGCGGTGTTGATCTTCGAGGGCACCCGGCGGCTGATGGGCCTCGCGCTGCCGCTGATGTGCGGCGCCTGCCTGCTCTACTGGTTCTTCGGCCAGTATTTGCCGGCGCCGTTCAATCACCGCGGCTATGATTTCGATCAGATCGTCACGCATCTTTCCTACGGCACCGAGGGATTCTACGGCGTGCCGATCTACGTCTCGGCGACCTACATCTTCCTGTTCATCCTGTTCGGCTCGTTCCTGGAGCGCGCCGGCATGATTCAGTTGTTCACCGACGTCTCGCTCGGCCTGTTCGGCCGCACCCGCGGCGGACCGGCCAAGGTCGCGGTGTTCGCCTCCGGAATGATGGGGACGATTTCGGGCTCCGGCGTCGCCAATGTCGTCACCGTCGGCCAGTTCACGATTCCCCTGATGATCAAGTTCGGCTATCGCCGCGCGTTTGCCGCCGGCGTCGAGGCCACGGCCTCGATGGGCGGACAGATCATGCCGCCGGTGATGGGCGCGGTCGCCTTCATCATGGCGGAGACGCTCGGCGTCGATTATTCCGTGATCGTCAAGGCCGCGGTGATCCCGGCGATCCTCTATTTCGCGTCCGCCTTCTGGATGGTGCATCTGGAGGCCGGCAAGCACGGTCTCGTCGGCATGAAGAAGACGGAAATTCCGGGTGCCTGGAAGACGCTGGTGGCGCGCTGGTACCTGGTATTGCCGCTGGCGGCGCTGGTCTACATGCTGTTCGAGGGCTTCACGCCGCTCTATGCCGGCAGCGTGGGGCTCGCGCTGACGGTGGCGCTGATCCTCGGCACCAGCATCACGCTCGGTTTTTCCAACAACGCGCTGCGGTTTTTGTTCTGGGTCGGCCTTGCGCTGATCGCAGGCTCGCTGTCGCGCGACGGGATCGAGATCATCCCGGTGGCGGGCGTCGTCTTGTTGCTGGTCGCGATCTCGGCGCTGACGCGCGGCGGCAGGGCCACGCTCGCCGCCTGCCGGGATTCGCTCGCCGAAAGCGCGAAGTCGGCGCTGACGGTGGGCATGGCCTGCGCCATCGTCGGCGTCATCATCGGCATGATGACGCAGACCGGCGTCGGCACCATCTTCGGCGGCTGGGTGATCGGACTTGGCGAGAAGAGCCTGTTCCTCGCGCTGGTGACGACGATGGTGCTCTCGATCCTGCTCGGCACCGGCATTCCGACCATCCCCACCTACATCATCACCGCGGCGCTGGCAGCTCCGGCGCTCGCCAAGCTCGGCGTGCCCCTGATCGAGAGCCACATGTTTGCGTTCTACTACGGCATCATGGCCGATCTCTCGCCGCCGGTGGCGCTGGCGGCGCTGGCGGCGGCCCCGATCGCCAGGGAAAACCCCGACAAGATCGGCTGGCAAGCGATGCGCATCGCGCTCGCCGGCTACGTCATTCCATTCGTGTTTGTCTATTCGCCGGCGCTGATGCTCCAGGACGGCGATCCCATGACTGCAACGCTCGGATTCTATGGCGCGGTGGCGCTGGCCACCGTCAAGGCGCTGGTGGCGATCGGCCTGTTCGGCCTGGTCGCGATCGGGTTTCTGTTAGTGCGGTTGACGCTTGCCGAACGCGCCGTCGCGCTGATCGCGGCGCTGTGCCTGCTCGGCGGTTTCCCCTTGAGCGACACGGCCGGTTTCGCCCTGACCGCAGCGCTTGTGCTCTGGCAATGGCGGCAGCGTGCGCGGCTCGCGGTGGCGGCGGTTTGAGCCTTTGCCTGCTATCGGCCGGCGTGGCCAAGACGCTGACGCTTGCGGCCTTCACGCTGGCCTGGACCCATTCGGTCGAAAAGACCGACTGGCAGGAAGACTGGCGCATCACCGCCCGCGGACTTGAGCTGGTGCAGGCGCGGGTCAAGGGATCTGGCGCCGGCATGGAGCCGCCGCCGCAGGCGCGCCTTGTCGACGGCTGGTTTCAATGGCAACCCAAACGCGCTGCCGTGCCGCAACTGGTGCTGGGCAATTCCGGCGCCGCCGGCGAATGGCGGATCTGCGCCGATGGCCGTTGCCGGACGCTGTCGGAGATTTTCGAGCGTCCGATCGGTGCTAACGTCACCGTCATGAGGGTCTGCGAACCATAAAAAGCCACTAAGCAAACAGGGAGACGTCGATGGATCGGCTCAAGGGAAAAATCGCGCTTGTTGTCGGCGCAGGCTCGATCGGGCCGGGCTGGGGCAACGGCAAGGCGACCGCCGTGACCTTTGCGCGCGAGGGCGCACAGGTATTTTGCGTCGATCGCAACGCGGCGGCTGCGGAAGAGACCGTGAAGATCATCGCAGGCGAGGGCGGCAAGGCAGCCGCGTTCACCGCGGATGTCTCGCGCGCCGCCGACGTCGAGGCGATGGTGGCGGCGTGTCTGAAGGCCTATGGCCGCATCGATGTGCTCGACAACAATGTCGGCATCGCCGAGATGGGAAGCGTCGTCGATGTGAGCGAAGCGAGCTGGGACCACGTCTTCGCCGTCAACCTCAAGAGTGCCTACCTTGCCATGAAACACGTCATTCCCGTGATGGTGAAGCAGGGCGGCGGTTCGATCATCAATATCTCCTCGATCGCCTCGATCCGCCATCTCGGCCTCTCCTACGTTTCTTACGGTACCACCAAGGCCGCGATGAATCAGATGACGCGCACCACCGCGGTCGAATTTGCGAGCAAGCATGTGCGCGTCAACGCGATCCTGCCGGGGCTGATGAAGACGCCGATGGTCGAACACTCCGCCGGCCTTGCGGCAAGCTATGCCAAGGGCGACGTGGCGGCGATGTGGCGCGCGCGCGACGCGCAGGTGCCGATGGGGCACATGGGCGAAGCCTGGGACGTCGCCAACGCCGCGCTGTTCCTGGCGTCGGATGAAGCGAAATACATCACCGGCATCGAGCTCGTGGTCGATGGCGGGATCACCTGCAAGGCGGGGTAGCACTCTCTCCTCATGGTGAGGAGGCGCTCTTGCGCCGTCTCGAACCATGGGACCCGTGGCCCATCCTTCGAGACGCGGCGAAGTGGCCGCTCTTCAGGATGAGGGCAGCGTATGCGGCGACTCAACGGCTTTCGCGGGACGCCGGGACGACTACGCCTGCGCGCTGAGCTCGGCCCGGTCCAATTCTTCCTCGAGCTGATGGAAGGCGTCATCGCCGATTTCTTCCGACCGGCGCAGTTTCAGGATCGAGCGCCGCGCCGCGCCGATCGCGCGCCGGCGCAGCGGATCGGCCGGAAGCTCGCTGGTTGGGACGCCACCGTCGGGATCGCCCTCGCCGCGCATCAGCATCGCGCGATACTCGAGCCGCAGGATTTCGGCTTCCTCGGACGGGTCGCCGTCGATCGCCTCGAGCGCGGCCCGATAGGCGATGCCGCGGGCGCGGGCGACCTCGACTGCGACCGGATCCTCATCCTTCAGTTTCAGCGCCAGGATCAGCGGCCGCAGCGTCAGGCCTTGAATGACGAGCGAACCCAACACCACGGCAAAAGCCGTCAGCAGGAGCAGACCGCGATAGGGAAAATTTTCCGGCAGCGCGAAGGCCGCCGCGAGCGTGACGATGCCGCGCATCCCGCACCACGCCGTCACGATGCCGCCCTTGACCGTGGGCAGCGCCATTGTATTGCGCGGATGAAACAGCCCCTGGGCGACCAGTGCACGCAGGGTGGCGCCATAGACGATGACCAGTACGATGCGGGCGAGGATGACGGCGGCGAGGACGTAAGCCGCTGTCGCGAGGTAGTCCATTCGCACCGCTTCGTCGAGCCGGATCCAGGTCGGCCGCAACTGCATGCCGATCAGCATGAACGCCAGCACATTGAGGATGAAGACCGCGGTTTCCCACACCGCATAGGCCGGCACCCGAAGCCGCGCCGGGGTCCGCGCCGGTGCGGTGCGCGCGATGGTGATGGCATAGGCAACGATGGTCAGGATGCCGGAAAGGCCGATGCGCTCGGCGACGATCCACACCGTAAAAGTGCCTGCGAATTGCAGGATGATCGCGCTCGGCGCCTCATCCACTCGCCGTGACAGAACTAGCCAAGCCCTGGCAAACAAATAGCCGGCCACAAGACTGCCGGCCAATGCCAGCGCGAGGGAGGGGGCGAACTCGCTCCACCTGAGATGCTCCACCGCGGCGGCGCCGACCGCGACCCGATAGATCAGGAGCGCGCTGGCGTCATTGAGCAGGCTCTCGCCTTCCAGGATTTTGAGGATCCGGTACGGCAGGTTGACCTGGCGCAGGACAGCGGTGGCCGCGGCGGCATCCGGTGGCGCAACGATGGCACCGAGTGCGATCGCAGCCGCCCACGGCATCTGCGGGACCAGCCGATGCGCCAACACGGCGACGACGGCTGTGGTAACGCCGACGGCAAGCAGCACCAGCGTCGAGACCGGCACCCAATTGTTGCGGAGATCGCGCAGCGAAGTGTCGTAGGCGGCATCGAGCAATACCGGTGCGACGAACAGCGCCAGTGCGAGAGCGGGCTCCAGCGTCCATGATGGTCCGGACGGCGCAAGGGCCAGCAGCACGCCGCCGATGGCAAGGAAGGTCGGGTAGGGGACCTTGATCCGCCTGGCCAGCGCCGACAACGCGACCGCGCCGAGCAACAAGGCGATGATCCACTCGAATGTCGTCAAGTCTCGAAATCCTGAAAGCGCGCCATTGCGGTCATCCTGATCCGCAATCTAACATCAAGACCCTCGTGTATAATCGTCGCGGCGCTGCCGCGTGTGAGGCAGCGGATCGCGACCGTTCCAATATTGGCTGTCCTGATATAGAGGGCGTTTGCGCCGGAAATCTGATGCGAGTGGGCCCGAGAATACTGATCACTACTGCCGTGGCCGTGGGCCTGTTGTGCTCGCTGCCCCAAATCGCGCGCGCCACCGGCGCCGAGCCGGCGAAAGAGCCGCCGGTCGACCCAGCGCCTTGCGTGGCGGCGGTGAGCGCCAATGCCGACGACAACATCATCGCGGCCTGCGGCGCGCTGGTCGACAACGAAAAGACGGCGCGAGCCGACCGTATCAAGGCGCTGATCGCGCGCGGCGGCGCGTTGGGCCGCAAGGATCAGATCGACCGCGCGATCGCCGATTACGACGCTGTGCTGCGGCTCGATCCGGCGCAGGCCGATACCTATAACGCCCGCGGCGAGCTGTGGCGCAAGAAGGGCGACCGCCCCAAGGCGCTGGCCGATTTTGGCGCGGCGATCAAGCTGAACCCCGGCCACGGCGCCGCGAAGGACAATTACCGGTCGCTGGCGCGCGAGCTGGAGCGGCTCGGCGCGCTGATCGCGGTCGCTGGCAAGCCGAGCTTTAATTGCGCCAGTGCGAGGCGTCCGGTGGAAAAGGCGATCTGCGCCAATCCCGAGCTCGCCAATCTCGATCGCGAGATCAATGCCGTGAATGCCAAGATCGTCCGCGATGCCACCGGCGACAGCCCAAGCGCCGGGCGCGCCTTGCAACGCGAACAGGACGAGTTTTTGATCCGCCGCAATGCCTCCTTTGGTCGCCCAGACTACGATCTGCAACAGGCCATGCGCGAGCGGCTGGACCACCTATTGGCGATCGAACGGCAATAGACCGGTTTTCCGGCTTGAATCGCAACCACTTCGCGTGACAATGGCGCCACACGTTGCGGAAAGATTGCGGGAGAGACGCCATGAACGTCCAGGACAACAGCCGCTATCATCAGGCCCACGCCCGCTCGCTGGCCGATCCCATCGGCTTCTGGGGCGAGGCGGCGCGCGAGATCGACTGGATCGAGCCGGCGAAGAAGGTCTTCGATCCCGCTATCGGCATCTACGGCCGCTGGTTTGCCGGCGCCGTGGTCAACACCTGCTACAACGCGCTCGATCGTCATGTCGCCGGCGGGCGCGCCGATCAAGTGGCGCTGATCCACGATTCGCCGCTTGCCAACACCGTCACGAAATTCACCTATGCCGAGCTGTTGAAAGAGGTGCAGACGCTTGCCGCCGTCATGGCCGACTTCGGCGTCGTCAAGGGCGATCGCGCCATCCTCTACATGCCGATGGTGCCGGAAGCCGTGGTCGCGATGCTGGCCTGCGCGCGGATCGGAGCGGTGCATAGCGTGGTGTTCGGCGGCTTTGCGGCGAAAGAGCTGGCGACCCGGATCGACGACGCCCGGCCAAAGCTGATCTTTTCGGCAAGCTGCGGGCTCGAGCCCGGCCGCATCGTGCAGTACAAGCCGCTGCTCGACGAGGCGATCAAACTTGCGAGCGCGAAGCCGCAAGCCTGCATCGTCCTGCAGCGGCCGCAACAGCGTTGCGAGTTGATCGCGGGCCGCGACCACGACTGGGCGGATCTGCGCCGCCAAGCGCTCGCGGCCGGCAAGGCCGCGCCTTGCGTGCCCGTGCTCGCGACCGATCCGCTCTACATCCTCTACACCTCGGGCACCACAGGCATCCCGAAGGGCGTGGTGCGCGACAATGGCGGGCATCTGGTGGCGCTGAAATGGTCGATGTTCAACCTCTACGGCGTCCGGCCCGGAGAGATCTGGTGGTGTGGCTCGGATATCGGCTGGGTGGTCGGCCACAGCTACATCGTCTATGGCCCGCTATTTCATGGCGCGACTTCGATCATGTATGAGGGCAAGCCGATCGGCACGCCGGATGCGGGCGCGTTCTGGCGCGTGATCTCCGAGCATCAGGCGGTGGCCTTCTTCACCGCGCCGACCGCATTCCGCGCCATCAAGAAGGAAGATCCGGACGGAAAATTCATCCGGAAATACGACTTGTCGAAATTCCGCGCGCTGTTCCTCGCCGGCGAGCGCGCCGATCCGCCGACGGTGGCATGGGCGGAAGCGCAACTGAAAGTGCCCGTGATCGACCATTGGTGGCAGACCGAAACCGGCTGGTGCATCGCCGGCAATCCGGTGGGCTTGGGGCTGCTGAAGGTCAAGCATGGCTCGCCGACGGTGCCGATGCCGGGCTATCAGGTCGATGTCGTCGATGAGGCGGCAAGGCCGGTCGCCACTGGGATCATGGGTTCGATCGTCATCAAGCTGCCGATGCCGCCGGCCTGCCTGCCGACGCTGTGGCAACAGGACGAGCGCTTCAAAGAGGCCTACCTCACCGAGTTTCCCGGCTATTACAAAACCTCCGATGCCGGCTACAAGGACGAGGACGGCTATGTGTTCGTGATGGGCCGCACCGACGACTTCATCAATGTCGCCGGGCACCGGCTCTCCACCGGCGGCATGGAAGAGATCCTGGCCTCGCACGCGGATGTCGCCGAATGCGCGGTGCTCGGCATCCATGACGCGATCAAGGGGGAGGTGCCCTGCGGCTTCCTGGTGCTCAAGGCCGGCGTCGCGCGAAGCCCAACGGAGATCGAAAAGGAGATCGTGGCACTGGTGCGTGAAAGATTAGGCCCGGTGGCCGCCTTCAAGCTCGCGATCACGGTGGCGCGGCTGCCGAAGACGCGCTCCGGCAAGATCCTGCGCGGCACCATCAAGAAGATCGCCGACGGCGAGCCCTGGAACATGCCCGCGACCATCGAGGACCCCAAGGTGCTCGATGAAATCGGCGAGGCGCTGAAGGGCAGGGTGTGAAGCCACGCTGTCATTCCGGGATGGTGCGTTAGCACCAGACCCGGAATCTCGAGATTCCGGGTTCGATGCTGCGCATCGCCCCGGAATGACGGCACTTAATCATCCCGGCATCTCGAGAAATGCCTTTATTTCGTTGGATTGCCGGGTCAAGCCCGGCAACGACGACACTGGAAAAATGGACGGAACATGCGACGTCACTTCGCACGACCCCACATCGCGCTCCTACTGCTCGCAGCACCGCTGCTTGCCGGCTGCCTCGAGCGGGGACAGCCGACGGTGGCCTATACGCTCAGCGAGGATGACGATACATTCTGCCGCGCCAACAATGTCGCAGCCGGCTCGTCCGAATATATCGCCTGCCGCAAGGACCGCGACGTTCAACGCAACAATGCCACCGCGCGCGCCGACCGCCGCCAGCGCGACATCGGCGAATACATGGTAAACCATCCCGAACATCCGTAAGAAGCATGATCCGGAAAAGCATGCCCTCGGGCTTGACCCGAGGGTGGACACCGGTTTTCCCTCGCGACAAACGCGGAACGCGTTTGCGCGGAGATCATGCAAACAAAGAGGAGCCGACGATGAATGAAGACGTATTCAACGCCAGCCTGCGCAAATTCTTGAAACAGGTCGGCGTCACCTCGCAGCGCGAGGTCGAGAAGGCGGTGCGCGATGCCGTGCAGGCCGGCCACCTCAAGGGAAACGAGAAGCTGCCGGCCAAGATGGTCCTGACCATCGGCGGCCTCAGCCTCAGCCATGAGATTACCGACGACATCGAACTGGGCTGACGCCTGGAACGGAATTCAGAAGTCACGTTCGATCAATTGAGTTCCTTGCGCGGCAGGTGGTCGCAGCCATCTCCGTGATCTTGATTTCCATCCGCCTGCCACCAATCTCACCGGTAATAATGGAATCCGGGCCCCTCTGACGAGGACGCCGAGTTTATCGGCCAACCTTGTGATGTCGGATTACCTTTCCCCGCGCCTGGCGCGACGGATCGGCCGACCCAGGGTCCGCTCTCCTGATTCCCCTGATCAGCCATCCTTGCTCCTTTCGCGGTCATTGACGCAAGTTTGAGGAGCAACACGGTGTCTGCACGAAAACACGTAACGCCCATTCAGGGCGAGATCATCGAACCTTCCAACGTTCACGAACGGGCGGCGACGGCACTGGTAACAGTGGGCGCGATGGTAGCCGTCGCCGACCGGCATGTGTCGGCGGTGGAGCGGGATGAAGTCGTTCGTTTCATCAGCGACCTTGGTTTGGCGGCGTACCTTACCGAGGCGCGCCTCGCCGCAATGTTCGATGAACGCGCGAGACGGCTCGAGCAACGGGACTTCGCCCATGTCGTTAGCGACGCGCTGACGCCGGTATCGGACCTGTCGCTTTCGCCGGATCTGCTTGCGATCTCAGAACGCGTCGCTGTAGCGGACGAGACCCTGCATCCGCACGAGGTGTTGGCGATCAAGCTCTTGCGCCTGCTTGCACCGGGCCTGCCGCAGGCAAAGCCGGTCGAGCAGACGCGTCGCGCATCCAGCGCTGAGCAACGTCATGGGGAGCATGAACGTGAACGCGATCTCTGACGAAAGCCGATCATCGCGTGCAGGTACGCCCCGCCATTCGGCCGGCGGCGATTGGCGCCTGGAGGCGTTGATTGATCGCCTGCCGCAGCGCCTTGGCGGCGCTGTGTCCTACTTGCTGCAGCCGAAGAGCCGCTGGGTCAGGATCCCCGCCGGCGTGCTGCTGATCGGCGCTGGCCTGCTGGCTTTCCTGCCGGTCCTCGGCATCTGGATGCTTCCACTTGGTCTGGCGCTGCTTGCCGAAGATGTGCCGGCGTTTCGGTCGGCGCGCTCGAAGGTGCTGGATTGGATCGAGCGCCGCCGGCCGCAATGGCTCCGCCCGCCATCGCAACCGAACAACCCGTCATGACCGATTTCATCGCCGCCGACGCGCTGACGGCGCTGCTTCAGGTCGTGCTGATCGACCTCGTGCTTGCCGGCGACAATGCCGTCGTGATCGGGCTCGCCGCCGCCGGCCTGCCGGACGAGCAGCGCCGGCGCGCCATCGTGGTCGGCATCCTCGCCGCCACGGCGCTTCGCATCGCATTTGCCGGCGTCGCGATGCAGCTCCTGCAGCTGATAGGTCTCCTGCTTGCCGGCGGCGTCTTGCTGTTGTGGGTTTGCTGGAAGATGTGGCGCGAGCTGCGCCTTTCGCAGGCGACCGCAACAAGCGAGTTGGCGTTCAGCCGCGGCAACGACGGCTCTCTGGTGTCAACGCCCGCGCCGCGCAAGACGTTTGGCCAGGCTGCTGCGCAGATCGTGGCCGCGGATGTCTCGATGTCCCTGGACAACGTGCTTGCCGTCGCCGGTGCGGCACGCGAACACCCCTTCGTTCTCGTCTTCGGTCTGCTGCTTTCGGTCGCGCTGATGGGCATTGCTGCCGATTTCCTCGGCCGCCTGCTCCAGAAGCATCGCTGGATCGCCTATGTCGGACTGGCGATCATCCTCTATGTCGCCTGCGAGATGATCTATCGCGGTGTTTACGAACTGGCGCCGGTGATCGCTGGTCCGTGAAGCGGCTTTGAGAAGCCCATGTTTCAGCAATTCGGAGTGATGCATGACATCTGAAGCTCAAGACGTGCCGACGCGCCGCGACAAAAGCCCACGAATCGGCGTGTTCGCCAGGTTGATCTTCGGCTCGCGCTGGCTGCAGCTGCCGCTCTATGTCGGCCTCATCGTCGCCCAGGCCATCTATGTGCTTCTGTTCCTGAAGGAGCTCTGGCATCTGACGGTCGACTGGTACGACGTGAACGAACAGCAGATCATGCTGACGGTGCTGGGGCTGATTGACGTCGTCATGATCTCGAACCTGCTGGTGATGGTGATCGTGGGAGGCTACGAGACCTTCGTCTCGCGGCTCAATCTGCGGGGCCATCCCGACGAACCGGAATGGCTAAGCCACGTCAATGCCAGCGCGCTCAAGATCAAATTGGCGATGGCCATCATCGGCATCTCCTCGATCTCGCTGCTGCGCACCTTCATCGAGGCCGGCCATCTCGGCTCCGCTCGCACCGGCTACACCGAAACCGGCGTGCTGTGGCAGGTCCTGATCCACATCACATTCATTCTTTCCGCCATCGGCATCGCCTGGGTGGACCGGCTGAGCGAGCCTCCGCACCGGAAGGAGCCGCACCAACAAGCAGGATAGCCAGAAACACGAATTGGCACGAAGCTGGCCGCCAGGATGGTCCTGATCGTCGGCGGCCTCAGCCTCGGCCCACAAAATTGCCGATGACATCGAACTCGGCTAGACCGCGCCCCGCAAACTGAAACATTCAAGGCGCGCTCGCGCAGAAGGTCACGCATGGACATCAAGGTCAGGGATTCGAACGGCGCGCTGCTCGCCGAGGGCGACAGCGTCACGTTGAGCAAGGATCTGAAGCTGAAGAGCTCGTCGTTGGTGCTCAAGCGTGGCACCATGATCAGGAACATCCACTTGACCGACAACGAAGGCGAGATCGAAGGCCGCACCGACAAGGTCAAGGGCCTGGTGCTGCGGACGGAGTTTCTGCGGAAGGCGTGAGGGGACGCGCCCACAACCGGACGGCCAGGCTCGGCGCCAATTATCGATTTCTGATTTTCCGAATTCTCCTTGACGGCCAGGTAGAATCAGGGGTATTGCGATTCCGTCCCGTCTCGACATGAGGGGCGGCTCGCGATCGTCACGGACGCGGGGCGGGATGCGATGGACGCAGGCGGCGCTGCTGACGAGAGCGCGGATCTGCGGACGGCGAAATCGTGTGGTCCTGACGCCCCGACGCTGGCGTCAAGTTTCGCGGGTTATTCCCGCGCAACCGACGGTGGCAAAACAGCCCGGTCACCGGGGAGAGCGCGTTATAAGCCGTAAACCATTGCGCGGGGAATGTCGGGTGAACCGGTGTGACCGTGGTGACTACGCTCGTACGCTTTTTTGTTTTGCGTACGAGGCTGCGGGCGCAGCGGGCGCCCGGCATTCCCTGCGCCCTCTGAATCAGAGGACAGGACGTCCACAGTAAAACTCGCGTGGCTTTCGCGGCGAGATCGCGAGATCGCGGCTGCATCGTGCGCTGTTTGAAAATTGAATCGGTAGGGTGGGCAAAGGCGCGTTTGCGCCGTGCCACCAAGTCTCCGCAAATCGAAAAAAAATGGGCACGCTTGCACGTTTGCTCTTGGAGCTACCGCCGACAAGCGCGCTTTGCCTACCCTACTCAATCTCGTGTGTCCCGTCATTGCGAGGAGCGCTTGCGACGAAGCAATCCAGACTGTGTCCGTGGAGCAATTCTGGATTGCTTCGCTATGGCTCGCAATGACGTGCGCTACCACACCAGAACGCCGATCTTACTCCTGGTCCGGCTTCTTGCCGCCGATGGTCTTGAGCTTGGCGAACACCGCGTCGACGTTGAGGTCCTCGCGCTGCTTCTCGCTCGGCTCGTATTCCGGCTCCTTGCGGGTAGTCTCGGAGGCCGGCAGCAGGGTGGCGCCGCCGTAGGCGGTCTCGGTCGGCTTCTCCTTGGCCGCGCGCTGCACCTCGAAATCGAGCTCGATCTGCGAGCACAGGCCGAGCGTCACCGGGTCCATCGGCGTCAATGTCGAGGCATTCCAGTGGGTGCGGTCGCGCACGCTGGCAATGGTGGTCTTGGTGGTGCCGACCAGGCGCATGATCTGCGCGTCCTTCAATTCGGCGTGGTTGCGCACCAGCCACAGGATCGCGCTCGGCCGCTCGTGACGGCGCGATACCGGCGTATAGCGCGGGCCCTTCTTCTTGGCCGCCGGCGGCAGCGTCACCTTGCTCTCGCCGAGCCTGAGGCGGTAGTTCGGGTCCTTTTCACCCTTTTCGATTTCGTCGCGGGTCAACTGACCGGTCGAAATCGGGTCCATGCCCTTGATGCCTTGGGCGGCGTCGCCGTCGGCGATGGCGCGCACCTCGAGCGGGTGCATTTTGGTGAAATCGGCCACCTGATCGAAAGTCAGCGCGGTATTGTCGACCAGCCACACGGCGGTTGCCTTCGGCATCAGCGGTGCATTGCTCATGGCAAATCTCCTTTGCGCTTCGCCCACCTCTTTTGGAGGCGAAGCCTTCGGTCATCAGCGATGACGGAAATTACGGGAATTACGCCCTATATATGCCTTCCGGGGCTGCCCATGCAATGGGCTGCTAAAGTGGCTTGACAGCGCCCGAAACCAGCCCCAATTCGTTACCAGCCGACCGTTCCCTGGCCCGCCGGTGAGGGGTGATTCGGTCCCGAGATTTCTCCATATGGCAGCCAAACCAGACCTGAAACTCGTGCTTTGCTCACCGCGGGGCTTTTGCGCCGGCGTCGTGCGGGCGATCGACACTGTGGAACGCGCGCTCGCCATCTACGGCGCTCCGGTCTATGTCCGCCACGAGATCGTCCATAACCGCTATGTCGTGGACAGCCTGAGGACCAAGGGCGCGATTTTTGTCGAGGAACTGGCCGAAATTCCCGATAGCACCAACGCGCCGGTGGTGTTCTCGGCCCACGGGGTTCCCAAGTCGGTTCCGGCGGAGGCCAAGACGCGCAACTTCTTTTCGCTCGATGCGACCTGCCCGCTGGTCACCAAGGTGCATCGCGAGG
Source organism: Alphaproteobacteria bacterium (assembly GCA_005885285.1). Classification (GTDB taxonomy): domain Bacteria; phylum Pseudomonadota; class Alphaproteobacteria; order Rhizobiales; family Xanthobacteraceae; genus Bradyrhizobium. Next base: position 188 of record VAZG01000451.1, on the reverse strand, counting down.
CGGCGATCCATTTCAAGCGCGGCCGCGAAATCCTGCTGATCGGGCATTCCCATCATCCGGAAGTGGTCGGCACGCTCGGGCAATTGCCGGCCGGCGCGGTGACATTGATCGAGACCGCGGAAGATGCCGCGACCTTCACCCCGAAGGATCCCAACAATCTCGCCTTCGTGACCCAGACGACATTGTCG